>CAZCXU010000001.1:0-159035 GCA_964502885.1 uncultured Gammaproteobacteria bacterium
AACAACTGTCTTGCAAAGAAAAAAATGCCGACGCCAATCAGAATAATAAGCAGAATTGATGCTGATATTTTCAGCCAAGGGAGAGAGCTGGTTACAGCGACGGGAGGAGTAGAAATTGGGGGGGCTGGGTTATTTGCTGTGAGTGGAGTTTCCGGAGCTGCTGTGGCTGGTAATGGTTCCATAAGATGTTTATTATATCAATAGCCCACGACCTTATGGTCGGGGTTTTATATCCCTATCGCAAGCAGGGGAACGACTGAAACCAGCAGCTTCGGCTTCTTTGACGGTACAGAACCAACGGTCGCCCTCAAAACGGCGAATATTTACCAGAGTGTAATGCAGGCAACTTGGTAAAAGATAGAGATAGGCATCACGATCAAGATCATGATTGCCTTTGATATTGCACTTGGGGTTTGGTGGGGTTTCGTCGACACAGGCAGAAGAATAAATGCCGATTTTATTGGCTTTTGCGTATTCATGAGCTGACTTCATGAGTTCTTTGCCACTGCCCGGTTCACTACGATAAGCGGCAAATCCTTCCCTGATCAAAATTTCGTTGATGAGTTTCCCATCTACATAAACCAGAGCAACAATGCGCCCGAAATGATCGGCAAGTGGTTCCCGTAATTGAACTTTGCGTTTCTTGAGAAGTTCGTCTAGCCGTTGCATTGACTCCAGTCCATAACAATTCTGAAGCTCGGGAGCATCGAGACCAAAGAGGCGGACGGTTTGATGATTTGATTTGAGGAAGAAAGTATCTCCGTCAACGACCTGAAGTACTGTCTCGTAGGGATCGACCAGATTCTTTGCAATGAGGCTAGCACCTGTTAGAGTTGCTGCAGCCAGCAAACCAGCAGCTACTTTCTTCATGATACTATCACTATGCGCTCAGGCCACCAGTCTTAGCAACTTACTACTCAGATCACTCCAGGTGGGATTGGTTTTTTTGATCAGGACAACCTTTTTTGACCTGTTCCAATGTTTGAGCTGCTTCTCCCTTGCAATTGCCTCGTTTACGTCGAAGAAACATTCAAAGTGAATTAATTTGTGACATTTGTATTTTTTGGTGAACCCCGAAAAGAATCCGTTTTGATGCTCGCAGGCACGACGAATAAGGTTGTTTGTAAAACCGATGTATAAAGTACCTGAGTCGCTAGCCATGATGTAGACGTAATAACGAAGCCGACGAAACATGAATACCTCTGGAGATAGGATAGGGTAATTCACGAGGGAAGAAAAGGCAAAAGAAAAGAAAGGAATCCCTCGGCGCACTTCGTTTGCTCGGGATGACAAGAAAGAATAAGACAAAGGGATTCCTCGACGTTGCTCGGAATGACAACAGAAGACGGCCAGAAAACGATAGAAATTAGCGTTTGGGGGATTGTTTGCGACGGCGAGCTTTACCGCCAGTACCTACCTTGCGGCGCTGTCTGGTGCGGGAATCGCGGGTCAAAAGTCCTGCTGCGCGAAGCAAAGATTTGTTCTCTTCTTTGAGATCGGAAAGAGCGCGGGCAATACCCAAAACCAAAGCTTCCAGTTGACCATTTTTTCCACCACCCATGGCTTTGGCAACTGCGGCAAACTTCCCAGGGATAACCTTAAAAGGCTGTTCGTATTTCATTTTGGAAAACAGCCCAGGGAAATATTCTGAAGCTGGTTTGTTGTTTACGGTAATTTCTCCGGCACCTGAGACTAATCTTACCGATACAACAGATTCGCGGCGGCGGCCAACGGCTGAGGAAAGAATTCGGGGTTTGGTTTCAGACATGGTTATTTGACGGCTTTAAATTGTTCGGTATAAGGATGATTGGCTTCAGCATAGACGTGAAGATGCTTTAGCATTCTGTCACGAAGTTTGTTGTTAGGCAACATACCACGAACTGCGGCGATAATGATACGGTCAGGATGAACCTCGAGCATGCGTTCGTAGGAAGTAACTTTCATTCCTCCGGGGAAACCTGAGTGATGATGGTAGACTTTTTGCTGAGCCTTAAGACCGGTAACAGCAACTTCGGAAGCGTTGATTACCACAACATGGTCACCCATATCAAAGTGGCGGACGAAGTCCACCTTGTCTTTACCCATTAAGATCTTTGCTATTTGAGTGGCTAGTCTGCCCAAGACCTGACCTTTGGCATCAAAAAGATACCACTTGCGTGCAATATCACTAGATTTAGGCGAATGTGTTCTCATATATTTTTTGAAAAGTTACTTCTTGGAAGAAGTCTTAGTTTTGGCAGGTTTCTTTCCGGCGGGAGTATTGGCCTTTGAAGCTTTGGGGGCTTTTGGAGTTTCAGCTGGAACAACTACCGGAGCAGCGACGGAAGCTGAGGCGGTAAATTCCATACGAACCATAGGAGCATTGTCTCCGGCTCGGGTACCTAGTTTGATTAAGCGAAGATAACCACCAGGAGTGCTTTTGAAACGTGGGGCAATCTCTTTAACCAGTTTTTCGACCAAATCCTTGTCTACAATTACTTCTTCGATCTGTCGAGTGTTTTCCAAAGTAGCTTTTTTGGCTTTGGTGATAAGTTTTTCGATCAGACCAATCGCAGCTTTAGCTTTGGCTTCGGTAGTTTCTATAGCTTCTGAGCGGATAAGAGCCCCCGCCAGACCTTTCAGGAGAGCCTGACGCTGTCCGGTATCACGAGAGAGTTGTTTTCCAAAAACATTGTGACGCATGTGTCATTGGGCAAGTTCGAAACCGCGTTCTTTAAGCGCTTCAACAATAACATCGACTGACTTTCCACCTAAGTTCTTAACTTTTGCCAATTGAGCTCGGGGAATAGATAAAATATCGGCTACGGTTTGGAAATTCGCTTTTTGCAGAGCGTTGGCAATGCGAGTGGGAAGATCCAATTCTTCGATAGAAACCGTGGAACCAACGGTCGATTTAGTAGAAACGGAAATGGATGATTTTACTTCTTCGTCTACATCAGGAGAAACGATTGCGGAAAAGTAATTTACCAAAGTCTGAGAAGCGGTCACTAGTGCGTTTTTGGGGGAGATTGTGCCGTCAGTGTAAATCTCGATGTTTAATTTATCAAAGTTGGTAATACGACCAACGCGGGTCATTTCGACTTTGTAATTGACACGGATAACCGGAGTAAAAGTGGCATCTGTGGGAATTAGACCGAGAGTATTGCTTTTTCTGTCTTCGGCGGGAGAGTAGCCAAAACCGGATTCTACGGTGGCCTCTAATTCTAATTTTGCTGACTTATCTGAAAGATGGGCCAAAACTAACTCAGGATTGGCAATCGTAACATCTGAAGGAAGTTCAAATTGAGCAGCGGTAACTTCACCAGGGCCTGAAGCGGAAAGGGTGATTCGGGCCGGTTTGTCGCCTTTGTAAGCCGGGCGAAGTTGTTTGAGAGCCAAAACGACTTCAACAACATCTTCCTGCATGCCATCCAAAGAAGTGAATTGATGATTTACACCGTTTACTTTCACGCTGGTGATGGCTGCACCGGGGATAGCAGACAATAAAACACGACGAAGAGAATTTCCCAGAGTATCACCAAATCCCTGTGGCAATGGTTCGAGAACGAAGCGACCAAATTTGGCGTTTTCTTCTTCAATTTTGATTGTGAATTGCGGTTTTGTCATTTATTTTTAGCGGGAGTAAAACTCCACGATAAGTTGTTCGTTAATAGCACCACCGACATCATCCCTGGTTGGCAAGCTGATTACTTGCCCCATGGAACCGTCTCGCTTTAGCCAGGCAGGAAGGACTACATCGGGATTTTCCAGGCGAATTTTAACATGTGGAATGTTATTTGTCTTGGGGTCAATTGAAATAGTCTCCCCCACCTTGATCTGATAGGAGGCAATACTTACAATTTTGCCGTTGATTAATACATGCCCATGAGAGACAAGCTGTCTGGCCATTGCTCTAGTAGAGGCAAAGCCCAGGCGGTAAACAACATTGTCTAATCTGGTTTCGAGAAGACGGAGAAGATGTTCTCCAGTCTTGCCGCGAACCATTTTCGCCTTGTCAAAGTACCCACGAAACTGTCCTTCCATTATACCATAAATTCTTTTGGTTTTCTGCTTTTCACGAAGCTGGGAACCGAAATCAGTTGGACGTGGTGCGCCTTTTGGTCCATGCTGTCCGGGAGGGGTGGTAGCACGGCGTAATTTTAGGCCTTTTCCGTATAAGTCTGCTCCCTCTTTGCGGGATAAGCGATTTTTTGGTCCTACATAATGTGCCATAGTTTTGTGTTTTAAATTACCAGCGGAAATGGGCGAAGGCTTTGTTGGCTTCGGCCATGCGGTGAGTATCTAACTTTTTCTTTATGGCAGCGCCAGTATTGTTTGTGGCATCCATCAATTCGGCAGCAAGTTTTTCTGAAAAATGGTGAAACTCGGTGCTTGGTCTGGCAACTGCGGCAGTGATAAGCCAGCGAATAGCCAAAGAATCTTTGCGAACTCCTCGAACAGGAACCGGAACCTGATAAGCAGCACCACCAATACGACGGGCACGAACTTCCATTTGCGGTCTAATGTTTTCAATGGCGGCATTAAGATATTCCAATGGATTTTTACCGGTCTTGGTCTCGAGGACTTTCAGAGCATCGTAAACTTGTTTTCGGGCGGCGTTTTTCTTGCCATTGAGCATGGTGCGATTGATGAGCTTGGAAACGAGCACTGAATTATAAACCGGATCCGGGTCTACTTTGCGAATTGGTGATTGTTTTGAACGCATATGTTTTTTGATTAGCTAGCAGCGGCAGTCTTGGGACCGGAAACGCTCTTGGCCCCGTATTTAGAACGACTTTGACGACGATTCTCTACTCCGCCGGCGTCGTACTTACCTCTAACGATGTGATATTTTACACCAGGAAGATCTTTGACGCGGCCACCACGTACCATGACGATACCATGCTCGGCGATGTTGTGGCCAATACCGGGGATGTAGGCAGTGACTTCAACTTTGTTGGAAAGACGAACACGGGCAATTTTGCGCAAAGCTGAGTTTGGCTTTTTAGGGGTCATGGTCTTTACAACAGTGACAACTCCGCGTTTGAACGGGCTGGCTACGGGAACAAAGATACGATCCTTAGCATTGAAAGAACGACGCAGAGCGGTAGCGCGAACTTTTTTTACTTTTAGTTTTCGGGATTTACGAATAAGTTGATTGATGGTAGGCATGTCTTAGTTGTAGGCGATAACTGCTCGGTCTGGGCTAGTGGGAATTAAGCGACCAATGATGACATTTTCCTTGAGACCTAATAAGTAATCAACCTTACCTTCGACCGCGGCTTCAGCTAATTGAGAAGTGGTCTCAATAAAGGAAGCAGCTGACAACCATGAGCTGGTCTTTAGTGCAGCTCGGGTAATACCCAATATAACGACCTGAGCTGTTGCGGGTTCGCCTCCGGCGGCCAAGACTTTGGCATTTTCGTTTTCAAAAGTAGCACGGTCAATAATGTCGCCGGGCAGCATGATGGTGTCACCCTGGCTGAGAATACGGACACGATCACTCATCTTTCTGACGATGACTTCAAAGTGCTTGTCGTGAATTGGTACTCCCTGAGATTCGTAAACGGCCTGAATTTCTTCGATGAGATATTCCTGAGCGCCGCGAAGACCACGAACTTCGAGGGCTTCTTTGATATCCAATGCGCCTGTGGCCAATTGCTGACCGACAGAGACGAGATCACCATCGGCAACTTTGAGCTCGGCGGCCAGAGGAATGATATATTCACGTTCTTCGATTGGTTTGACGGAGGTATTTCTGATGCGAACTTTGTAACCTTCGTCTGTTTCGGTAACTTCAACTTTTCCGGAAATTTCAGCCAAAGGTGAAACGAGCTTGGGAGTGCGGGACTCAAAGAGTTCTTCGACACGAGGCAACCCCTGAGTAACGTCAATGCTACCTACTGACTGACCACCTCGCTTACCGTGAAGAGTCATCTGAGTTCCTGGTTCACCAATGCTTTGTGCAGCTATGACACCGACTGGATCACCAATCTTGGTCATGGCCATAGTCGCGAGGCTCCAACCATAACAGGCAGCACAGATACCGTAGCGTGATTCACAGGTCAGCGGTGAACGAACAAATACGGATTCTACGCCTTCTGCAAGAATTGCGGACTGGGCCTGTTCGTCAACAACTGATCCCTTGGCGAACATAACTTTTTTGGTCTTTGGGGAGACGACGTCTCCTGCCAAGACGCGGCCAAAAATGCGAGCGGAGAAAGCCTTGGAACGATGGTCGGTCTTGGAAATAGTGATGCCGCTTTGGGTACCACAGTCCTCAGCCCGGACAATGGCGTCATGGGCAACATCAACGAGACGTCGGGTCAAGTAACCTGCGTCTGCGGTTCTGACAGCGGTATCTGACAAACCCTTACGTTCACCACGGGCGGCTGATACGTATTCAAAAGAGGAGAATCCCTGGCGATAATTGCTCTTTAGTGGTAGATCAACGATACGTCCCAATGGGTCGACGACGAGACCACGCATAGCGGAAAGCTGACGTACCTGTTCGCGGGAAGCCTTACCGACCTGAGCGTCGATAATCAACTTGATAGGATTGGTGGGGGCAAACAAATCCCAAGTGACATCTGCAAGTTTTTCGGTGGTTTCCAACCAAACTTCCTGAGACAAGCGCTTCTTTTCTTCCAATGTGATTAGTCCGAGGGAATAGTTGTTTTCTACTTCAGCGGCACGACCGTTGGCGGCTTTGATGATGCCATCCTTCTCGGGTGAGATAACACAGTCGGTGATACTGACAGAAATACCTGACAAAGTTCCTGCCCAGAAACCTAAGTTTTTGATATCGTCGATCAATTTGACGATGGTGGCGGTGTCATAAATCTTGAAAGCCTTGTTGAACAAATTGACGACAGTGGAACGACGAACTGGCTCGTTGATAAAACCCAGTTCGGAGGGAATAATTTCGTTGAAGATCAGGCGTCCTACTGTTGTCTCAATGATGGCTCCATTGTGAAGAGCTTTAATCTTTTGGCGAAGTCGCAGTTTGCCAATGTTGTAGGCAAGGATAGCTTCTTCTTTGGAAGAAAAAATGGTGGGATAGGCATCAATCTGGGGATCGAGTGAGGTGAGGTAGTAGTTGCCCAAAGCCATTTCTTTTGTAGAAGGAACAGAGATGGGGGTACCATCGGCTGGTTTTCTGAGATTGTTTTCAGGCATCATCAATTCTTTGACTTCTTCAACCGCCTGCTCGCTGAGAGGAACATGTACGGCCATTTGGTCTCCGTCGAAATCAGCGTTGAATCCGGAACAAATACAAGGATGAATCTGGATGGCGGAACCCTCGATCAAGATGGGGTAGAAAGCCTGAATTGAAAGTTTGTGCAAAGTCGGGGCACGATTGAGCAGGATGGGGTGGTTTTTGGTAATGCTTTCGAGAATATCGAAAACTTCCGGAGGTCGGGATTCCAAAAGGTTTTTGGCCGATTTGACGTTTGGAGCCAGACCCTGAACAATCATCTGGCGAAGAACAAACGGCTTGAACATTTCCAGAGCCATTTCCTTGGGAAGACCACATTGATTGATCTTGAGATCTGGTCCAACGACAATGACTGAACGTCCTGAGTAGTCAACACGTTTACCCAAAAGATTTTGACGGAAGCGACCCTGCTTACCACGGAGAATGTCAGAAAGCGACTTTGATTTGGCCTGAACCGGGACACGACTAGTGCGAGTTGATCTCTGTGTGGAATCAATCAAAGCGTCAACAGCTTCCTGAAGCATACGCTTTTCATTGCGCAATATGATTTCGGGAGCACCAAGATCCATCAAGTGCTTGAGGCGGTTGTTGCGGTTGATGACGCGACGATAAAGATCGTTTAGATCAGAGGTGGCAAAACGACCACCTGAGAGCTGGACCATAGGACGAAGATCCGGGGGGATGACGGGAAGTGTCTTGAGAATCATCCAGGAGGGATCAATCTCGCTTCTTCGCAGTCCATCGACAACCCGCAGACGCTTGGTGGCTTTGATGTGGCGCTGACCTGAAGTGGAAGCAACTTCCTGACGCAGTTCATTGGCCATGGCACCAAGGTCCAATTCTTTGACGACGTCGAGAATGGCCTCTGCACCCATGCCCAAGGTAGCAAAGTCGAGAGCGTCGTATTCAAGAAGCTTCAGATATTCATCTTCACTGACGATGCTGGTGGGCTTGACGGATTGGACGATGTCTGTGAGGCGTTGGTAAAGACTGGCGGTCTTTTCGGTCTCTACGGCTTCCTGATCTTTGACCGTTTGGGCCATCTGCTTGGCTTTGAGGTTGACCTGATCTATTGCCAGAGCCAAAGAATCTTCATTCAGGTCCTGAGAGTGGAGAGATTTCTCTTCTGATTTGGCGGTTTTTTCGGCTTCGGCTGCACGCTTGCCATAGTCGGAACGAATAAGATCTTTCTTTTCGGCAAATTCTTTTTGGATACGCTCAAGAGTCTTTTGGCGCTGAGTCTCATCGACGGAAATAACCATGTATTGAGCAAAGTAGATGACTGACTCCAGAGATTTTGGAGAAACATCAAGAAGCAGAGACAGACGAGAAGGAGATCCTTTGAAGTACCAAACATGTGTCACCGGACAAGCCAATGTGATATGACCCATGCGCTCACGACGAACACGGGAATGAGTGACTTCAACACCACACTTGTCGCAGACGATCCCTTTGTAGCGGATACGCTTGTATTTACCACAGTAACATTCCCAATCTTTTACTGGCCCGAATATTCTTTCATCGAACAGACCGTCTTTTTCGGGACGAAGAGTGCGATAGTTGATGGTCTCGGGTTTGGTGATTTCACCATGGGACCATTTTTTGATGACATCGGGAGAAGCCAGACGAATCTGGAGACTGTGGAAGTCCTGGATGTTTTTGAATGAGTCCTGGAAATTGTCGGATTTATTTATGTGTGCGGTTGGCATAGATTTAATTAGCCTCCTCCTGCAGGTCAACTACTGACATGGTTTCGGGTTCGACTACAGTTGTGAGGACAGCAGATTTTACCGCATCATCGGTGGGAAGCGAAGTATCATCTGCGGCTGAGGCGGTGGTTGAGTCAGAAGCCGGTTTGGTTTTGACTCCATGGGGGACGATTTGCAGACCCAAGCTCTGAAGTTCTTTGACAAGAACGTTGAACGATTCGGGAACAGAGCTGGTGGGGATTTCGGTACCTTTGACAATAGCTTCAAAAGCTTTGGCGCGGCCGACGACATCGTCTGATTTGATAGTAAGCATTTCCTGCAGGGTATGGGCAGCTTTGTGCGCTTCGAGAGCCCAAACTTCCATTTCTCCCAAACGCTGACCACCCATCTGAGCTTTACCCCCAAGAGGCTGCTGGGTAACCAGTGAGTAAGGACCCGTGGAACGAGCGTGAGTCTTGTCTTCGACCATGTGGTGAAGCTTCAAGATGTAGCTGATTCCGACAACTGTTTCTTCTTCCATGGGACGACCTGTCTTTCCATCAAACAACTGGGCCTTTCCAGAGATGGGCAAGTTGGCTTGTGCCATTGCTGTGGCTATTTTGTCTTCGGCAATCTTTTCAAATGCGGGGACGCCAACTTTTTGGCCGAGCTTGTCCATGGCCCAACCCAAGCGAGCTTCAAGAAGCTGACCTAGATTCATACGAGCCAAGACAGACAGAGGAGAGATCAAAATATCAACGGGAGTACCGTCAGACAGGTAAGGCATGTCTGCAACAGGAACGATGCGACTGATAACACCTTTGTTTCCGTGACGACCGGCGAGTTTGTCTCCGACGCTGATCTTTCTCATCTGGGCGACTTTGACGATGACACGCTTGTTCACTCCGGGAGGAAGTTCATCACCGGCTTCACGATCCAGAACCTGAACGTCGACGACTATCCCCCGCTCACCATGCGGCATGCGGAGAGAGGTGTCGCGGACATCGCGGGCTTTCTCACCAAAGATAGCACGAAGAAGACGTTCTTCTGCAGACAGCTCAGTTTCACCTTTTGGAGCAATCTTTCCTACCAGAATGTCATTAGGATTTACCTCTGAACCAATAGTGACGATGCCTTCGGCATCCAAATTGGCAAGGAAAGTCTCACCAACATTGGGAATATCGCGAGTCAGCTCTTCGGGGCCCAACTTGGTGTCGACAATATCGGCTTCATATTCTTCCACATGGATGGAGGTCAATACATCATCTCTGACCAATCTTTCGGAAATGGCGATGGCATCTTCGTATCCAAGTCCTTCAAAGGATGCGTAGGCAATGACGAGGTTTTGGCCAAGAGCGAGCTCACCGGCCTGAGATGAGGGACCATCGATAAGGAGCTGGCCTTTGGTGACTTTTTCACCAATTGATACAGTGGGAGTCTGATTGAAACAGGAACTCTGGGAAGTGCGCTTGAATTTGATGAGGGTGTAAGTCTCGAGATCGCCTTTGATAGAAATGTTTTCGGCGTTTTCGGCTTTTTCAACTTTTTTGTCTAACTTGATGACGATCTTCTGGGAATCGACGTAGGAAACTGTACCAGAGTGGCGGGCATAAACACACCAACCCATGGATGCAGCAATATCTTTTTCTATACCAGTACCAACGATAGGACTTTGTGGCTTTACCAAAGGTACCGCCTGAGTCTGCATGTTTGAACCCATGAGCGCGCGGTTGGCAGCGTCATTGGCCAAAAACGGAATCAGAGATGCTGAAGCTCCGACAACCTGTCTAGGAACAGCATCGATGAGATCAACCAGGTCGACTGAACCCTCGGAGAAGTTGCCCTGATAGCGAATAGGTAACCATTCTTCGACGATATAACCTTCGGCGTTTGTGTGGACGTCGGCGTGTGAGATGTGATAGGCCTCTTCGTCATCGGCAGTGAGGTAGATTATTTCGTCGCTAATTTTGACTTTGGTTACGCCGCCAACTTCCTGTTTGATAAGTTTGCGGTAGGGAGATTCCAAGAAACCAAGTTCGTTGACACGGGTGTACAAGGCCAGGTAAGTGACCAAACCGATATTGGTACCTTCAGGAGATCTAACAGGGTCGATACGACCGTATTGGCTACTGTTGACGTCGCGGATACTGAATGAAGCGCGTTCGCGGGTGATACCACCGCGACCCATAACGGTAAGACGACGCAAATGGTCAATTTCTGAAAGCGGATTGGTCTGCTCAAGAATCTGTGACAGCTGGGAACTTCTAAAGAATTCGTTTATTGAGGCGATAACCGGGCGGGCGTTTACCAACATAGCCGGAGTAACCAAATCTTCGGTAGAAACCAAGCTCATCTTTTCTTTGATGGTACGCTCAAGACGAAGCAGTCCATCACGGAAAGCAGTCTGGGCAACAAGTTCGCCAACGCGACGAATGCGGCGATTGGCCAAATGATCAATGTCATCAACTTTGCCGTGACCATTCTGAAGGTTGATTAGGTATTTGATAGCCATAATCAAGTCCTCGCGGGTGAGGAACTGTTGATCAGAATCCAAGCCGAATTTTTTGTTTAATTTGTGACGACCAACCTGTCCCAGGTCATAGCGGCGAGAATTGAAGAAAAGATCAAAGATTAACTTCTGGGCGTTGTCCAAAACGATTGGTTCGCCGGGACGGAGTTTTTTGTAGATTTCGATCAGGGCTTCTTCGGTGGTGTGGGTGGTGTCTTTGGCCAGAGTACTTTCGAGATAGTGGTGGTCAGCATCAACATCTGTATCTTTAAATAAGGCGAGAATCTGGTCGTTTGAGGAAAGGCCTAATGCACGAAGCAATGTGGTGGCGACAAACTTACGACGACGATCAATACGAACTGACAAAACATCATTTCGGGAAACTTCGAATTCCAGCCATGTACCACGAATAGGGCGAAGCTCGGCGTTGTGGAGCATGCGACCCGATACTGCGTCTAATTCAGATCCGAAGTAAGCCCCAGGTGAACGCACGATCTGATTGATAATAGCGCGCTCGACTCCGTTGATAATGAAAGTTCCGCGATCAGTCATCTGAGGAATGTCACCCAAAAACACTTCACCTTGTGTGGTTTTGTTTGTTTGTAAATTGGTGAGTTTTGCCTGAATGCGAAGCGCTGAGGAGTAAGTCAGACCTTTTAGCATGGCGGTCTGAGGAGTGAGAGCAGGCTTTTCAACTGTATGACCTAAAAATTCCAAATTCCAATTTTTTCCGGTGAAGTCTTCTACGGGAACGATTTCCTTGATGCTTTCTCGAATACCTGTCTCTAAAAACCAATTCCATGATTCACGCTGAAGCTGATTTAGATTTAGTTCGGGGATATTTTCGTACGATTTTCCCCAATAGAGTCGAGTTGGTTTAGACATCACGAAAGTTTTTGTTAAAAAAAAGAAAGGCGCTTTTTGGCGCAGAAACTACCGGCTGGCTTAAGCCTAGACAATTAGGGGTAGTTATATCAGGGCTTCAAATATTTGTCAACATTGAGGTTGTGTTCGGTGAGAGTTTTGGCAAAACGAGTGACACCATCGAGGCCAGTGAGATAAAACCAATATTCAGAGAGTTGAGGGTTTTTGGCCGCTGAGATTGCCAAAACTCCGGGACTACAGATGGACTGGGGAGGCAAGCCGGGATGAAGATAAGTATTGAAGAGTGAGTCGTATTTGGTAGAAATAGTGTCCGGCCACCACTCACAGTTGGTTGCCGACCGGGCACAATCGCGTGTAGCTGTGGCATATTGAATAGTTGCGTCGATCTGCAGAGGCCATTGTGATTCCAAACGATTGATAATGACCCCCGAAACCAGATACATATCATCTGCATTGTTGGCTTCTCTTTCTATTAGTGATGCCAGAATGAGCGTCTGGAGAGGGGTCAATTTATTAGAGCTTAGGACCTCGTTTGAAGAGAGGTTCAAACCAGATTTAACCTGAAAGTTCCTTTGCATTCGTCTTATTATGTCTACTGTGGAACTTTGGGGGGAGAAAGCGTAGGTGTCCGGGAAAAGCTGGCCTTCAAGGTTTTCTGTGAGAGTCAAAAATTCGGACATAACAAAGTTGGGCAGATCACCGTTTTGATGTAAGGCCTCCAGCCTTAAAGCAATTTGCTCCCGACGCCAACCCTCGGGAAAAGTGACAGTAATGTCTCTGGGGCCAGAAAAAAGGAGGGAAAACACCTCGGGGACAGAAGAACTGCTGGACAAGGTGAATACTCCGGGAACAAAGTGAGAATCCCATCTTTCGATCCGTAAATAAATCTTGGCGGCTTGAGCCGACCTAATCAAGCCCTCTTTCTCCAGTCGGGTGATAACAGAAGTAGCAGACTCGTTTTGAGAAATGGAGAAAGCTACAGGAGAAGTCGGTATTCCTGATACAGCAGAAAGCAGGGTGCGATACCAATAATAAGCAGCAGCGCTTACTGAGACTAAAAGAAACAGCAAAACAGTTACTACAACCAGAATTTTTCTAACTTTCACACTACACTTCTTCTATCAAAGCTCGGCGGTATTTACCCGAAGAGGATTCTTTTATGAAAATACGACCGCACTTGTTGCAAGTAATTTTTTGCCCCTGCGGGTGTTTGTCTGACTTGGAATCGGCAAGGTCGGTGCCACAACCCACACAACGTCCCTGCGACAGCAACCAAGCCTGGACCGGAGCGATGACATTTTTGAACATAGGATGAATTTACACTGAGGCAGGGTGGGAGTCAAGCCAATTTTGAAGAATGATTGTAGCTGCCGCAGAATGCTCTTTTGATTTGCGCAGACTCTTTTTGGCGAATATGAGGTTATTTTTTGCATCAAAACTGGAAAGAGTCTCATCAGCCAGATAAAAAATCACCTGTTTGTCCTGGTAAGTTTTGGCTAATGAATCGACCAGTTCAGAGATGGTGTCGTGAAGAATGCCGTCCGGAAGGCCGACAATGACAGCGCCGATCCGGTAGTCGTCTATCAGGCGAGAAAGATTTGATTTGAAATCTGCGGTCTTAATAGTAGTGAGGGGGGACGCCAGACTGCCATCAGAAAAAGAAACTCCAACGTGGGAAAGGCCATAATCGATTCCCAAAAAATTCATATATGGATTATATCCCTAATCGTCAGTGACTATTTCGGCACGAACGACGTATCTTTTCCAGTAGGTACCAAGCGGAGTGCAAGTGATAAGGGTAAGTTCCTTACGGGACAAATTTTGGGAGAGCACTTCAACCTGAGAAGGGTTAACCTCGGTGATATTTGTAGTGCGATATTTAAAAATTATGTTGTCATAGTCAAGAATAATTTCGTCACCAAGCTGAACTTTGAGCAACGGGTTGAAAACCGTCAAAGGATTGTCCGGACTGTAGAAAGCGGGCAGGGCGGAATGGCCAAAGATAACCACATTGCCGAAAGATCCGGGCAGGGCAGTACCGGGAAAATGGACTGGACCAGATTTGAGATCGGTACTGTTGGTTGTAACCCGAATATTGGTAAGCGAAATGCTTTTAATTGTAAGTGTAAAGGCTGTGACTGAAGCCGCCTGTGGGTTCGGTAACTGGGCCGATCCGGCAAACCAGTCGGAAGCAGAGACAAACCCAGAAACAACAACTCCCCCGCCATCCTCCGATACTTGGGGGATGGGATAAAGAGAAGTTTCATAGGGGTTGTAGAGTTTGGTGCGATGCGAGAAAAAATAAGAAAGACTAGGATAGACGGCCATTCCCAAAGCAAGCATTCCCAAAATTACCAGCGTCCAGGAAATAATGATGGAAGTGCGACGCTTCACTACTGATTTAGGGGAGAACGGTAAGCGAAACATTTGCCGGATCCCTGGGGAGAAACTGCAAGAAATTAATGAAGGCGGGCACAAGATTTATTTTTACTGATTCTACCTGGGGAAGCTGTTTAAGCACATCGCGACTCTGAGTGAAATTTTTACCGGAAATATCTTTAATAATTTTTTGATTGTCAACTTCCGGAAGTATGGTGGTATGAACATTTACTTTTACTTGCACAGGCTGACTTCCTGAGACCAATACGTCACCCAGCTGGTATTGCGGTATGTCGTAGCGACGGAAAGAAGCAGGGATCTGACCTTCGATGACTTCAGTGACCAAAGTGTTGAGGTCGGAACGGGATATCCCGGTGGCAGTAGCACTGACGGTCATATCCAATGATAATTCAGTAGTCTCTTCATCCACTCGTGCACTGAAAACCTCTTTAGAAACGGACACTTTGGCGGTCTTGTCTATTAGACTCTGTTGTTCTGGATTGTCTGCGGATAATTTTGATAAAACTTCAGATGATAACTTAGCTAACAAATCTGATCTGAGTGAATCCTGATCTTTTTTGGTAACTACGGTAGCCTGACGACTGGTACCTCCAGAAAAAGCGGCTTCATTTCTAGCCACATAATCAAGAGAGGAGAAAGTGCCGATGCGGAATTGCGTACCCGCAGTGAGATTACTGTCACTTCCAATATTTGTGGCGGTAACATTAACGTTGGCCTTGCCGGGCTGATATGAATTTGGGTCTGCAGAACCTGAAGCGGAAGCCACATTTACTGAATCGTCCAAAGTAAAGCTAAGACCAGAAGGCGAAGAAATAGTGGTGCCAGCAGCAAAAGAGCGGGCAGCTGAAGTACCATTGACGATAGTTACCACACCCTTGGCCTTATCGCCAATGAGTTTATTACCGGTAGCTTTTTGCGATTGCTGGCCCTGGGACACGGCAGTAAAGATCTCCCCTAAGACTTTGGGTGGGATAGACTTGGAATCATTGCCGATATCAATCTGGACAGTGAGGTCATGTGATAAAGACTTGGGGAGAAGCGTCACTTCGACACGGGCCCGAAGAGCAAAGAAAATAAGGTAGAAAATTCCAGCAAGAAGCAAAATGAAAACGGCAATGGGGACGGCAAAAGAAATTTTTGGGAGGCGAACTCCCGGCAAGCGCGGACGACGGGGAGCGCGATCAGCACGGGAAACTTCATCCTGGCGCACCGCAGGTTCATCCGGGAGGTCGGAAGCCCCGGCTGGAGAAAATTCGGCATCAGCACCTTCGATAAAACCCAAGTCAGACAGTTCGGCAGTGACAGTTGGTGATGCGGATACGGAAGAACGGGGAAGATCGGCAGGAGACGGATTCAACTTCAGCAGCTCCTCGCCTCCGGCAGAACTGACAGCCTGGATGGAAAAAAGCGGTGTGAGTATTTCGACACGGGGGAGGTGGAGAAAAGACAGCTGTGGGGAAGCGGTAGCCCATGGGTAATTGAGAATTTCCTGACGCTTGTCCTCCAAATCAGATCCGGAGTCATATAAGACAATCCGCGACGGTAAGTTTCCAGAGGCGGGAAAGCGGGAAATTCCCTCGACGACGTCCTGAAGAAAATGGTCACTGCGGCGAATTTGCTGAACCGATTCTACTTTGCCAAACTTGATGAGAGACATCTCTAAAGTAGATTTGAAACAACCAACCAGAATTGCCGTGGTGTTTGAGCTTTCGGCCTTTTTGAGCTGATGAATGATGGCTTCGGGAGTAACCACGAAACCCAAAACAGAGAGGGACAGTTTTTGCGAAAAGGTCTTTAACAGCTTCACACGAGAAGGGTCTATACGGTCATTGACTATCCAATATGAGGGTAAGCCAAAAATTGTCTTGGACGGCTGGATTTTGCCTGAGGGATCAATCTTTTGAGTGGCGGCGCTGAGTGACTGATCTGCGGCGGTGATCAAGCTGTCGGGATGAGCGGACTGCCAGGACGAAAGAGGCCCGGAAGAGAGAATTTGAACCTGAGAATTGGCGATTGTCCAAATGGCACTACGAACTGAATCGTCATTTATTTCTACTGAAAGAAAATACTCCCGGGACTGAGTAGTCGGGGGATTTTTTTTGGGCAGGAATGGCAATTGCATGAATGGCTATGAACCCGTCGGCGATAGCTGAGCGTAAATGCGCCGAATACCAGAGCCGGCAGACTCTTCTTTGACTATCTTAATACGTCCGATTTCTCCAGTCGAGCTGACATGTGGTCCACCACATAATTCTTTGCTGAACCAATTCTCTGGATCTCCTATTGTATAGACTGATGCTATATTGGGATACTTTTCAGCAAAGAAGGCCAAAGCTCCCTCGGAAAGGGCTTGTGATTTGGGAATTTCCTGATGATGTACGGGGAGATTGTCGACGATTTTTTCGTTGACCAGTTTTTCAATTTTTTCTAAATCCTGACTGGAAACTTTTTCGGGATGGGAAAAATCGAAACGCAATCTTTCGGAAGTAATATTGCTACCCTTTTGCTGAACATGGTCCCCCAATACTACTCGCAAGGCTTTATGTAGAAGGTGAGTTGCAGTGTGATACTTTGTGGTTATCTCAGAATGATCCTGAAGACCGCCCTTGAACATACCTTGAGAAGCGGTGCGGGAAAGATCTTTGTGGCGGGAAAACTCGTCTGCAAATTGTTTTTCGTCAACGTTCAATCCTTTCTCTCGGGCTAACTCAACTGTAATCTCCAGGGGAAAACCATACGTCTGAAATAAATCGAAAGCTACTTTGCCATCAAACTGATTTAATTTATTGAATTCCCGCAAGCCTTTAACGAGAGTTTTTGCAAATTTATGATGCTCCTGTGTGATTGCCTCAATAATTTGAGTTCTCTGTTCATAAAGATTTGTGTAGTGATCTTTGTAGATGTCAATTATTGAGTCGATGATCTGCGAGTAGTCCGGATTTGGCAAAGATAGACTCTGAAGTTTGACGGCAGCGCGGCGAAGTAGGCGGCGGAGGAAATACCCCTGAGCTTTGTTTGAAGGAAAGACGCCATCGGC
Source organism: uncultured Gammaproteobacteria bacterium (assembly GCA_964502885.1). Taxonomy (GTDB): domain Bacteria; phylum Patescibacteriota; class Microgenomatia; order CAZETR01; family Amesbacteraceae; genus XYB1-FULL-44-23. The sequence continues at coordinate 17,718 of CAZCXU010000001.1, forward strand.
AATGAGAAAGCTGCTAGATTTAAGATGGTCAGCTATTACACGTAGAGAGAGCCTGTTCGTGGCTGAGCCGGAATAACTTGTTGCCGTCTGAGTTTCCAACACTTTTATGATTGGGGCATATAGATCAGTGGCATAAACATCGTTATTGTCAGCCATAGCCGCCAATATTCGCTCTAACCCTCCACCGAAATCGATGTTTTTTTTCTCTAGTGGTACAAATCCATTGGAAGTGCGACGAAAGGTCATAAAGACACTATTACCAATCTCGAGAAAACGGCCACAATCACAGTTTGGATTACAGACCTCGCCAAATTTTGGATCATGAGGGATGGAAGTAAATTCGTAGAAGATCTCTGAATCTGGTCCACCAGGTTCCCCTTCGGGCATATTTTCAGGGACACCAGAACGGGACCACCAGTTTTTGTTGCTGGGATACTGAAAAATTCGCTCGCCAACCTTAGCGTTTATGCCTACTCTAGAATAAATTTCCTGCCAGAGCGAAATTGATTCCGCATCAGGATCCAAGTTATTACCGGGATCGCCGGCAAAGACAGACACGTAAAGCTTTCGAGGATCTAAACCTAGTTCTTGGGTGAGAAATTCAAAAACCCAGTGAAGTTGTTCGGTTTTAAAATAATCACCGAGTGACCAGTTGCCCAGCATTTCGAAGAAAGTGATATGACGATTGTCGCCAACTTCCTCAATATCCTGGGAGCGAAAACATTTTTGGGAATCAACGATACGAGTCCCCAATGGATGCGGCTGACCAAGCAAGTAAGTGATCATTGGCTGCATGCCAGAGCCAGTAAAAAGAGTGGTGGGATCATTTTCCGGGACTAGAGGGGCGGATGGAACAATTTGATGCCCGCGGGCGGCAAAAAAATCTAAATACTTCTTGCGTAGTTGTGAGCCTGAAATCATGCGCTCATTATACCCGATCAGGAACTACGAAGCGGAAGGCCGGCTTTTTTGAAAAAACGGGGAAACCTGGATTCGGACAGGTGACTCTTTGAGGGGGTGATAACCTTGTCCGGAGTGGCAGCAATAATTTCGTCCTGTGTCTCGTGGACCAAATCCTTGACCTCGGTAAAGAAAGAGTTGACTGCAGTTACGGGACGAACGGCAGACTCAGAAAGAGTCTGGGTGTTGTCTAGAATGCGATTTAGTTTTTTTACTGTAATGCGCATATCGTGCAGTATATGAAAAATCTGAAAACCAATTGCTGATAGCATAATGGTAAATGTTGCTATGACTGCGGCGAGAAGAATCTGAATGAGGATCGTCATATGTTTGGATTAAGTTAATCTGAATTTTGCGGCTCTGTCAAGGTGACACGACGCTCAATTTCCGTCGTTTTGCTGTTTTTGCCCACAGAAATGATCCGAAAATTATTGTCTCCAGGTTTAAGGGGCATACGGATTGAAAACTCCCCACCCTTGTCCAGAGAAATTAAATTACCATTTATCGAAACAGCGGCTTCAGGATCGGTTCGACCAATTATTTCCACTGTGGAATGGGTTGTGCTTAAATCTCCGGCTGGTACGATGACCAAAAGCTGTGGCGGGCCGAGATACTGCCAAAACTGGAAACCCAGATAAACGGCAAACATGGTGAAGATGCTGACAACTGCGGCAATTACAGTGGATCTGGGAGTCCACATACTACTTTGAGAAACGGGGTCTACAAAACTGCGGGGGACGATTTGACCGAAACGATTTTCGATAAAATCGCGACGGAAAATAGCCATAAGCTGGTCAGGATTTTCGCCTAAGAATTGGCCATAATTTTTTATGAAACCCTTGGCAATGGTGGCATTTGGCAGTCCGCGGTAATTATCAGACTCAAGCAAACGTAAGAAGTCGATGCGAATACGAGTAACTTTGGCTGCCTGCTCTAATTCCAGCTTCTGAGACAAGCGGGCTGCCTGTAACATCTGACCTACGGTTTTCATGAATTAAGAGAGCTTTCGGTGATCTCGTCCGAAGCTGCCTCCCCACTACCCGGCATTTCATGAATGAGAATTTCTCTGGCTTTGGCACCATCTGCGGGACCAATGTACCCAGATTGCTGCAACTCATCCAGGACACGGGCGGCACGGGCATATCCAATACTAAGTTTGCGCTGCAGGAATGAAGCGGATGCGTTGTTGTGCTGAAGAATCAAACGCAAAGCATCCTCGAATAAAGAGTCTCGTTCTTCTCCATTTGAAGAAATGAAACTGGCTCCGCGGCCTTTTTTGAGTCCGGTAGGAGTGGAGGTAATCTCTTCAGTGTAGTTGGGAGTAACACCTTGTCTTTTGAGGAAATCAATGAGCTGGCGGGTTTCTTTGTCAGAAACAAACGCACCCTGGATACGTGAGGGCTTGGCGGCATCCGGAGGAACATAGAGCATGTCTCCCCTACCCAATAGTTTCTCAGCACCGGGCTGGTCGATAATGACGCGAGAGTCGATCATGCTGGAAACGGCAAATGCGATTCGGGTGGGGATGTTTGCTTTGATTAAGCCGGTGATAATGTCGACTGATGGCCTCTGGGTAGCGATAACGAGATGGATACCAGTAGCCCGGGCCATCTGAGCAATTCTGGTGATAGCATCTTCAACTTCGACAGGAGCAAACAACATGATATCTGCCAACTCATCAATAAAGATAACCAGATACGGTAGAGCCTGGAAACCGGACAGTTCATTGTAGCTTTCAAGGTTGCGGACACCAACTTCCGAGAACAATTTGTAACGACGATCCATCTCATGAGTAGCCCATTTTAGAGCAGATAGTACTTTTTCCGGCTCAACGATGACCGGAGAAATTAGATGGGGAATTCCGTTGTACCCAGTTAACTCAACCCGTTTGGGATCGACCATAATAAGATTCAGCTCCTGAGGACTACAACGAAAGAGAAGTGATGAGATAAAGGCGTTGATAAGTATAGATTTACCAGAACCTGTCTGCCCAGCGACAAGCACATGCGGCATGCGGGAAATGTCGCCAATAATCGGCTGGCCTGAAACATCCAGCCCCATAGCGACGGCCAATTTACTCTTGTGGTGCTTCATGCGCTCATCATCAAGAATTTTACGCAAGCCCACGAACTCTGGAGCACGATTGGGCAGCTCGATACCAACCAGGGATTTGCCGGGGATAGGCGCTTCGATGCGAATTTGACCGGTTGGAGCAGCTAAAGCCAGAGCCAAATCATTTGAAAGAGCGCTAATTTTACTAAGCTTTGTGCCAATGGCTACCTGAAGACAATATTGGGTGACTGCAGGACCTCCGTTGACCTCGACCACTTTGGCTTCGATACCAAAAGCGTCAAGTGTCTGCTCGATAGTATCGGCATTTTCCTTGACGCTACCACGATCGGCTTTTCCGGAGATATTTTCTGATAGCAGGGTAAGGGGTGGATAGTGCCAGGGAGCATTTGAAGCTGACTGCGGGGTAGTCATATGTGGCAAGTCGTGGCTTTCGGGTGAAGACAAAGTTGCCAGTTTGGATGAAGCCGCCTTGCCGCCGCCTTCCAATTTGGGATCTGATATACCTGTAGTGCGCATAGGAGTCGGCTTTACCGGCAGACCACTCTGAACCTGACCGGAAATCTTGATCTGCGGCGGACCTTCCGGGAATTTGCCAGTAAGAGTTTGTTTGCCGGGACGATTGAAGAGTTTTATAAAAAGATTAACAACATCTTCGAAAGGGACGTTGGACATGATCATAAGACCGATCAAGGTGGTAATAGTCAGAAGCAGATATGAGCCCGGGGCGGAAATCAGAAAACTGGAGCTGCGCCACATCTGCAAGCCCAGAGACCCATCATGGGTCAAACCAGATAAGGCAATGATTGTAATAATACTGCCGATCAAGGTGTGAGGTTGGCCGAGCGAATTTTTGAATTTGATTACCAACATGCCACCCACTAAGAACGGAAAGGGCAAAAACAGCGACGGTAATAGTCCTACATTGGCCAGCAAAAAGGAATTGATTTTGGTAAGAAGTAAACCCTGACGAATGAATGAGATCCAAATGAGGCCAGCTAGGAAAAAAAGCATCAGCGCTGAAATGGAATAAACGGTGTGTTTTTTTAGCTTGAATTTGAATTTGTTGCGGCCAAATGGCGAGGACTTACGACCCATAAATTTATTATATAGCACCTGAGGTATATATTTCCGTCATACGGCAATTTGTGTGTGGATACTCATCATTGGAGGAAAATGTCCGTCACTGCAAATCATAAATAATACGGGAGTTTTTTAGGATTCTACGACTACGGGAATTATCATCGGACGGCGGTGTGTCTGTTCGAAAAGAAAAGTCTCCAGAGATGTAGTAATAATCTGTCGTAAATGGCGTTCTGATTCGATTTTTCCAGATTTCCCCCCCACGGACTGCTTTATCTTTTGTGAAGCCTGGGCAAGCAAGTTGGCACTGTATTTTTCAAAAACGAAACCACGGCTGATCAACTCAAGATCGATGATGCTGCCCAGGTTGTTTTGATCTACTTCAGCAATGGCCACGACCACACCTTCTTCAGCCAATTGCTGGCGATCGCGTAAGACTACATTGCCAACATCCCCAACACCCAAACCGTCTACCATAACGTTTCGCACCGGAACTGGAGCCCCCAAGGAAACGCCAGCAGGAGTAATTACTATTGAGTAGCTATTTTCCGGCAAAAGGATTTTGTCCGGAGAATAACCCATCTTCTGGGCGAGCCGCGAATACTGAACCATATGCCGATAAGTACCTCCGATTGGCAGTAAATACTGTGGACGAGTAAGCGACATAAGTAGAAGCATGTCCTGCTGACCACCATGGCCCGAGACGTGTAAGTGATCGGTAATTTCGGAATAAATTACCTCGGCGCCCTGCTTGGAAAGAGCGTCAATAAGGGAATGAACTGCAGTCTCATTGCCGGGAATATAGTCTGAAGAGAACATGACTTTGTCGCCAGGGGCAATGCGAATATCCTTATGATCACCAGTAGCGACCCGCTCCATGGAGGAACCAGTTTGGGCTTGAGAACCAGCGATAAGAATACAGACATTTTTGGGAGGAAGCCGACGAACATCCTTGGTCTGGATAAAGGCACTTTTTGGCAAATTGAAATAACCGAGTTTTCCTGCAATGTCGAGATTTCGATCGATGCTACGGCCGGATATGGCGATTTTTCGGCCATGGGCGATTGCCGACTTGGCAGCCTGATACCAACGACTAATATTGCTGCTCATTGAAGTAACAATAAATTTTCCACGACAACTGGCAACTTCACGATCAAATGTTTCCTGCAGAGTCTGCTCCGATGGAGTATATCCGGCCCGCTCACTTCCGAGAGAATCTGACAGCAATAGGCGAATTCCGTCACTACCTGCCCTGGCAATACGGCGAACATCCGGCTGAACCCCATCAATTGGCGTAAAGTCAAATTTGAAATCGCTGCCGTGATAAACGGTACCAACCGGACTGTGAATGATTAAGTGGGTAGAGTCCGGAATAGAGTGAGTAATGCGCACTGATTCGACGGTAAATTTTCCCAGCTGCAGAGGCTGGCCAGGAATGAGAATGTTGATTTTCTTGGGCATATTTTGGTACTCTGCGAGTTTGTCCATGATGAGGTTGGCCGGCAACTGACTGGCATATACAGGAATATTGGGTAGACGAGGCAGAATATAGGCTAGACCGCCCGTGTGATCTTCGTGACCGTGGGTAATAACCAAACCTCGAATACGAGATAGCTTGTCTTTGAGGTAGGTGATATCGGGAATTAAGATGTCCACCCCATACATATCCTCTGTGGGAAAACCCATGCCGCAATCGACAAGGAGAATATCGTCTTCCAGTTCGTAAACGAACATGTTTGAGGTGACTTTTCCGAAACCTCCAAGGGAAATTATTTTGAGAGTAGGATTTGCCATGCTAATGGTATTGTAATCGACTAGAAAAGAGATTGCTGGGCTTTTTTGGCCAACTCTTCGACTGGAGCGCCTGTTTTCCCGTCAGTTTTCTGGGCTTGTAAATAAGCGTTTAATTTCTGGAAATCAGCTACAAATGCCGCCATCATATCTCCGGAACGAAGCGCAGCAGCGGGATGATACATGGGAAAAATTAGAATCGGATGGGTTACTTCCGGAAAGCGATAATTGCGCGGCTGACCATGTACACGAGATATGGAGGCATCAGGAATAAATTTACCCATTGAGTAGCGCCCAAGAGTGACTATGATTTTAGGGCTAACAATCTGAATCTGACGATCCAACCAACCTTTGCAGGCGAGAATCTCCTCGGGCGTGGGGTCACGGTTTTCGGGAGGACGAAATTTGACGATGTTGGTAATAAATACTTCAGAACGGGTAAGATGGAGTGGATCGGTCAAAACTTTTTCCAATAATTTCCCTGCTTGACCTACGAATGGGCGGCCCAGCTTATCTTCGTTGAAACCGGGAGCTTCTCCTATAAACATGATGCTGGCATTGGGATCGCCTTCTCCTGGAACGGAGCGAATACAATTGCGGGCGATGTCTAAATCTCTAAATGAGGCAATTTCGGAGGCAATCTGATCCAGAGCGGCTTTTTTGTCTAAATCCATGAGTTAATATGTAGGGAGGTACTGTTTGACATTGTCTTCGGTAATCACAAATTCTTTACCCTTACCCTCTACTAATAATTTGGCAACCTTGCGGACTATCCCCTCGATGGTTCTTTCCAGAGTACGAATACCGGCATCAAAACCCAGAGGACGAGTAATCTTGGCCCAGACGGAATCATCGAACTTGAGAGCACCGGTGGGAATTGCAGCTTTTTCGAGCTGAGCCGGAAGAATATATTCACGGGCAATGTGAATTTTTTCGTCATCGGAATATGATGGCATAAGAATGGGTTCAAGACGGTCCATGACAGCCGTATTGATGTGGGTAGTGTTGTTTGCGGTGGCAATGAACATGACAGACGAGAGGTCAAACGGATAATCGATGTAATGATCGGAGAAAGAATTGTTTTGAGAGGGATCGAGAAGCTCGACCAATACACCCATAATTTCCCCCCTGGCGGTATCAGAAACACGATCGATTTCATCTAGTAATATGACAGGATTTTTGACACCGGTACGACGCAGGCTCTTGATGATGTGTCCGGGCTCAGCTTCCCCATGAATCCGATACTGACCCCGTAGATCGAGAGCAGAATTCATACCACCAAAAGGAATGCGGACAAATTTTCGTCCAAGTGCCTCGGCGATACTCTGAGCAATGGTAGTCTTTCCTGTACCCACAAGTCCGACTAACAACAGAATCGGAGCACGAAATCCGGAATCGGGCTTGCGACGATTGAGTATCATGACGGAAAGGTACTCCAAGAAACGTTCTTTGAGCGACTCCAGCCCATAATGGTGTTTGTCTAGAACCTGCTTTACGTGACCTAGATCGAGCAGATCTTCAGTCGCATTATTCCAGGGCAAGTGAGTAATCCAATCTATGTAATGAGAAATTTGTTCGTAGTCGGCACTGTAACTACCATGCTTGGCTTGTCTGCCCAGTCGTTCGATCATCTCCAGAGCGCGGGTTTTGAGATCAGTGGGCAAAACAGCCTGATCAACCTGGGCTTTGAGTTTTTGAATATCGAGAGTCAGTTCTTGATCCACAATCTTATATTAGCAAACCGGAGCTATTGTTAGAAGCGACGGCGACCACCGCGACCACCACGATCTCTGTCAAAACGTTTTGGGGCGTCAAACGGATCACCGGCATGACGATCGCCCCCACGGGAACCTTCTGTTTTAACTTTAACGGCTGGATTACCTTGATCATCAAATAACATACTAAGGTTGATGCGACCCTGAGAGTCTATCTCTGTAACCCAAACCTTGACTTTTTGTCCCTCTGAAACAAATTGATTGGGATCCTGAACAAAACCCGGGTCCATCTGAGAAACATGGACCAATCCATCTTTTCCGGGGAGAATGTTCACAAAAGCACCAAAAGGCTGAATACGGGCAACTGTGCCCTCATAAATTTCTCCGGGAATAACTTCTTTACCCAAACCGCTAATCCAAGCAACTGCTCGTGACGCACCATCAGGATCGGTTCCGGAGATAAAGACCGTACCGTCGTCCTTGACATCGATAGTCGTAGTAGTGGAAGCCATAAGAGCTTTGATATTTTTTCCGCCTGGACCAATCAGTTCACCGATTTTTTCAACGGGAATCTGGGTGCGGATAATGCGAGGTGCGAGTGTAGAAATGTCTGATCTAGGAGCTGCGATAGCTGCGTGAATGACTTCGAGAATCTGTCCACGGGCAATCTTGGCTCTTTCAAAAGTCTCCTCACACATCTTTAGAGTAATACCGGGAACTTTGACGTCGAGCTGGATAGCGGTAACCCCGGTCTTGGTGCCTGCGACTTTGAAATCCATGTCTCCGTGATGATCTTCCATGCCGATAATGTCGGTAAGCAGAACATACTTGTTGCTCTTTTGGTAGTCGGGGGCTGTAACAAGCCCTATAGAAATACCAGCAACTGGCGCAAGGAGAGGAACGCCAGCATCCATGAGTGACAAAGTAGAGCCACAAGTGCTGGCCATGCTAGTAGAACCATTTGAGCTCATGATTTCGGAAACAACACGAATGGCATATGGGAAGTCTGCTTCGGCAGGAATGACGGGCAAGAGTGCGCGTTCGGCTAATGCACCGTGACCAATTTCGCGACGGCTGGGACTGCCCATACGGCCAACTTCACCTGTGCTAAAAGGCGGGAAATTGTAGTGGTGAATATAACGCTTGGTTTCTTCGCCTTCGGCACTTTCGAGAGACTGATAGAGAGAGGGTGCGCCAAGGGTGGTGATCGTCAAAGCCTGAGTTTGGCCGCGTTGAAAAACGGCGGAACCATGGACTCGAGGGATTACGCCCACCTGAGCATCTAACGGACGAATTTCGTCGAATTTTCGACCATCTGGACGATGGGATTTTTCGAGGATGTTGCTACGAATTGTCTTGTGCAATAAATCTTCGACCAAACCCGACACATAGATTTTTTGGCTATCCTCAAGTCCATCAGCTGTGGCCTCAATGAGCTTGGAAAGTGTATTTCCTTCGTGAGAAGCGGCCTGAGTAATGAAAGCATCCATCGAAGGAGAGATGCGATCTTTTACCAGAGCTGCCACTTCGGCGGGAACTTCAACTGTGGGAAGTGCCAATTTCGTCTGACCAACCTCGGCCACCAATTCCTTGATCAAACCGATAATCTTTTGATTTTCGGTAAATCCTGCTTTCAGGCCTTCGAGAATGACTGATTCCGCAATCTGCTTTGCTCCGGCTTCGATCATGTCGATGAGATTTTCGGTGCTGCTGACGACAAGATCCAAAGTGACCCCTGACTGATTGCCATTTAGAGGATTGACGACAACTTGGTTGTTTTCATCTACCCCAATACGAACTGTGGAAGTCGGTCCATTCCAGGGCAAGGGAGAAATGGCAATAGCGGCGGAAGCGGCTATAGCTCCAACAATATCCGGATCATTGTCTTTGTCTGCAGAGAGAACCATAACGACGAGCTGAACATCACGACGAAAGTTTTTTGGGAATAGGGGGCGAACAGTACGATCGATCAAGCGACCGGAAAGCGTCTCTGCATCTGTGGCACGACCTTCACGCTTCACCCAGCGGGAGCCTTTAATACGACCACCGGCATAAAGTCGCTCCTGGTACTCAACTGACAAAGGAAAATAATCCTTTTTGGTGTCTTCGTTGCCCATGGTGATAACCGCCATGACTGTAGTGTCGCCATATCGGGCGAGTACTGAAGATGTAGCTTGATGAGCGAAACGACCCACTTCTAATGAAAGTGTGCGTCCGGAAACTTCTAAGGACTTCTTGGTAATTTTCATAATTTAAGTTCTTTTGAGAAGCAAACAGGAGAAAAACTGTGAGGTACTTTCTGGTTTGTTCTTTTTTGTTCTGTTGGTTATATTAACAGACGGTGAGTTATTTGGAAAGGCCGAGTTTCTTACCCACGTCCTTGAAACGATCAAGGTCTTTCTTTTGTAAATAAGCAAGTAGTCTGCGGCGCTTGCTGACCATGCTGATCAATCCACGACGAGAATGATTGTCTTTTTTGTGCAACTTCAGATGCTCTGCCAATTTGGTGATCTTTTCAGAGAGAAGAGCAATCTGGACTTCGGGAGAACCAGTGTCGCCTTTAACTACGGCAAATTTTTTGATGATCTCTTGTTTTGATTTGGTGTTTAGGGCCATATTTTTGGACTAAAAAAAATTAAGATAGGGCCAACTTAGCGAGATGAGAAAGCCTCTCAAGCTGTGGCTAATTCTTAACTGAATATGCGAATTATATCACGCAATTGATTTTTAAGGAAGCATGGGCCCTTTGAAAACTTTGGGCTCATACCAATCTGCTGGAGGCTTACTAAGCGGCGGAGGTGGCTCAACTGCAGGAGCTGAATCGGTGCCATATCCTTGAAAACTGGAAACTACGGGCGGGGGTGTAGGCACTGAATGAAGTGTAGGAATAGATCCGACAGGATAGTCAGAGGGTGACAACTCGGAGTGTCTGACCGCACCATGATTCATCAGCAAGAAAGCGGCTTCGAAAGTGGAGGCAGTGACCTGATGATGAGTGAAGTTTCGGGTTGCTTTTTCGATACCTGCGAGTAAGTTGGTAGCGGAATCTGCGTCAAACGCCAGTCCCAAATCTTTGGCTATATGGGCAACAACCTGAGATAGTGATGGGGAGGAAACGTCATGGAAATGATGGTTTGCGATTGGTTGAAACGACTCTTCATGGGAAATAGAGACAGATTGGACTCCGGCAGCGTGTTCATTGATCTGGGCAGCTATGGGACCCAGATCCTGGTGACTTTTGACTCCCAGGTAGACCACCAAATCAGTTTTACTGGATCCGGCGACAAACTTGAGCTTCTGGTAATCCAAATCCGGGGCTGTATTTTTGGGGGTGATAACCAACTGCAACTCCCCTTTTTCGAGATTGTAACTCACCTTGTCGACGTGTTCGGTCTGACCAGGAAAAGAAATGACCAGGTTGCGACCCCCAAAAGTGTCAACAACCGTATCTATGCCTACTAATCGATTGAATTCGACCAAGACAGCATCGGGGCTGACTACGCGAGTTTGTTTACCGGAATGGTCCAATACCAATTTCAATCCAAGCGAGGCGGCTACAATATCAAAGCTGGCGCGCTGGGGTAAAACGAGGCTAATATGGTTTGAAGCTTCAAAGAGACTCCGAAGCGGGGAGAGATCATTTGCGAGCATAGATTATCCTGTAGTCGCGATTATATCGTCCCCGATCTTAAAGTCAACAAAGGGGCTGAACACGGCCCCAAATTCTGTGCCGATCTTTACCCTTTCGACTATCGTCTTGCCCTGGCGGAGAGAGCGGATTTTGGTCTTGCCAATGAGCTGTCCTGCTCGTTCTACTCTGATGAAACTTCCCTTTTCGATGGCTCCTTCGGTGCACTTACAGCCGGCAATTTTTTCGGATTCGATTTTGAAATCAGCGAGTACTTTTGCTTTGCCAAGAATCTGCTCAGTACTCACCGGGTGCAACTTTTTATCCAGATAGTCAAAGAGTTCGTAAATAATACGGAATGTCGAAATACTGACTTTTTCGGACTCAGCAAGCTTGGCAACTCCCGAGGGAGTGCGAACATTGAAACCGAGAACTTCGGATCCGGAAGTGCGAGCAAGCATGATGTCATTTTCGGAAATGTCACCAGTACCGGAAGACACTATGGTGACGTCTGAGGGTAAACCGGCCAGAATTGCTTCCAGTGATCCGGCGACATCTGCTTTGATAATGAGATTCAATTTGGATCCACGAACAGAACCACCTGATGATCTGGGAGCGTTGGCTAAATTTACGGAGGATTGCAATGGGTGGTTGGAAATCTGGCTGCCTACTTCAATCACATGAGCCAACCCAAGAATTTCTACCGGCTGAGACGGCAAAGCAACGGAAACAGTCTTGCCATCTGAATCTATGATGGCGCGAGCTTTTCCTATCGAATTGGTCTGAAAAACCTCTTGGCCAGTGTGTAATGATCCATTTTTGATAATTAAAGTTGCTAATGGGCCCTTTTTTGAGTCCATGCGGCTTTCTAGTACTGTAGCCTCCAGATCCGCGTCCGAATCGGCCATTGCCGGATTTAAACTATTTATTAAAGTGATTATCTCTAAAAGATCGGGGACGCCCTGACCAGTCTTGGCGGAAATCTTTACTGCCGGAACACCACCACCAAAAGATTCAACCAGTACCCCATCTTCGGCAAGCTGGGTAAGAACCCGGTCAGGATCTGCCGATGGGACATCAATCTTGTTGAGAGCAACTATGAAAGATAATCCAGACTCTTTGATAAAGGATATTGATTGCCTGGTCTGGGGCATAACCCCGTCGTCTGCGGCGACTACCAATACGGCAATATCGGCAACCCGACTTCCACGGTGGCGCATTTCGGAAAACGCCTGGTGACCTGGAGTGTCAATGAAAGTAACCGAAGTGGAACCGGGAAGTTCTAACTGAAAGGAGCGGATGTGCTGAGTGATGCCACCAGATTCGCGAGCGGCTACATTGGACTTTCTCAGATAATCCAGCAATGTAGTCTTGCCGTGATCTACATGGCCTAATATTACAACTATCGGCGGTCTAACGCTTTGCATTTGTGGAAACTAATTTGTTTTTAATAATTATTCCTAAGCTACAAACTCCAAACAAGGCAAGGTACCGTCGGTATATTTAAATTGTCTCGTTTGACGTGGGGGCTTCGGAAGCAGCGATGGGGGCATTTTTGTCTTCGGAGACTTCGATGTGATAGCCCGTGAGCTTGCCAGCGAGTTTGGCGTTTTCTCCGTTGCGTCCGATGGCTAAGGGCAGCTGGTCTGCCGGAACAAAAACGATCGCAGTCATGGTTTTTTCGTCAATCTTTACAGATATGTTGGCTGCTGGGGCAAGGGCAGATGCGATGAATTTTTCGGGGTCTGTATTGTATTGGACGATATCTAATTTCTCTCCGTTTAGCTCACCAATGACAGCCTGAACACGAACACCCTTTTGACCTACACAGGATCCAACAGGATCAACACCCGACTGAGTGGAGTAAACGGCAATTTTTGTGCGAGACCCCGGGTCTCGGGCAACGGCCTTGATTTCTACGGAGCCGGAACTGACCTCGGGAACTTCACGACGAAATAGCTCTTTGATTAGGTTGTTGTCCGCACGAGAAACAACGACCTCTCGACCACGAACTGTGTCGCGAATGGTCTGAAGTAAGACAGTAAGACGCTGGTTGAGGTGATAATTTTCGGAGTGGATCTGTTCTGAGGGGGGCATGACGGCTTCAGCCTTGCCAACATCGATAATAATGTCGCTACCCACAAAGCGAATAACCATACCTGTGGCCAATGTACCAAGGCGTCTTTCGTACTCGGCGACCACCACTGATTTTTCAGCTTCGCGAATTTTTTGCAAAATAACTTGTTTGGCGGTCTGGGCGGCAATGCGGCCGAACCCGGGAGGAGTGACATCCGTCTTTTTTGCGCCGGCTTTGGGAGTGAGAGTTACCTGACCTTCGACTTCAGATGTAGTCGTATCGGCTTCCATTTCGTAAATCTGAGCTTCACCTGTACCCGAATCTAGTTGAACTTCGTAATAATGATCTTCCTTATAATTTGCCGGGTAGTCTTTTTTAAAAGCAGCAAGAATTGCCTGCTTGATAGTATCCAGGACAACTTGGGGATCAATATTGCGTTCGTGGGCCACCTGATTAAGAGCAGCTGAAAACTCAGTGCGAGGAGTGTTGGTGGTGGGACTGCTACGCATTTTTAAAAAAATGGCGGGATACTTTCCCACCATTAATAAGGGATTTAAACATCCGCATTATATCAAGATCGAGCGAATTCTTCCAGAAGCTGTTTTTGACGACGGTTGAGATTATCGGGAATTTTTATCACTAAATGAATGTAAAAATCCCCGCGATCATTTTTTGAGAAAGATGAAAGCCGGGCAATCCCCTTACCGGTAAGTCGAACCGTTGTGTTTGGCTGAGTTCCCGGACGGATCTTGATCTTTAAATCTCCGTCCAATGTAGTCACGGAGACCTCGCCACCCAAAACAGCTGCCGTGAAAGGGATTTCCTGATTGACGTGGACATCTGCACCATCACGTGTGAAGTGGGAATGAGGTTCCACTTCGAATGTAACATCAAAATCAGAGAAACGCAGGTGAGTGCCCGTGTCAGCACCGGCAGGGATTTTGATAGTGTGAGACTTACCATTGATCTCGACTTTTTGGGTACCACCTTTGACTGCGGTCAGAAATGGAATTCGCAGTGAGTAGTGGGCTTTGCGTGAACCGGCACGCCCAAAAGGATTACCCCCCCCGCCAAAAAACTGCTCGAAAATATCAAATGGATCTGAAAAACCCCCCATATCACCAAAGGGGTTTTGACCAGGAGTGCTGGAATAGTAATAGGTATGCGAGCCAGCGCGACCACCTCCCCCGAAGCCAGAGAATGGGTTCCCTCCTGCTCCACCAAAGGAGGGGTCAAACGCAGCATGGCCAAACTGATCATATGTGGAACGTTTCTTGGCATCTGAGAGAACCTGATAGGCTTCGTTGATTTCCTTAAATTTGCTTTCGGATTCGGCCGATTTATTGCGATCTGGATGCCACTGCAGAGCCAGCTTACGATAGGCGGTTTTGAGTTCCTGAGCCGTAGCGGATTTGGAAACGCCAAGAATATCATAGTAATCACGCTTGGTAGCCATATTATTTTTGTTTTGGCAATTTTACAATGCGAGTGCTAATAATCCAATACCTTTCTATATTGCCACTTCCAAACATGATGACCATACACATCACACAAAAATCTGAAATTTTTGTTTCGTGCCCACCAAAGCCATATATGGGATTGTGGCAAATAGAAGATTCTGTTACAATTTGCATCTGACGCTTTCGTCTTTTTTTTATGGCCGACGTAAAAACTACTAATCGAAATGTCCCGCTAGATCGGGTACGAAACATTGGAATCATTGCCCATATTGATGCTGGAAAGACGACAACCTCTGAGCGAATTTTGTACTATACCGGAAAAAGCTACAAGATCGGGGATATTGATGATGGTGATACACAAATGGACTGGATGGAGCAGGAAAAAGAGAGAGGAATCACCATCGTATCTGCAGCAACAACAACTTTTTGGACTGTGCAAGACCCACATTCTCCAGTCCCCCACGCTTCGTACCGAATCAATTTGATCGATACACCAGGTCATGTGGATTTCACTGCGGAAGTCGAGCGATCATTGCGAGTACTGGATGGAGCTGTGACCGTGTTGGATGCGGAAGAAACCGTGCAATCGCAGACTGAGACCGTGTGGAGACAGGCAGATAAATATAAGGTGCCGCGAATCATATTTGTAAATAAGAATGACAAATTGGGAGCTAACTTTGAAGGAACAATTAAAGCAGTGATCGACAGATTGGGAGCCAACCCAGCAGTGATGGCTTATCCTATTGGAGCCGAACACTCTTTTAAGGGCGTAGTTCTCCTCCTGGAAAGAAAAGCTTTGGTGTGGCAGGGAGACGAAACAGGAGCTAAGTATACGGAAGAAGAAGTCTCTGCTGATATGACTGAGAAAGTTGAGCAATGGAGAGCTAAGTTAGTGGAACAAATATGCGAAACAGACGACGCGCTTCTAGAAAAGTTTCTATCAGGCGAAGAACCCAGCATTCCAGAAATGAAAGAGGCTTTGAGGCGGGCCGTCATTGCCTATAAATTGGTACCGGTGTACTGCGGCGCTTCTTTAAGAAATAAGGGGGTACAGCCTGTGCTGGACGCCATCGTGGAATACCTGCCGAGCCCAGTGGATATGGATCATGTGACCGGCACGAATCCGCAAACGGGAGAAGAAGTAAAACGTAAGACTACTAATGAAGAAACTTTGTCGGGACTGGCCTTTAAGATCCAAACCGATCCACATGTAGGCCGACTGACTTACTATAGAATCTACTCTGGGACTTTGACAGCCGGCCAATCAATTTATAACGCCTCGAAGCAAAAAGAGGAACGTGTGTCACGAATGCTTTTGATGCATGCCAACAAACGGGAAGAAATCGATAAGGCCTTCGCTGGGGAAATCGTGGCTTTGGTTGGGCTTAAAGAAACAACCACCGGAAACACGTTGTGTGATAGATCCAATCCGATTCTTTTGGAGTCAATCAGTTTTCCAGAACCAGTCATTTCACTAGCTATTGAGCCTAAAACCAAATCTGACCAGGAGAAGATGGGATATGCCTTGGCTAAATTGTCGGATGAAGATCCAACTTTTATGATAAAGACTAACCATGAAACGGGTCAAACTATTGTGGCGGGAATGGGTGAATTGCATTTGGAAATTATCGTGGATCGCATGAAGCGAGAATTTGGCGTAGAAGCAACAACAGGAGCGCCACAGGTTGCATATAAAGAAACCATTAAGAAACTTACTGAGGGCGAGGGAAAATACATTCGACAATCTGGCGGTCGCGGGCAATATGGCCACTGTCTCATCAGAATGGAACCGCTACCCAGAGGATCGGGGTACGAGTGGGTAAACGCAATTAAAGGTGGTGCCATTCCGGGAGAATTCATTGCACCTATTGAAAAGGGTATTAAAGAAGCTATGGAAAATGGAGCTTTGGCCGGTTTTCCGACAGTAGATGTGAGGGTAACTCTGTACGACGGGTCGTACCATGACGTTGATTCATCAGAAATGGCGTTTAAGATTGCTGGATCGATGGCTTTCCAGGCTGCAGCTAAACAAGGGGACTTAACACTTCTTGAGCCGGTTATGAAAGTTGAAGTGTCTACTCCTGATGATTTCATGGGCGAGGTAATTGGGGACCTGTCTGCGAAAAGGGCACAGATTTTGGGGACCGATAAAAGGGGTCATCTGACAATTGTAAGAGCATATGTGCCTCTGTCAGAGTTGTCCGGATATGCAACCAGGTTGAGATCACTGACTCAAGGTAGAGCATCATATTATATGGAACCATCACACTATGATGAGGTTCCGCGTAATATTGCTGAAGCGGTTGTGGCAAAGAGCGGTAAACATGCCAATTAATGGCATAAAATACCCCTTGCATAAATAATTCGCGTCGTTTACAATTTACAAAGTCTAAATTAAGGACTAATTTTTTTCGCAAAAATGGCAACGTTTGTCCGCAGTAAACCACATGTAAATATCGGAACCATCGGTCACGTTGATCACGGTAAGACCACTCTGACTTCCGCCATTACCATGGTATTGTCGAAAAAGGGTTGGGCTACTGCTAAGAAGTACGAAGATATTGATTCTGCACCGGAGGAGAGAGCCCGTGGAGTTACCATTAATCTTTCGCACCAAGAGTACGAAACTGAAAAAAGACACTATGCGCACATTGATGCTCCAGGTCACGCTGACTATATCAAAAACATGATTACCGGAGCTGCTCAGATGGATGGCGCCATATTAGTAGTTTCAGCCCCAGATGGTCCAATGCCACAAACTCGTGAGCACATTTTGTTGGCTAATCAGGTAAATGTTCCTGCTATTGTGGTCTTTCTAAATAAGTGCGATATGGTGGATGACGCTCAACTTTTGGATTTAGTTGAAATGGAAGTTCGTGAATTGTTGACAAAATATGGTTTCCCTGGTGATGAAGTGCCAATTATAAGAGGTTCTGCTCTAAAAGCCACAGAGGGTGATCCAGAAGCGGAAAAGGCGATTCTTGACCTGATGGAAAAAGTGGATTCTTATGTTCCAGATCCTGTTCGCCAATTGGACAAGCCGTTTTTAATGCCTGTGGAAGACGTGTTTTCAATTAAAGGACGAGGAACTGTAGTGACGGGGAGAATTGATCGCGGAATTGTAAAGGTGAATGATACTGTGGAGATTGTCGGTATCAAGCCAACACAGACAACAGTTGTAACTGGTGTGGAGATGTTTAGAAAGCAATTGGATGAGGGTCAGGCCGGAGACAACGTCGGGCTGCTTCTCAGGGGTATTGATAAAGAAAAGGTAGAACGGGGCCAGGTTATTGCCAAGGTTGGATCAGTCACTCCACATACTGAGTTTGAAGCTCAGGTGTATATCCTGAAGAAGGAAGAGGGTGGTCGCCATACTTCGTTCTTCTCTGGTTATCGCCCACAGTTCTATATTCGCACAACTGATGTAACAGGCGAGGTAACACTAGCTGCCGGTGTGGAAATGGTTATGCCTGGTGATAACGCCAAAATGACAATTAAGCTCATTGCTCCAGTAGCTCTTGAAGAAGGTCTGCGATTTGCTATCCGCGAAGGCGGAAAAACTGTTGGAGCCGGTGTGGTAAGCAAGATCATTAGCTAATTGCCCGATCAGCTGGTGAGATGGGTTTAACGGTTCGGGCGTTTTTTGTACATTAATATGGCAAAGGGAAGACTAAGAGTAAAACTAAAATCATTTGACCATCGCGTCCTCGATGAGGCTGCTGCTAAGATATTGGAAGCCGCGTTTTCAACAGGAGCCAAAGTAGTTGGCCCAGTTCCCTTGCCTACTGATAGAAAATTGATAGTTGTAACAACTTCACCCCATGTAGATAAGAATGCCCGGGATCATTATGAAATGTTGGTTCATAAGCGACTGGTAGATATTGTGGATCCAACTGGGAAAACAATTGATGCCCTGTCACACCTGGACTTGCCTGCGGGTGTGGATATTGAAGTTAAGATGTAATTTGTGTTAAAATAAGCACGTTTTGTAAGCAGAGAAACTTGCCTGAATTAGTGCTTACAAATCTCGGCAGGCTAATTAGATCAAAATAATTAGAAGTGCCTCCGGGCGCTTTTTTTGTTGAATATATGATAAATAGCTTTTTTGCAAAAAAAACCAGAATGACTATGGCCTTCTCCCCATCCGGGGATCAAATTGGCGTCACTGAGCTTTTTGTGCCACAAACCACAGTAAAGGACTTGCGATCAAAAGAAAAAAATGGATACGCTGCACTGAGATTAGAGATTGCAGACGGAAAAAAAACACTGATTAGAGAGGTGAGATCCGAAGATAGTGTTGCGATTGGGACAGAGATAAAGTTTGAGGAAATTCTTAAACCTGGAGACATCGTGTCCGTGTCCGGCATTTCCAAAGGGAAGGGTTTCGCAGGTGTGGTTAAACGTCATAATTTTAAGGGCGGACCCAGAACTCATGGTCAATCAGATAGGGAAAGGGCTCCAGGAAGCAGTGGCTCAACCACTACACCAGGCCGAGTTTTTAAGGGAACCCGTAGAGCTGGACACATGGGCAATGTGAGGGTGATGATGAGAGGCCTAAAAGTACATGAGGTGGATGCTGCTAACCATAGAATATTTTTGATCGGATCTATTCCGGGATTTTCCAGAAAGGGTTCATTATTAACTATTAGAAAATCAAAATGATTTCAGTAAATTCTTACACAGCAGGAGGAAAGCTCGGTGATAAAGTAAAGCTTCCCGAAGCAGTTTTTGGAGTTGAGGCTGCGCTTGATACGATTGCCCAGGCAATAAGAGTTTTTTTGGCGAATCAGAGGTCTGCCCGCGCAAAATCTAAAACCCGCAGTGAAGTTGCGAAGACAACAGCAAAGATGTATAGGCAAAAAGGAACAGGTCGAGCCCGTCACGGATCGTACTCAGCACCGATTTTTGTTGGGGGTGGCGTGGCCCACGGACCGACAGGAAGGCAAAATTATAAATTATCAGTTCCAAAGCTTGCAAATAAAATTGCCTTGCTTGGTGCTCTGTCTATAAAAGCAAAAGGCGGAGAAGTGGCGGTAATTTCAATTAACGACAAGTTGGTGAAAACTAAAGAAGCGGGAGTTATTGTATCTGCAATAAATGAGAATAAAATGTTAAGAACTTTGGTCGTTGTTTCCAGTCAACAACGCGGGATACTGAAAGCGATGAGAAATCTACCTAAAGTGGAAGTTGTCATGCCTAATCAATTGAATACTTATACGGTAGTAAAGAGTTCGAAGGTTTTGTTTACGAATGGCGCAATTGATGAATTAACAAACATATTCGGAGGAAAAAATGCTAATTAAACACCCAATTATTTCAGAAAAAACCATGAGATTGGTTGGAGAGAACCGTTATACATTCGCGGTTGACCCTAAAGCTACAAAAATTGACATCAAAAGAGTGGTAGAGAGGGTGTTTGGACATAAGGTTCTGAAAGTGCAAACCATTACGGTCTCGGGAAAAACCTACAGAACCGGCCGAAGATGGATCATGCGGAGAAAGTCAGATTGGAAAAAAGCGATAGTAACCCTGGAACCTGGAAAGCAGATTGATTTATTTGAGGTCACCAAAGCAGCGTAAAATATGTCATTAAAACTGTACAAACCTATCACTGCCGGAATGAGGTTTTCCTCAGGTTTAGACTATTCAAACCTCAGCAAAAAACGACCAGAGAAAGCTTTGGTGCGTATTTTGCAAAAGCAAAGCGGGAGAAACTCATCCGGTAAGGTAACTACCCGACACCAGGGAGCACGCGAAAAGCGTTTCCTGCGTGAAATCGACTGGAAAAGAAATCTTGATGGAGTAAAGGCAAAAGTAACAGCATTGGAATATGATCCAAACAGAACCGCAAATATTGCCTTGCTCTGTTATGAAAACGGAGAGAAAAGATACATTTTGGCACCTGAGGGCCTTGTTGTCGGACAAACAATTATGAGTGGCGAGACCGCTCCGCTAGTATCAGGCAACAGCTTGAACCTGGCCCACATTCCCGTGGGGACGATGGTTCATAATTTGGAGATCGTCCCGGGTAAGGGGGCACAAATGGTAAGAAGTGCGGGTGCAGCAGCCGTGGTATTTGGTTTCGAAGAAGAGTATGCTCTGGTAAAATTGCCATCTGGTGAGATCAGGCGGTTTTTGCCTACCTGCCGAGCGACAATCGGGCAACTTGGCAATACCGAATGGAAGAACATCAACTTTGGTAAAGCGGGAAGACGCAGGCACATGGGTATTCGCCCCACTGTCCGCGGCACCGCACAAAATCCCCGGAGCCATGCTCATGGCGGCGGAGAGGGACGAAGTGGAGAGGGTATGCACCCCAAGACTCCGTGGGGTAAGCCCGCCAGAGGCAAGAAAACCAGGGGTAAGTTTAAGTTTTCTAATAAATTTATTGTTCAAAGGAGAAAGAAATAATGGCTAGATCAGCTAGAAAAGGACCATACATTGATAAAGCTTTGCTTAAAAAAGTAGCAAAGATGCGTCAAACTGGCAAAAAGGAGCCGGTAAAAACATGGGCTAGAGCCAGTCAAATTCCGCCGGAATTTGTGGGTTTTACATTCAGTGTTCATGCCGGTAATAAATTTGTCGACGTATTTGTCTCTGAATCAATGGTGGGCCACAGACTGGGAGAGTTTTCTCCAACCAGAACATTCAGAGGTCACGGCGCGATTGTTAAAAGAACTATGGATAAAACTTAACATATGGATAATCAATCAAATAAAATTATTTATGCTCGTTCGAGCTTTGTACACACTAGCCCAAGAAAACTTAGGTTGGTGGCGAGAGCTGTGGCCAAGCTTTCCCCTATGCAGGCAATTAATCAGTTGCGGGTTATGGATAAGAAAGCTGCTACCCCTATCTTAAAAGTAATGGAGCAAGGTGTGGCAAACGCCAAGAACAATTTTCAGATTTCTCCAGCAGCGCTCAAGATTGACTCTCTTCAGATAGAAGAAGGGCCGCGAGGAGGCAAAAAGACCGATAAATCTCATAGTGCAAGATTTGATCGTGGTATTAAAAGAAAGAGACTAGCTCATATTTTATTAAGATTAGCTTCCACAGAGGAAAAGTAAAATGGGACAAAAAGTAAATCCAATAGCCTATCGCCTACCACTCGCAACAACGAGTAATTGGAAATCTCGATGGTTTACAACAAATCCCAGAAGATATCAGGAATACCTGGCATCTGATGTCATGCTTCGAGAAGCGCTCATGAAACGACTGTCGATAGCTTCGGTTTGCGATATTCAGATCGAAAGATCATTGAAAAGCATGAGAATCATCATTTATGTAACTCGACCAGGTGTGGTAATTGGAAGAGGAGGTTCAGGTCTTGAAGATTTAAAGAAATTCATATATCAGGTTTTGGGATTTGCACGAAACATTGATAAGGCTCCAAAGATTGATCTGCAAGTTGAGGAAGTCAAAGAGCCGGATCTGAACGCCTATTTGGTTGCGTACAAGATCGCAGAGCAATTAGCCAAGAGGATGCCAGCACGAAGAGTTGTGAAGAAAACAATGGAGCGCACAATGCAATCGAGAGCGCTTGGCATCAAGATACTACTGGCAGGCCGTATTGGAGGTGCAGAAATATCCAGAAAAGAACTCTACCAGACTGGATCGGTGCCGCTCCAAACTCTGCGAGCTGATATAGACTATGCACAGGTACCCGCTTTGACAAGATCAGGTTATATAGGAGTAAAAGTCTGGATCCACCGGGGAGAGAAAAAGACTAATTAAAGTATGCAACCTAAAAAGCAAAAATATCGAAAGCAATTCCGTGGCCAGATGCCAGGAAAGTCTTACCGAGGGGCGGAAGTGTCTTTTGGGGAGTTCGGGCTGAAAGCTATGGACCGGGGGTGGTTATCTTCGAGGCAGATTGAGGCCGCAAGAAAGGCCATTGCAAAAGACGCCAAAAGAGGGGGGAAGTTGTGGATTCGAGTGTTTCCCGATAAACCCGTTACCAAGAAAGCTTTGGGGGTAAGAATGGGATCCGGTAAAGGTGATATCCATGAATATGTGGCTGTAATTAAGCCCGGAAGAATTTTATTTGAAACAGCTGGTATAACTCGTGATGTAGCAGAAGTGGCATTCAAAAACGCTGCAGCAAAAATTCCGTTTAAAGTTAAATTAGTGAGTAAGTAATAATATGGCAACAAAGAAGACTGATAACAAAAAACAACCCATCGTCAGGTGGGCAGATATGACTGTGCAGGAGCTGGCCTCAGCTCTCAAAGAAAAGCAGCTTCTTCTGGCAAAGAAAAAATTGGATTTAAAGACTGGCAAATTACCAAACCGTAAAGAGGTATTTTTCCTACGCAAAGAAATTGCGCGTATTCAGACATCTGCGACTTCAAAAATGAGGCTAAATAGTGTAAAATTGGAGGCTAAATCATGAAAACTTTAACAGGTAAGGTGGTGTCCTGCAAAATGCAAAAAACTGCGGTAGTAGAGGTTGTAAGATTTGTAGCCCACCCAATGTATCAAAAACGAATTAGAAACACCAAGAAATTTCACGCACATTGTGAGATACCTGTGGAGAATGGTGACACCGTAAAACTGTCTGAATCAAAACCCATTTCAAAAACCAAAAACTGGACAGTTATAAAAGTGCTGAAAGGTAAAAATGGTACAACTTAGAACAATGCTTAATCCCGCTGATAACAGTGGAGCGAAACGCCTGAGATTGATTCATGTCATGGGAGCCTGGAAAAAGACGTACGCACACATTGGCGATGTCGTAACTGCGGTTGTAGACAAAGCTGACCCAAATGGAGTGGTAAAAGACTCTGAAGTGGTAAAGGCCGTTATAGTGCGCACAAGAAAAGAGACACGAAGGAAAGATGGAAGTTATGTGCGATTTGACGACAATGCTGCTGTAATAATTGATCCAAAGTCTGGCGACCCACGGGCCACTAGAGTTTTCGGACCAATAGCGCGTGAAGTAAAAGACGCAGGTTACTCAAAAATTGCCTCGCTTGCAGCAGAGGTTGTTTAACAAATATGAAATTTAAAAAGAATGATCAGATCCAAGTAATGTCCGGCAAAGACCGAGGCAAACAAGGCAAGATCGAAAAGGTTTTTACCAAAGAAGAAGTGGTGCTTGTGCGAGGAGTGGGTCTGTACAAGAAACATCGCAAGTCTCAGGGTGAAAATCGTCCAGGTGAGATATTAACCCTGGAGAGACCTATCGCCACCTCTAAACTTGCCCTGGTATGTCCCAAATGTAACGCACTAACGCGAGTGGGTTATTTAGTTAAAAATGATAAAAAGACACGAGTCTGCAAAAAATGTAAGGGGGAAATAAACTAATATGAATATCAAGGATATTTATCACAATCAGGCTTTGCCGCAAGTGATGGAAGAGTTTGGCATTAAGAATGTTATGGCAGCTCCTAAAATCAAAAAGATCGTCCTTAACATCGGTCTAAAAGAGGCGGCACACGACAAGGGAGTCTTGGAAAAGGCCAAAGAGCAACTGATGGCCATCGCTGGACAAAAGCCAAAAGTTACCACGGCTAAACTGTCTATCGCCAGCTTTAAAGTGAGAGAGGGAGATCCAGTAGGGCTTACCGCAGTGCTACGAGGCAAGCGCATGTACGATTTCATGACCAAACTTATTCTAATAGCATTGCCGCGCGTGAGAGATTTTCAGGGAGTTTCAAAAAAGGCGTTTGACCAAGCTGGAAACTACACACTGGGACTCTCTGAACAAACTGTTTTTCCGGAAATAGATTATTCTAAGGTTGATAAAATCCGAGGATTGGAGATTACTTTTGCGATTAAAAATAGTAATGCTAAAATTTCACACAAACTACTGTCCTTAATGGGCATGCCGTTTGAGAAGAAAGACTAAACAATATGGCTAAAACATCAAAAATAGTAAAACAGACCTTGGGAAATCTGAAGTATCCGACTCAGTTCCGCAATCGTTGCACACGGTGCGGCAGACCGAGAGGATATATTCGGATGTTTGGTTTGTGTCGACTTTGTTTCAGAGATTTGGCAAATCGAGGAGAGTTACCTGGAGTAAGAAAGGCGTCATGGTAACAGACAGGTTGTCGGATTTCGTTACGAGAGTAAGAAATGCCTATCTGGCAGGATTGCCATCATTGTCAGTGCCCAGCACGAAGATGATTGAACAGGTGGCTAGGGTGTTGGTGGAAACTAAATATTTGGCATCGGCAGTAAAAGAAGAAGGAAATCTCCAAATAACATTGAGATATTCAGGAAAAACTCCGGCAATTACCGGCATTGAAAGAGTCAGTCGTCCCGGGGCCAGAATTTATCGTGGAGTGGACAACTTACCGAAAGTACTTGGCGGACTAGGAATTAACATATTGACCACACCTAAGGGAGTTATTTCTGATAAACAAGCCAAGAAGATTAATGCTGGCGGCGAAGTTATCGTCAAAGTCTGGTAATCATATGTCAAGAATTGGTAAATCCCCAATAAAAATCCCTTCCAGCGTGCAATTTGAACTTGCGGATAGAGTTGTTTCCGTAGACGGCCCCAAAGGTCATCTAAAAATGCGGCTGCCTGATCATGTCGAGATAAAAAGAGAAGCAGAAATAGTTAATGTAGCAATTAGCAAACCTGAACACGCCAATTTGCACGGTCTAACAAGAACACTAATCCAAAACATGGTCACGGGCGTAGTAGACAACTGGACTCGCATCCTAGAATTGAACGGGACTGGATTTAGGGCGACTACTAACGGTTCAGACTTACAGTTAGCCCTGGGTTTTTCGCACCCAGTGACTATCAAGGCTCCGGAAGGAATAAGTTTTGAAGTGAAAGAAACAAAAATAACCGTTAGAGGGGCAGATAAGTCGCTAGTTGGAGAAATAGCTGCTAAAATTAGAGCCCTTAAACCAGCTGATCCGTATAAAGCAAAGGGCTTCAAGTATGACAACGAAGTTATCGTAAGAAAGGCCGGTAAGGCGGCAAAAGCAGGAGCCTAGTACCATGAAAATTGTAAGACAAAAACATCAGGATACCAAGCGCTTTTCCCGCACGAAAGGTAAGCTTGAAACAACAAAACGAGCACACAAACTTCTTGTGAGGCGCAGTAATAAGTTTATCTATGCTCAAATTCTTGAGCTTTCGTCCGGAAAAACCTTAGCCGGGGTAAAAGCGGCAAAAGCCTCTGAGGCAGGAAAGCTGATAGCTGAAAAGGCCAAAGAACTGAAGGTGGAGGAAATTGTTTTTGATCGAGGATCAAAAAAATATCATGGGCAGATTAAGTTACTAGCAGATGCCGCCAGACAGGGAGGGTTGGTTTTCTAAAAATATGAATACTTTTGAAAGACAACCAAGAGAATTTGACGAGAAAGTTGTACAAATTAATCGGGTAAGCAAAAAGACCAAGGGAGGAAATCGTGTCAGTTTTGCTGCATTGATGGTGGTCGGAGATAAAAAGGGTCGAGTGGGTGTTGGTTTGGGGAAAGCTGTTGATGTCTCCTCCGCAATGAAGAAGGCCAGTATCGCGGCGCAAAAGAAAATGATAACAGTGGCAATGAGGGGGACAACTATTCCCCACGAAGTCAGAATAAAATTTGGCGCTGCGAGAATAATTCTGAAACCCGCTCCAGCCGGAAGTGGGGTTATTGCCGGAGGTTCGGTGAGAGCAGTTGTGGAAGCGGCCGGAATTAGAGATGTGATAGGCAAGATATTGGGAACCAATAACAAAATCAGCAATGTCTATGCGACTTTTGAAGCACTAACCCGCCTGAAACAAAAAACACTATGAATTTAGCAAATTTACCTAAGATAGTGAGTCATAAATCCAAACGAGTTGGACGTGGAATAGGCTCCGGTAAAGGCGGCCACACCACTGGCCGTGGCAATAAAGGCCAAAAAGCTCGCGGTAATATGTCGCCGCTTTTTGAAGGCACTAAAGCCAAGAAGTCGTTTATTAAAAGATTGCCTCTACTTCGAGGAAAGGGAAGAATGAAGCCTATTTCCGCAAAACCGACAATTATTAATCTGAGTGACTTATCCTCGTGGAACAAAGAACAAAAAGTTAACTTAGCAAATTTAGTGAAGAACGGCCTGGTGAATGAACGCACAAACTCCGTAAAAGTACTTGGAAGCGGAGAAATCGGTAAGGCCCTGCAGTTTGAAAAGGTATTAGTTTCAGCGTCTGCCCTAAAAAAGATAGAATCAGCGGGTGGAAGCGTAAATAAAAAATAACGATAAGTTATGAAGAATGTTTTCTTGACCCTGAAACAGATATGGGGGGCGAGAGATTTAAAAAGAAAGATCCTGTTTTCAGCTGGGCTACTCCTAATTTATAGGTTTCTGGCTCATGTTCCAGCTGCGGGAGTGGATCGTGATGCGTTGTCCAGTCTGTTTTCATCGTCGCAGATTCTGGGACTTTTGGATATTTTTTCCGGAGGTACTTTGGCGAATTTCAGCTTAGTTGCTTTGGGATTGGGACCATACATTAATGCTTCAATAGTAATGCAACTACTGACAGTAATATTCCCGAAACTTGAAGAGATGCAAAAAGAGGGAGAATCGGGAAGAGAAATTATTAATCAATACACCAGATTACTAGCGGTTCCAATTGCGATCGCGCAGGCTTTTGCAATGTACTTTTTATTAAAAAGCCAGGGAGTCATCGGGAATCTCGATGCGGTCAATCTTCTGGCCTTGATAACGACCATGACAGCTGGCACTATTCTGACAGTTTGGCTAGGAGAATTAATAACAGAGTATGGGGTCGGTAACGGAATTAGCTTACTTATCTTTGCCGGAATAGTGGGCAGACTTCCTGTAATAGTTGGTCAGACAGCAATCACTTTGGAAACGATCGACCCAATAGCGCTGATGGCGTTTGGGTTGGTGGGATTAGTGGTAGTAGCGGCGGTAGTATTTATGAATGAAGCGTCCAGAAACATTGTCGTCCAATATGCAAAGAGAGTGAAGGCTGGAAAAACATATGGGGGGCAGTCTACGCATCTACCACTGCGAATTAATCAGGCGGGAGTTATCCCGATAATATTTGCGGTATCTTTAGTGTTGCTACCCTCTATGTTGGGCCGTTTTTTTGAACAGTTGCCGAATCCAGCCATAGTTCAGGCGGCCAGAAATGTGACGGCTTTTATGACCCCGGGCGGACTTCCTTATAACTTTATCTACTTTGCCTTGGTTGTGGGTTTTACATATTTTTATACAGCAATAGTATTTAATCCGGAAAAAATTGCTGATGACTTAAAAAAGTATGGGGGTTTTATTCCCGGTGTTCGTCCTGGCGAGGCCACAGTTGCATATCTGTCTGGTGTTCTAAACCGGATCACCTTTGCCGGAGCTATATTCTTAGGGCTTATCGCCATACTTCCAGCAGTAATGCAGGAGGTGCTAAACGTGTCTTCGTTGTCTATCGGAGGAACAGGTTTACTGATTGTCGTCTCGGTAGTACTCGAAACTACAAAATCACTGCAGTCACAACTTTTACAACGCAACTATGAGAACTTTTTACATATATGAATTTAGTCATATTGGGTCCGCAAGGATGTGGTAAGGGGACACAGGCGGAACTTTTAGAACAAAAGTATGGCCTGCTTCGTATTGAGACGGGAAAAATTCTTAGACAAATAGCCAATTCCGACCATCCGCTCGCGAAACAGATCCGTGAAACAATGCTGTCTGGGAAATTGGTGTCAGATGAAATACTGGAGATGGTACTTACAGAAAAAATGTCCAGCAGAAAAACCGGGTTTATATTTGATGGTACACCCAGAGATTTAATTCAATATCACCTCATTCAACGGATACTACAAAACATGCAATCCCGTCTGGATATGGTGATCGTCATAACAATAAGCGAAGAGGAGTCAATCCGAAGACTTTCTTCTAGAAGAACTTGTGAAAATTGTAACGAAATATTTAATATTGTGACTAAGCCACCAAAAACCAGTGATGTTTGTGACGAATGCGGAGGTAAATTAGTTTTTCGAGAGGATGACACACCAGAATCCATTAAGCGACGTTTGGCAATTTACCATAAGAGTACTATTCCCGTGATTGAGACAGCAAAAACTGAGGGCAAGTATTTAGAAATTGACGGTGAACAGCCAATTGAAGTAATTCATAATCAAATTGTTTCTGGCATAGAGGCAGCAGATATTAATGGATAAGTTTTCATTAAAAACGCCTGAGCAAATTCGCATAATGGCGGAGGGAGGCAAAATACTGGGGATGATACGCAGAAAATTGGCAGGATTAGTGAATCCAGGCATAACAACTATGGATATTGAAAACCTCGCTAATGATCTGATATCCAAGTCGGGAGGACAGGCATCATTTAAAATGGTCCCGGGATATCATCATGCCACATGCATAAACGTAAATGAGGTGGTGGTACACGGTATTCCTGATCAAAGGAAGCTCAAGGAGGGAGATGTTGTGGGTATTGATGTGGGGTTGTTTTACAAGGGGTGGCATACTGATACTTCAGTGACTGTCGGGGTAGGAAAAGTCAATCAAGCCACCAAGACTTTCTTGGATACTGGAGAAGCCGCGCTAATGGCGGCTATTGCTCAGGCCAGGCCAGGAAACCGAATCATGGACCTGTCGATACAAATGCAAGACGGAGTAGAAAAAGCCGGATACGCCGCCGTGAGATCTCTGACCGGACACGGGATAGGTAGGCATCTACACGAAGAACCAGCAATCCCCTGCTTTCGCCTGGGAAACCGTTCAAATAGCCCACTTATTCAAAAAGGCATGGTGATTGCCGTAGAAATCATGTACAACGCCGGGGCCTGGGAAGTCGAGTATAAAAACGACGACGGTTGGACAATAGTCACGGCCGATGGTAAAATATCGGGGCTGTTTGAGCATACTTTGGCTATTGGTGACGATGGCCCGGTAGTTTTGACAGATTAAAGAATGGTAGACCAGAAAAATTTAGTAATTGAGGGAATGGTGGTAGAAAACCTGCCTAATACCATGTTTCGAATCAAAATCGAAACAGGTGGACCCTCAGAGCTGACTGGGCAGTTGGTGCTTTGCACAATTGCAGGCAGAATGAGACTAAATTATGTGCGTCTATTGCCTGGGGATCGGGTTAGATGTGAAATCAGCCCGCTAGATATGACCAGGGGTCGGATTATATATAAACTTAGATAACTAAATGAAAGTACAAGCATCCATTAAATCACGTTGCAGAAATTGCAAGATTATCAAAAGGAAAAGAGTTCTGTTTGTTATTTGCAGCAACCCAAAGCACAAGCAGAGACAAGGATAATTATGCCAAGAATTGCCGGTATTGATATCCCCGAAAAGAAACGCGTTGATATTTCCCTGACATATGTTTATGGCATAGGCAGAACAAATGTGGGAGAAGTGATTAAAGCTGCAAATATTGACCCCGCTAAAAGAGTTGCATCTTTGACTTCTGAAGAATTACTGAGAATTCAGAAAGTTGTTGAGGGAATGAAGGTAGAAGGAGACCTGAGAAAACAAATTGCCGGTAACATTACCCGTCTAAAAGAGATTGGGTCGTATCGAGGTATGCGACACGCAAAGGGATTGCCCAGCAGAGGACAACGCACCCGAACTAATGCCAGAACAAAACGAGGCAAGAGAATGACTATTGGCGCCCTTAAGAAAGAGGTGTTAGCTAAAGTTGAAGCAGCAAAGAAAGAAAAGACGGCTGCTAAATAAAATATGAATAACCAAGGTAAAGTGTTTGTCACAGCAACTTTCAACAACACACTGGTGTCAATTACAGATGCCTCTGGAAATGTTGTTGCCTGGGGTTCAGCTGGAGCTTCTGGATTTAAAGGGGCGAGGAAATCAACTCCATACGCTGCAACTACGGCCGTTGAAGCGACAGCAAGAAAAGCTCAATCTGCAGGCATTAAAGAAGTTGAAGTCTACCTAAAAGGACCAGGTGCGGGACGAGATGCCGCCCTAAGAGCACTGAAGGCCGCCGGAATGAAAATGTCTTTGATCGCTGATGTGACGCCCATGGCGCACAATGGAGCCAGACCCAAGAAAAAAAGGAGAGTTTAAGGTGGGAATGCTGTTTGCAAACGATTGGATAGATTATGAGCTGGTAGATTCCGGGCAAGGAGCAAAACTGGAAAGATGGGGACAGTTTTTGACAGTAAGACCAGATCCGCGGGCTATTTGGAAAAGAACACTTTCAAAAACGGAATGGGAAGAATGTGATGCACACTTTGTTAATAACGAAGATAGTGGTGAGTGGCAAATGCACAATTCCCCACCCACACCCTGGCAAATTTCATACAACGGACTAAAGTTCAATCTAAAACCCACAGACTTCAGACATGTGGGAATATTTCCAGAACAAGCAGCCAACTGGAACTGGCTACAGGAAAGACTTCACAAAACGATTCTTAATGATAGACCTAGAGTATTGAATCTGTTTGCATACACAGGTGGGGCTACATTAGCCTGTCTGAAAGCGGGTGCACATGTAACTCATGTAGACTCCTCAAAACCAGCTATGTTGTGGGCTTCAGAAAACGTAACACTGTCCAAACTCGACAAACAAAGCGTGAGGTGGATACAAGATGATGCAGTAAAATTTGTCAAACGAGAAATTCGCAGAGGCGTAAAATACGATGGAATTATTATGGATCCGCCACGTTTTGGACATGGCACAAGAGGAGAAGTGTGGAAACTAGCTGACAACTTAAGTGAATTGATTCAGGATTGTGCCAACATATTATCCGATAATCCTGCTTTCTTTTTGGTAAATGCGTACACTGCCGATCTGTCACCTATTGCCATTGAGCATGTAATAAAAGATGCATTAAAATTTGCGACTATTGAATCCGGAGAGGTGGGATTAAAAGAGACCGCATCAGGTAAAATCCTACCAGCGGGAATATTTGGCAGAGCGATCTTTGATTAATTGGAATTGAAACCGAAAATATGATAATATCCTCTAGTAATTTGTTGGCTGATGGAGGTGACCCAGTATAAACAATAAAAAATTATTCGTTGGCAATTTAAGTTGGAATGTCACCTCTGATCAATTAAGACAACTGTTTGAAAAAGCAGGAGAGGTAGTTGATGCAGTAGTTCTTTCAGACCGAGCGACTGGCAGGAGCAAAGGATTTGGTTTTGTCGAAATGAAATCTGATGAAGACGCACAAAAAGCAATTTCTATGTTTGCTGATCAGGACTTCGAAGGAAGAAAGATGACAGTAAATGTTGCCAGACCAAAAGCAAACTAAAAACTTAGTTAGGCAACAAGAAGAGAGGGGAAGTTTGGAATTAATTTACCACTTCCCCTTCTTCGGGTTTGGTGGCATCTGATGGAGAATTGGAGTTTTCGGAAGCTGCTTCTTTTGGATTCTGTGATTGTTGATAGGCACTACTGCCAAGTTTTTGCAACGCTTCAAGTAGGTCCTTGGACTTTGAGTCTAGTTCTGACTTATCTGCTGTTTCGAGAACATCCTTCAATGATTTCGCCCTGGCTTCAACTTCGGACTTTAGATCAGCGGGTACTTTGTCCCCCAAATCCTTGAGGGTTTTTTCGGAAGTAATAAGGAGGGAATCAGCCTGATTACGGGCCTCAATCTTGGCTTTCTTTTCTTCGTCCTCCTGTCGATATTTATCGGCTTCAGCACGCATCCGTTCAACTTCTTTTTCGTCTAAATTAGTTGAGTTGGTAATAGTGATGTGCTGAAGTTTTGCGGTGGCTTTGTCTTTTGCCGAAACTTTTAGAATGCCTGAAGCATCTATATCAAAGGTGACTTCAACCTGAGGAACGCCTCGTGGGGCCGGAGGGATACCGTCGAGAATAAAGCGGCCCAAAGTCTTGTTGTCAGTAGCCATAGGGCGTTCTCCTTGAAGTACATGGATTTCAACTGAAGTCTGACTGTCAGCTGCGGTAGAAAAAGTTTGAGATTTGCTGGTAGGAATGGTGGTATTTCTTTCTATAAGAGGAGTCATAACCCCACCCAAAGTCTCGAGTCCGAGTGTAAGGGGTGTCACATCCAAAAGAACTACGTCTTTGACATCGCCAGTCAGAACCCCCCCCTGAATAGCCGCTCCAATAGCAACCACCTCATCCGGATTAACACTACGGTTTGGTTCTTTTCCAAAGAATTTCTTTACGGTCTCAACAACCTTTGGCATCCGGGTCATGCCGCCGACCATAACGATTTCGTCGATATCCGAAACAGTTTTCTTGGCGTCTTTCAAACAAGCCTTTACAGGCTCTATAGTTTGACTAATTAAATCGTCTACAATTGACTCGAGCTTTGCGCGACTAATTTTCAGATTTAAATGAAGCGGTGTGCCGTCTTTTTGAGTGATATACGGCTGGCTTATTTCTGCCTCCATTGCCGATGAGAGCTCTATCTTGGCTTTTTCTGCAGCATCCCGGACTCGCTGCAGCGCTTGAGTGTCTTTTTTAAGATCAGCACCATATTCTTTTTTGAACTCATCGATGATCCAGTTCATGATTTTCTCGTCAAAATCATCACCACCCAAGTGCGTGTCACCGTTAGTGGCCTTTACTTCAAATACCCCATCACCCAGTTCGAGAATTGAGATGTCGAACGTGCCGCCCCCGAGATCGTAAACGGCCACCGTGTGAGCATTCTTTTTGTCTAAACCATAAGCTAACGCTGCCGCAGTCGGCTCATTGATTATGCGCTCAACTTTTAATCCGGCTATCTCTCCCGCCTGTTTGGTAGCCTGACGTTGGGAATCATCAAAATATGCCGGTACCGTAATGACAGCCCGATCAACCGCTGCTCCCAGATAGGCTTCGGCGTGCGCCTTCATGGTCTGAAGGGTCTTAGCAGAAATTTCCTGGGGTGTGTAAGATTTATCATTGACCTCAACAACCGCCATGCCATCTTTTCCAGAAACTATTCTGTAAGGCACCATCTCCTGAGTTCGCTTGACTTCTGGATCGGTAGCCTTGCGACCCATTAATCTTTTGACGCTATAGATTGTGTTTTTGGGATTAAGAATCATTTGGCGTTTTGCAACGTCACCAACAAGATTCTTCACAGGCTCTACGACTGATGGAGTTACGTTTCGGCCAGTATCGGATGCAGGGATAACTTTTGTACCACCAGACTCCATCACAGCAACACAGCTGTTGGTAGTACCGAGATCGATTCCTATAATTTTTGACATATGCTTAATTTGGTGCGGAATCAATTTTAACATCAGAATCAGCAGATGTGAATTTGTAGACTTTTACCTTTGCGGGCCGTAAGACAAAGTCACCCAAGCGATAACCTTTCAGAATTACTTCTGCAATAGTGTTGTCTTTTGAGTTTTCAGGGGTGGCCAATGTTTCGGAACATTCGTGCTGGGCGTGATCAAAAGTAGTGTTGTCATCGGGAGAGATAACGACCAATCCCTCCTCACTAAGAGCCTGATGGAACTGCTTAGCTGCCATCTGAACCCCTAGATCCGAATTGTGCGCAGCAGCCAATTCTATGATGTCCAGACTAGGAATTAGCCTGGCGATGAGATTTGCGTTGGCCATGCGAGAAAATTCCCGGCGATCACTTTCGACTCGGCGGAGTAAGTTTTGATAGTCTGCCAACGCCCTCTTCCAATTTTCGTCCAGTACCTTTATTTGAGCCTGCAAATCAGACAATTCAGTTTTGGTTGTGTCGGTTTTCTTAGTACTCATATTTTTACCAGTTACTGTTGAGCTCATTAATTAAGTTTGAAAAATACCTTAAACTGGGGACAACGCGAGGGAAGTCGAGACGACACGGGCCCATAACAGCTAAAGACCCGCGGCGATTCTTTCCGGCGGCAAAATGAGCAAACGCAAGGCCCACTGGCTCAAAGTATGGCCAACCCAAGTCAGAACCAAAAACTATATGAACTGGATCCTGGCCATAATTTTTTTGAAAAAACAATTCGCTGAGGCGATTTTGTTGATCAAGCAGTGACAGGACTGTGCGAGTCACGTCGATATCAAAAAACTCTGGAGTGTCGAGAATATTCGAAACGCCGGCGTAGTATATATCCCCCTGATCTGTTGCAGCGACAGCTAAGTTTCCCGTCTGTTGAGCCAAAGCAAGTGTGGCATGACGCATGAGCCGGTCAAAATCAAAACGGGAATCCCACATACGCTCTTTAGCCGTAACCTCCTCAGCGACGCTGAGCTGCTTTTCCTGCATTAGATTGTCTACGTAATAACGCAATCCCATGGGAGTCGGAACCCTGCCAGCTGAGGTGTGAGGTTGCTTTAAGAGCCCCTCATCTGTTAAATGCGCCATTTCATTTCTGATGGTTGCGGGGGATACTCCTAAATTAAATTTTTTTTCAATTTGTTCACTTGCAACTGGCTCTGCAGAAGAAATGTATTCCTCTACTATTGCTTTTAGAATTTGAGTTTGCCGATTGCTTAAGTTCATATGAATTAGCAATAAATTAACACGAGTGCTAATCAATGTCAATACCAGTAAATTTTAGAAAAAACTAAAGTACAATAGAAGGATGAAGGGACAAAGAGAGAAGGAGCCGCGATACTCATTCATCGTTGTAGTACTGATGGCACTGATGCTACCGGGACTTCTCAAACTTGCTAATGGAGCAATCAGGTATATGGCGGGGGCTGAAGGAAGACTGGCTTCAATAACCATAGATAGTGATGGTGAATTGGGAAATATGCCGAGAGTATGGGAGTCCCTTGCTCAAGGTGGAGAGAATTTGAGGACTTTTCTGGATGGGGATATCGGAGATGTAATCCGGCTTAAACCAAAGTACATTCGCATAGATCATATATATGATGAGTTCAAGGTGGTGAGTCGAAGTAATGGGCAGCTTATATATGACTGGACTGCACTTGATCATACTGTAGAGAGAATTGCATCTGTGGGGGCTAAGCCATTTTTTGCACTATCATATATGCCTCCAGCGATTTCCAAGGATGGTTCCATACTGGCTGAGCCAAACAATTGGAAGGATTGGGAGGCGGTTGTACAAAAAACAATTGAACACTTCAGCGGGGAACTGGGCATTGAGGATGTGTACTATGAAGTATGGAATGAGCCAGACTTGTTTGGTAAGTGGACTATGGGAGGAAAAAAGGACTACAAAGTTCTTTATATGTACGCATCCAGAGGCGCGACAGCGGCCAAAAATGTAAAACCATTTAAAATCGGCGGTCCAGGTACATCCGGACTATATAAGAATTGGCTTGATCGTTTTTTCCCGTTTATTTTGTCAAACAAATTAAGATTGGATTTTTTTTCCTGGCACAGGTACGACTTAGACCTCACGAAATATGCACAGGATATTCGTAGTGTGGATGCCTGGCTGGAAAGACATCCATACTTCTCCCGAGTTGAAAAGATTATCTCTGAGATGGGACCAAACAGTGAGATGGGCAACGAAAACGACACACATGTGGGAGCAGCCCACACCGTAGCCACAGCTAAGGAGCTGTTACAAAAAGTAGATATGGGTTTTAATTTTGCGGTAAATGGGAGCTGGGGAATACTGGGTAGACCAAGGTATAAAGCACTTGAATATCTGGCGTCTCTACCACAAACCCGACTTTCGCTCTCCGGCGAGGGTACTTGGGTTAAAGCAATAGCAGCTGCTGATAAAAACGCGTCAGAGGTTCGGGTGATATTGGTAAACTACGACCAAAAAGGGATTCACAACGAGGTGGTTCCTGTGAATTTCACAGGGCTCAAGGGAAGTAAATATAAACTAACAACTGAACTACTGGATGGCATGAGGCTAGATGAAGTAATTGCAACTACGAGCAGTTTGCTTCAATATAAGGTCCCCATGACCGCAAACTCAGTAGCCAGAGTGGTACTCAGCGTCTTAGAAGACTAATCTATTTTGAGGATGGAAAGAAACGCTTCCTGGGGTAAATCTACTTTACCGACCCGTTTCATTCTGGCCTTACCCTTCTTTTGTTTTTTGAGAAGCTTATCCTTACGGGTTTGATCTCCCCCATAAAGCTTGGCAGTGACATCCTTACGAAAAGCTTTCAGGTCTGCCCTGGCTACAACGTGGCTACCGATAGCCGCCTGTATAACAACTTCATATTGCTGCCGAGGAATAATCTCTTTAAGTCTCTCGACCAGTTGTCGTCCCATTCCCTGGCTCTGAAACTTGGGGACTATCTGGGAAAGAGAATCTATTCGCTCCTGTGAAATGAGAATGTCGAGACGAATCAAATCCGATGGCACAAATCCGATAATTTCATAATCCAAAGTAGCAAATCCCTGGGAAACACTCTTCAGTTGATCGTAAAACTTGCGAATCAATTCGACTAGGGGGAGTTGATAGGTCAGACGCACTAGGCTTCCTAGGTATGTCATGTCCAGCATTACTCCCCTATGATTTTGACAAAGCTGCATGGTTGCACCCACATAGGTGACCGGAACAAAAACGTTTAATAGCAGAACAGGTTCACGAATCTCGCGAACAAATGACATATCCGGCAAATCCATAGCACGAGAAATGTGGATAATTTCACCCGTAGTGGTAAGCACCTCATATTCTACAGATGGGGCTACTGCGATAAGGTCTATATTGAATTCCCGCTCGAGTCGCTCTTGGACTATATCGGCATGTAAAAGCCCCAATAAGCCCAGGCGAAAACCATTACCCAACGCAGGGGAAAATTCCGGCTGATAAGCAATCGAACTGTCCTGAAGTTTTAGTTTATCCAGCGCGTCACGCAACAAATTGATTTCAGCACCATCCAATGGGTAAAAACTGACAAATACGACAGGTTTGATCGGCTGATATCCTGGCAACTGCTGAATAGCTGGAGCATCTTCAGAAGTCAGAGTGTCTCCTACGTTAATCAGGGATGGATCGCGTAATCCGGTGACGATGTAACCAACTTCGCCAGCAGACAAGCCGGGAGCGCTTTTGCGGAACGGCACAAAGAACCCCACTTCAATTGCAGAAAGATGAGCAGAAGTCCCCAGCAAACGAAGTTTTTGACCAGCAGTAATTACCCCATCGACCAACCGGATCCAGGCTAGCACCCCCAAATGCGGATCATAACTAGAATTAAACACCAAGGCCCGAGGAGAAGAAGATATTGATGCGTCCCCGTGTGGCGCGGGAATACGCTTAACTATTTCACTGAGTAGCTCAGGAATACCGACCCCGGTTTTGGCTGATATTTTTAGTATCGAATCTGGTTCGAAATGAAAAACGTCGACCATCTGGCGCACTGTTTCTGCAACGTTGGCTGTTGAGACGTCAATTTTATTGATAACAGGTACAATCGCCAGATTTTGCTTTATGGCCTGTTGATAATGAGCGAGTGTCTGCGCCTGAACTCCCTGCGTGGAATCTACCAAAAGAATGACCCCCTCACAGGCTGCAAGCGAGCGACTGACTTCGTAAGAAAAATCCACATGTCCAGGAGTATCAATAAGATTAAAGATATAGTTCTGCCCTGCCTCATTGTAGATCATTCTGACCGGAGCAAGTTTTATAGTGATTCCCCGCTCACGTTCAATGGGGTTACTGTCCAAAAGCTGCTCCTGCATTTCACGCTTGGATACGGTGTGCGTCTCCTCGAGAAGACGATCTGCTAGCGTGGATTTGCCATGATCAATATGGGCAACGATGGCAAAATTACGAATGCTGTTCACGGGGCTAATTTTACCATCAATAAGGCTCTGTGAATTTAAAATCCAGGACCGTTGGCGTGGCCGATCAATGGCTCACGGGTACGTGATAAGCCGCTTTTACGGAATAAAGCGTGTCGACTGAGTGTCGAAAAAATAGTTCGAAGCTGTTCCACATGGAATAAATATGAAAAAAGCAAATAGACAGCAATGCCTATTGCCGAACTTATCACTGTTAGCATAAGCAATGGAATGGTGCGAGTGGTATCAAATACAAAACGGTCAAGCAAACGCATAGGAATCCAAAGACTTATGCCTGAGATCAGACCTGTCACAAATAACTTTCCTACTGAAGTAAAAAAATGAGATAAACTCCAGCGGTCCATTCCTATCCTTCCTGAGAGAATTTGAAAAAGGATAATACTCTCAATCAGTGATGATGCAGAAATACCTACAGCCAGTCCAAAAATTCCCAAAGACGTAAGATTTACAAGCAATACTGTTATTGATGTATTAAGAACTGCGCCTGCGATTCCAACCACTAAGGGAGTTTTTGTATCGTGGAGAGCGTAAAAACCACGAATAACCAACTGGGACACAGCTGAAAAGATTGATGACAGACAAAGGATTGCAAGTAATTTCCCGGTAGTAATGGTGGCTATCCACGGAAATGACTTGGCACCGAAAACCAAGCGGACAATGGGAATGCGCAGAACAATGAAGATAATGGTAATGGGGAGAGCCATAAAAACTATCTGCAAAAGCGAGTCCAAAAGGGTGCGGCGAAATGTCTTTTTGTCTGGTTCAGAAGCCAGGTGAGACAAAGCCGGAAGGGCAGCCTGGCCAATCGTGACTCCAAAAAGAGAAACAGGCAATGCGTACAGAAGTCTAGCAACATTAAACATCGTCAAAGAACCGTGGCTCAATAGAGAGGCCAGTATTACAGCGACTAGCTGCTCTATCTGGTCGATACCCAAAGCCAATGCCCGTGGGGGCAACAGACGAAAAATTTCAAAAACATGAGGATTTCGGTAATTGAAAGATCTTATGGGGCGAAATCCCAATTTCACCGCAACGGGTATCTGTATGGCCATATGCAAAAATGCCCCAAATACGACACCTATCGCCGGACCATAAATTCCCATAATTGGGGATAGAAATAGTGTGCCCATTATGATGCCGAGATTGTAAAGAATGGGAGCGATAGCAGGAATTAAAAAACGTTGATGCGATTGAATAATTCCTGTCATGAATCCGGAAATGCTGAAAAAAATCTGAGCAACTAACATCACACGAAGTACGCCAGTCATTGTGATAATCTGCTGCTCGTTGAATCCGGGAGCTATTAGACGGCTGAGGGGATTGGCGAAGACAAAGATCAAGAGAGAAATTACCACAAATATCGCAAGCACCAGATTCAGGGAAGTGCCAGCAACCAGCCAGAGATCCCTATCTTTTTTTGACAAAAGACGGGTGAATACCGGAATAAAAGCCGCTGAAAGAGATCCGATGACAAGTAATTGGAAGATCGTGTCCGGAATCACAAAAGCTGCGTAATATACGTCCAAAAGAGAAGTCTTGTCACCGAAGAACACACTGATAAGAAGCCTGGTCTTCAATAGTCCAATAAGATGCGAGGCAGCGAATGTGATCATAATAATGATGGCAGCCGAGAGAATGCTTGTCTGACGACGCAAAAAGAGACTACTTCCGTTTTTGAAAAGTTCTTTCATGTGTGATATTATATGGCGGTTATATTGCAAATAATAGAAGGTTATGCCGATATTACGAAACGCCATCCGCAAGCTGAGATCAGATAAGCGCAGATCAGCGGTCAACCAGAAAGTAAGAAGAAAAGCCAAGGAGACTGTTTCTTCGATGAGAAAAAAACCGACAGTAAAAACATTGGAATCCCTGTTTTCAGCTTTAGA
The DNA here is from genome assembly GCA_964502885.1 of uncultured Gammaproteobacteria bacterium. Taxonomy (GTDB): domain Bacteria; phylum Patescibacteriota; class Microgenomatia; order CAZETR01; family Amesbacteraceae; genus XYB1-FULL-44-23. The sequence continues at coordinate 58,010 of CAZCXU010000001.1, forward strand.
CAAAGCGGTTAAAGGTAGAGTCATTCACAAAAATAAGGCTGCAAGACTGAAGTCCCGACTTTCCAAGTTGATGAAGAAATAAAGCTATTGGTATACTGAGATAATGCCTGCCCACTCCAGAGTTAATCTATTGCCTCCCTCGGAGTTTGAACTGAGCTTTTGGGGTAGGTTTTTAAGATGGGCAGTAACTACCGGCAGATATATCATTGTGCTAGCTGAATTGTTGGTAATACTAGCGTTTTTGTCCAGATTCAAGCTGGATGAAGACTTAAGAAATATCAATGAGCAAATAAACGGGCAGGTAAATTTTCTTGAACGCACATACAGGCAGGAATCAGAGTTTCGACAGCTCCAAAATAAAATTGCTTTAACTAAAAAATATCTGAACCTGCGCCCCTCGCCCTATGAAAGCCTGGATTACCTTGACAAGAGGCTGCCCGATGAAGTGGTGATAAGAACATGGAATATTAATATGGGGGAGTTCTCCTTTTCTGCCGAAACACAGAATGAGAAGGCCATGGGTAAAATAATGGCTACGATGTCTGGAGATAAAAAATGGAAAAGCATTGACGTGACGCAACTATACGGTGAAAAAGTCTCAGGAATTAAATTTTCAATTACAGCCAAGTAAGTCTTATGGCACTTGATTATAAAAGCAGTTTAAGCAGATACCGGAGGTATTTACAGATGGTATCAAACAAACCACTGTGGACAGCCAGTCTGTGGGTAATTTTCTCTTTGGTACTGCTTATTGTGCTGGTGATATGGGCACTGCGTCCAACATTAGTAACTATATCAGGATTGATGGGCAAGATAGAGAGTCAGAGAAACATCAGCAAACAACTAGAAGATAAAATCGCAACAGTGCAACAAGCGTTTGCAGAAATGGACTCAGTGGCTACGTCAATGCCGCTTTTAGAAGCAGCCGTCCCCGCTGAGGCTCAGTGGAATCAATTGGCCGGAGATCTGGAAAAAATTGCAACAGACAGCAGCTTGGCCCTCATAGGTATTACCATAGCAGAGATAGCAAATGATGTGAGTGAATTGAAGATTGACCCAGCGATGTCTGCTGCGTCCAGAGCACAAATGCTACCTGCAGGAATTATTCCCGTTAGTTTTATTTTTTCAGCATCAGGGAATTATGCTGATGTAAAAAACGCAGTGCGGCAAATTGAATCTTTGGCACGAAAGCCTCTGCTGCGTTCGGTTTCTATTACTCCAAACAAGGAAGGTAATCTGGATTTAACGATAATAGGTGAAGCAATATTTATTAAACCAAACGAGCCATGAAAAAAAGAGGATTAGACAAGGATCTTGTGCTACTATTAATTACGACCTTGATTATGTTGTGTACCTGGGTAGGGCTTGAGGTCTATCGCTCGTACGCACATAGCCCCGTAGAGCCCGAGGTGGAGAAACATCTAAAAATGCTTGATCCCACTTTGGATAAAACGGTGTTTTCTTTGTTATCAGAAGAGGAGAAGAACTCTGATGAGAAACCGTGAGATAAAAATTCCCACACTATTTGGACTGTTGCTGGCAATTGGCGGCCTGGCGAGTGGGATAGTGATGGTACAGAGTCAGCTGAGACAAAGAGCTGAGGCTGCATCGGCACTTGCACCTAACTCCGTTGTCATTTCAAATGTAACTGAGAATAGTTTTTCAGTGTCATGGACTACCGACAGGGCTGTAAATGGAAGAGTGGTGTTTTCAAAAAAGGGAGAGAGTGTGTCGAATACAATTGCAGATGATCGCGATCGAGCAAACGGATCGATTGAAACGTACTTTACCCACTTTGTAACGGTTGATAATTTGGAGCCACAAACAGAGTATGAGTTTCAGATTAACTCGGGGGGGGAGTTTTTTGGAGTCACAAAAGACGTACCGTATCAGATAGCCACTGCAAAGAAGATAGATAGTAAGCCAGATGCAGATGTGGCTTATGGTGAGATAAAGACAGCAACCGGGGAACCGGCGGTTGGAGCGCTAGTTTATGTTGAAGCTCCCGGAGGAATTGTCCAGTCTACTATCGTTACCAAACAAAGCGGATCTTTTGTAATCCCCTTGTCCACCGTGAGAAAAGCCGACTTGTCAGGATATCTAGATTATGACCGCTCAAACACTTTGATCACAATCCGAGTTGATAATGGGGCTTTGGGAAAAACCACAGCAACTCTATATACATCAGATGATAGCCCTGTCCCTGAATTGGTTCTGGGAAATACATACGATTTTGCTTCCGAGACAGGGAACCGCCAAGAGACAAAATCGTCTGGCATGAACTACTCAGATACCCAAACTGACACCCAGACTGAATCAGAATCCCAATCCATTTCAGTGCCTGTTACTGGCCTACAGCTTACTTCCCCCATGGATGGTGAGGGGGTTAATGCGAATATGCCCGTTATTATCGGGAAAGCGCCGGCAGGAACCGAAATAACTATTGAGGTCCACTCTGAAAATCAAATCAAAACAACTGTGGCCGCTGATGAAAATGGCACATTTTCATACAATGTAAGTACCCCACTTGAGCCCGGGGAACACACCATTACTATTTCGGCGGTGGTCGGAGGAGTGTTACAAAGAGTTACAAGAACTTTTACTGTCTATGCTGAGGGGGAAAGTTATTTGCCCGCTTATTCGGCGACTCCTTCAGCGACTTTGGCTCCCTCCATCTTTCCTTCCCCAACCATTACCAATACTCCACGGCCTACGGCAACCCCACGACCAACGGCAACACCAAGACCAACTAATACACCAAGACCCACAACAACCCCAAAGCCGGAAATAACTGTTACACCCACCGTGATCCTGCAACCGTCCCCCACTATTGAACCGATAATTTCTCAAGCCCCCGATAATTTGCCGGAGTCCGGCACTCTTGACCACTCACTATTATTGATACTATTGGGAGTAGGATTGATACTTTCCGGCGTTTGGTGGCACAAGACTACGACTTTGCGGTAAAATTTGATTGTGAAGGATATTGGGAAAATGGCACCAATTAAGATCGGGTTGGATTTCGATGGGGTTGTGGCGTACAACCCACTTAGAGCGACCAGAGCTGTGGTTTCGTTTTTTAAAAAAAATGTTCTAAAAAAAAGAAAATTAAGTTTTTTTGTACCTAAAAACAAGGTACAAACATGGTTATGGATTATGCTGCATGAAAGCAGCCTGTTCCCTTCGGCCGGAAAGGGTTTACTTAGACAAATGTCAGGGAATCCGAGGTATGAATTTTATCTGATTACCGGCAGGTATGACTGCCTTGGCTTCCAAGTCAGAAAATGGTTGAACAAGTTTGACATGGATGGAGTATTCAAGGAGATCTTTGTAAACGAAGAGAAAGAGCAGCCGCATTTGTTCAAATCGCGGATGATTGAGCAGCTGAATCTAGATGTATACGTTGAAGACAACTGGGACATAGTCAACTTTCTCAAAGACAAATTCGGGAAGAAAATTTATTGGGTATGCAACTTACTGGATAGACATGTGCATTACGAAAAAAAATTTCCGAGTTTAAAAGAAGCACTGGAAGACTGCCTGAGCCTAGAACCTAATGAGCCATGAAGGTGTTGTTTAGTTTGAGTTATTATTTTCCATATATTTCCGGGCTGAGTGATTATGTCAAAAGATTAGCGGAGAGCATGTGTGGCACAGACATTTTGCCGGAGATAATTTGCACTAAACATCTTTCTTATCTCGCAGACAGAGAAATAATAAACGGTGTTTCTGTAAACAGATTAAATAAGATCGGAAAAATGGGAAAATGGATAGTACCCCTTTTGAACCCCTTAAGGATTTTCCGAATATTTCAAAATACCGATAAGGTTGTCATCAATCTTCCCCAACCAGAAGCGATAATTTATAGCATACTTGCAAAACTTTTGGGTAAAAAAATAATTGCTATTTATCATTGTGATTATGTTTTTGGATCTGATAATTTATCTTCAATATTAAACTTTTGTTTAAGATCAGTTAATTCAATATGTCTAAATCTTGCGGATTCGGTGGTTGTTAACTCTTTTGACTATGCTTACAACTCCAGTCTGTTGAAAAATTACTTAAAGAAAGTACAGGAAATATTCCCCGTGATAGGTTTGGAGTCAGGCAAAAAAATTAATAAACGTTCTTGCTCTCCAAAAATGAGAATTGGATATTTGGGAAGAATTTCTCGTGAAAAAGGCATACATATCTTACTGCGGGCAATAAGTTCATCGGGTAATGCTGGCAAATTTTCATTGATAATGGCTGGACCGCGAGATACCATAGGAGAGGAAAGCTACTTAAGAGAGATTAGCCAGTTAATCACTGATACGAATATTGATGTTAAGAATATGGGCTTCCTCCCCGATCAGGCAAAAAGAGATTTCTTTAACAATATTGACGTGTTGGTAATTCCAGCAACAAATTCCAGCGAATCATTTGGAATAGTTCAAGTTGAGGCGATGCAGCACGGGATACCGGTATTGGCTAGTGACTTACCAGGAGTCAGACAGGTTATAGCTGAGACGGCAGCAGGACTGCTTGTAAAAGCGGGAGACCATTGCGACTGGGCTGAAAAGTTGGAGATGGCTTTAAGCTCAATTCAAAAGTATCGCAAGAATACACATAAGGTGTTTAAGAAGTTTAATGGGCTGATAGAATTCAAAAAGTGGAAGACTTTGTTGAATTCTTGAAAATACTGACACGGGGATGGTCATACACAGTATATGACTCATCGGCATAGTCATCTACTAAGCTTATGCCAATGGGACAATCTGATATGTTTTCCGCAATTCTGCCATAATGAAGAGCCGGCGGTACAATACAGTAATTTATGAATGGAATGGGAAGATTGGGACGGGAAGTAAAAGAACGGACGTGAACAAATGGAGAATTGCCTAAAAACAGCTTAGAGTAAAAAAGACTTGATTGAGGGTAAAGCTTGGGAACTGTTGAAATGGAGCCATAAAGCCGGTTGCTTGATAGTATGAGATAGTCCAACGAGGCTAGTTTTTTATCTAAATTTTGCCACTTTTCGGGACTATCAGGTTCATAAAAAGGCAATTCAATAACTTTAAAACGTCCGTCATTGATTAGCGGCAGACAGTCGTCCCAATACTCACAACTCAAAGTTGATCCTGATGGGATGTTCTCATAAATCCAGGAGCTGGCTTGAACCCGAGTGTGTGGAACAGAATAAATAGACAAAAACATAACTCCAGGCAAAACCATAATTACTGAGGCCGCAACAGATAAACCCAATCGTTTTTTTGTAAACAAGGGGACAAGAAATGGGCCGGCGATAATTGCAGCCAGAGGAAGAATTGGATAAAAATAACGCAACGGCCTAGCAAATTGAATATCCTGAAACACAAACAAAATTATGACCATTATTGCTAAGATGCGAGGTAAAGAATCTTTACCCACAAGGAAGCGGGCGAGCGAGAAAAGGATAATTACTGAAAGAAACGGACCTACGCCGACAAAGAACAAATTGGGGAGAGAGTAAGTCAATGGTTTTGTTTCAAACCACTGAACGGACGGGGGAAACATTACTTCTTTTTTTTCTAAAGACTTAAGAGTGTTCAGATTTGCAATTATTTTCGGATTGGGATGTATTAAATTGATGAAGTAATATGGTGCAGCTAGGCGAAAAGTGATTAAGCTCGATAATCCAAATAGAAATAAATTAATCACCACAGTTTTCCACCCCACATCCCGCTTTTTAATAAGTAACAAAAGGACGAAAAAAGGGGTGAATGCAATGGCTGAAACTTTGGAGGCAAGTGCGAGGGCGAAAGACGCTCCTCCCACTACAGACAACCATCTTTGAGAAGTGTTTTGAGAAAGACGCAGGAGGAGATAGAGTGCAAGCAACAAAAAGGACACCAGAAAAGTATCTACTGCAAAAAAGTGCGACAACTGGATGGGAATAACCAATGACGCATATACAAATGCCGACAACATACCACTTTTCCAGCTGGAGAATATAAATCTTGCAACAAGAAAGACCAAAATGACGATAACGGTATCCAGTACCGCTGAGATACTTCGACCTACCAGCGGTAGGGAAAAATATGAGTCCATCCCAAGAACTGAAGCGAGCGATTTTGTCAAAATAACTGGGTACGTACCATAGACATAGAAATCGTGTCCCGCATTGTGAGGATTGCTTTTAGATCCGGACGTGGACAGGTAATCCGATAAGGAAGATGGAAGATTTATCGACTGACTGACCATGACCAAAAAACGTTCATCTGGATGAAGATGTTGCCCCTGGTCCCAGTTCAATCCCCAAAAACGACTAATGACAACGAAAAGCAGCAATAGTGCCCAAGATAACACTTTCATCCTCATAGACAGTTGCGGGAGACTGAGTAAATTTTCTGATTCCCTAACGGAGAGATGTAATCCGCAATAAACTCATCATTCCAAAGGGGCCAATTTACAGGAAGAAAGTCTTCAGGTTGAGTATTCAGCTCGACATAGTCAATTGATCGTGTGATCAAGCGGTTGCAGGCATCATGTTTGGATGTTGAGGAATAAATTGCTGCTGTATCATTTTCCCTATCAGTCTGATCATATCCGTAAGACCACGTGAAGTAAGGATAACCGTTATATATTTTCCTTCCGGCCAAAGAAGCCGGATGGTAAAACCAAGTACTGTTTAAGACGACAGAGTCAGCGGCAGTCTTGAGGAGAAAAAAATTTGCAACAGGATCGCGATTGTAATCGGGGATGTGAAGACGAATATCATTTTTAATCGGAAAATAATCTACAACACCGCCAGAGATCAAGGCGACAAATATGGTAGTGGCTAGAATCTTGTATCTTGTGTCCCTATGCAAAAATTTAACAATCAAGTTGGCTGAAAAAACTCCTGCAATAGTTAAGAAGAAGTTAAGAAGTTTGTGGTTGTTTATAATATCCGGGGACAACTGAAATGTATAAGCCAACAAAAAAATCGTAAGAGCCGGAAGAATAATCAATCTTGAGCATTTGGGAGCAAAATAAAGACCAACTGGCAAAAGAACAAAATGCAAACCATAGTTGTAAATCGCGTACTTAGCCAACGAGAATATAGTTATCGGCGGTGGTGTCAAAAAACCAAAGTTAAGGGAGACTGACGAAGACACGTTAACGGTTAATAGATATAGAATTAACCAAGGGATAGCTCCCAACAGGGATACAAACAAAAACAAACGCTCCGGACGCAGAATGAGAGCCCACAAATAAAAGACAGCGCCAATTATGAAAGCGGCCTGATTGAGCAGTAATAAACTTCCAAGCAGAAAGCCGGATATCAATTTGCTGCGAGTGTTTGGGATATATAGCAAATAAACAAGGATAATTGTGGTGGCGAATGCCAATCCCAAATGCCTCTGGTTGGTAAAAATGTTAAGATTCCAAAAGGCAGAAACTTCTCCTCCATCCCAAGGACCAAATGAGACAAATTTTGAACTGTGAATTAACTGATCGAGATATCCAGATAAAGATGAAGCGCTCTGAATAAATATGGGTAAAGTAAGAGAGGAATTAAAAAAAATAAACACCATAGCCACGATCCCTACAAGAAATGACCGAAAAAGACGAGACGCAAAAATTCCCAAACCCAAAGCGAAAGCACATAACCCCAATGCGCTTTGAACATTAAGGGCAATATCAATCCTCAACCCTAGTCGCTCAAGCACCCCAACAAAAAGATAAAAAAGATAGTGGTACCTGATTGGCTCTCCTGGAAAAAGTGGATACTGGGGCGGCCAGTTGACGGCAGCAGAAAATGAACGAATTAGGGGTATGTGACTACCAAAGTCACTGTAAGCTTTTGAGGCAATTAGCAGATCTCCGTCATCCGAATAGGTAAAAGTATGAAACATTAACCAAAAACAAAAAATAAATACTGCCAGGATGGCAAGTGGCCACAATATATACCTACTGTTATGTGTAAGCTTTTTCAACATCAACATATTCTAACCCGGGAATGGCAACTAATGAACTATTTATGGTCATATCAAAATAGTATGACTTGATATCTCACTCAAATATCGGACATTTTGTCTTCTGTTCGCTATAATTAAACGGTGGAATACGGCGAATTGTTTAAGTGGTGGGCAACAGTGTTTATTCTGGGGTGGGCGGCTTGGCCCTTGGCCAGCAAATTGTTTGAGAGCTTTCCAGGACGTGGGTATTTACTGGCCAAGGGTATGGGTTTAATACTAGTAAGCTTCGCCGTCTGGGTACTCGCCAGCCTGAAAATTGCAGAATTTGGAGTATCTTCAGTGTGGTTTTTTTGTCTTTTAATGGCAGTTTTGGCATGGACACGAATGAAAAATCCCCTAACCAAGAATTGGCGTGAGGTCATGTGGTTGGAGATGATTTTTGCGATCGTATTTGTAGGGTGGTCCTGGATAAAAGCTCACGAACCGAGCATTAATGGGCTGGAAAAATTTATGGATTATGGTTTTGCCATGGCGATTAATAACTCTACACACTTTCCACCTCCGGATATCTGGTTCTCCGGACAACCGATTAACTACTATTACTTCGGACATCTGATGTTGGCAGTGTTGAGTAAGTTGTCCACCGTGAATTTGGATTATGGTTTTAACTTGATGCTCGCTACTATCGCCGCCTTTTGTTTTACGATCTCATATTCAATAGGCCATTATCTGGCACGTTCCCTAGATAGGAGCAAACAAACGCTGTTGGCACTTCTGGTAGCAGTGCTGGTTACTTTTTCGGGAAACCTACATACTATTTATGCATTTACCAAGGGGTACTGGGGTGAGGAAAACCCGCCGGCGTTTTGGACAATTCTGGCGCCCTTGTCGGATCTAAGTCTATCTTTTGGGAATTACTGGTATCCAAATGCGACGAGGTTTATACCGTTTACAATCCATGAGTTCCCCAGTTATTCATTTGTGGTATCCGATATCCATGGCCATGTACTATCTATACCAGTAGCACTGCTGCTGATAGCATTGTTTTTAAAAATTTATCAGCAGAAGGAAAGACGTTCAGGTATAGATATTGCGGTATATGCATTTGGATGTGGAATTGCGTTTATGACAAACGCCCTGGATGGATTGATATACATATGCCTACTGGGATTTACAATAGCTGTCCAAGAATTTGAAATTTGGAGACAGACAAAAAAAGTTAATTACCCGGCACTGATCAAAATTGGAGTAGTGGGGACGGTAATGTTTTTTTTAACAACAGGATTATTTCTTGCAAACTTTGAATCGTTTGTCTCTGGGGTGGCAGTCAATTGTCCACCTGCGGCGTGGGTGGGCAAAAAAGTCGGCCCGCTCATATTTGAAACGGCAGATAAATGTCAAAAGTCCCCCATTTGGATGATGCTTATTCTTTGGGGATTTTTTGTATATAACTTTATCGGCTTGTACTGGCTTATAGACGAGAAAGAGCAATTCAGAAAGATTGCGATTATAAGTTTTGTGTTTTCAGGCTTGTTAATTCTATTCCCTGAATTTTTTTACTTCAAAGATATTTATCCACAACACTTCCGCAGTAACACAATGTTCAAACTTGGATATCAAGCTTTTATGCTCATGTCTATCTGGTCCGGATGGGTGATTGTAAAAATCTATCAGGTGAAACTTCGAACCTGGAAGCACAAGATATTTTTGATCGGAACTGTTCCCCTACTGGTATTGGTGCTTATTTATCCATATTTTTCGGTTAAATCATACTTTAATTCATTAAATGAAAATAAAGGCTTGTCGGGAACCTCCTGGTTACAACAAAAGTACCCAGAAAACTGGGCAGTCATTAGATGGCTACGGCAGACGATAACCGATCCCCACACGGTGGTTTTGGAAGCACAAGGCGATAGTTATCAGGATCCGGTATCGGGAAAACCATATAACCAAATTTCCACCTTTACAGGACTGCCTACCGTTGCTGGATGGTTTGTACACGAGTGGCTATGGAGGGGCTATGAATCAATCGCTCTCAGGGCCGCTGATGTGAGAACCATTTACGATTCCCCCGATATTGAGACTACTAGAACGTTAATAAAAAAATACGAGATCAAATACATAGTTGTTGGGGAAATGGAAAGAGAAAAATATCCGACGCTAAAACAGGAAAAGTTTGAAAAATTAGGAGGAAGAGTGGTTTATTCAGCGGGCAATACAAGCATCTACAAAATTGACTAAGGTTTCCCCAAACTGGTGCTCACGAAGTTAAAAATTTCAGTGAATTTTGAGTCTTTTGGAATGAGCACCCACTGATTCTGATATTTTGCCGAAAGAGGAGGATTGATCAAAAGCCCAGAATCAATTAGCGAAATCTGACGAACGGGAGCACTTCGAAGTTTCATGGCCGCCTGAAAAAGTGTGGAATAGTAAGGGCTCTCAATGTCAGAGGAAACACTATCGGCAGCAAGAGCCACTAAACTTTTGTATATGGAGGTATTTTTGAGATTATTAAGCGACAGCAGTTTGTCGGCAAAACCCCTAAGAACTTTGGTCTGACGCTTTGAACGGGCAAAGTCGGTCCCCTCTTCCACGTCCTCTGAATGCCGGGAGCGAACAAACTTAAGAGCCATCTCTCCATCCAGATGGGCGTCCCCAGCCTCAAAGGTGATACTTTCATAACGACAGGAGTATTTAATATCACCCCCACAAGTGTCGTTTTCTCTACCAGGGATAGGATACAGATTGTCAGTAAAAGTCTTATCTATGGTTATATCTACGCCGCCAATAATATCTATGGCTTTAGAAAACGTGGAGAAGTCTATGTTGAGAGCGAAATGAACCGGTTGATTTATTACCTCAGTGACTGCAGCTTTTGCCATAAGGAGTCCTCCAGCAGTTGCTGCCTTTTCATATCCAAAGAAATAGGCATGATTTATCTTTGCTTTAAGTGAGTTTACCCAGAGGTCGCGAGGAATTGGAATAAGAGCTATATCTGGGGAATTTTGATTTACAGAAATAAAAATCATAGTGTCCGAGAGATTTGATCCGTCATGGCCTTCGCCACCAGAACCAAGAATCAAGAAATTAGTACGACCACCCGACTGAGGAAGTGGGCGACCGGTTACCATTTCCCAAGTCAAATGTCGACCTGAGGTACGCTCAAAAAGAAAGTAACCACCGATTAGAACCGAGGCGGTAAGTCCTAATATGAGGATCCTTGCCAGCCAAACATGGGACAGCAATTGGCGTTTGAACCGATTGTAAAAAGAACCAATTCTGCTAATCTGCATATATGTATTTTTAAGGAGTATGGAGATTTTAACCGAACTCAATCCAGTTCAACAAGAAGCGGTAAGTTTTGATACCAATACCCCGCTGGCGATTTTGGCCGGAGCGGGCAGCGGAAAAACTAGAATCCTTACACATCGAGTGGCATATTTTGTTAAGGAACTGGGGATAGACAGACAAAACATATTGCTACTGACTTTTACAAACAAAGCTGCAGGAGAAATGTTGTACCGGGTTTCGAAACTGACCGGGGATGCTGCCAGATCGGGCATAGCGGGGGGGACTTTTCATAGCTTTGGCGTTAAAGTGCTGAGAGAGTTTGGTGGAGTTGCGGGAATTCGGGCAAATTTTTCTATATTCGATGAGTCTGACCAGTTGGATACTATTAAAAGAGCGATGGAGTCTGGTGGAGTTGACCCTAAAACAGTCAAGCCATCAAGTGTGGCTGGGGCTATTTCGGAAGCAAAGAATAACCTTATCTCACCCAATGACTATGCTTCTTTTGCGAGAGGGAGTTTTTCACAAGGAGTGGCAAAAGTATATCTTGTTTACGAACAAATGCTTCGCAGATACAATGCATTTGATTTTGATGATTTACTTGTCCGATCCGTACAACTCATCAAAACCTATCCACAAGTGAAACAGGCATTGCAGGAAAGATACACACATATATTGATTGATGAGTACCAAGATACGAATAAGGCCCAATATGAACTTACAAAGATGCTCGCCGAACCGGGGCACCTAACCGTAGTGGGAGATGCGTCACAAGCCATTTATTCATGGAGGGGAGCAGATTACAAAAATTTGCTGTATCTCAAACAGGATTTTCCGAACTTAAAAGTTATCCGACTGGAGCAAAATTATCGCTCTACACAAAACCTACTTGACGCGGCAAATGCCGTCATAGCGAAAAATACCTCTCATCCCATACTGGAATTGTGGACGGAAAATCCGACTGGGGAAAAAATTAAAATAACTGAATACCCTTCTGAATACGAAGAAGCACGAGCCATAGCCGACGAAATCAATGTCCTTTCCCAGATGAAAAAGACTTCACTGCAGGATGTGGCGGTTTTGTATAGAACAAATGCGCAATCTCGGGTATTAGAGGAGGCACTGCTCCAAGCAGGCATTCCATATCACCTGGTGGGGGGTGTGAGATTTTATGAGAGAAAAGAAATAAAAGACGTATTGGCTTATGCAAAAATATTGGTAAACCCAAGCGATGAAGTATCCAGAAAACGAGCTGGGAAACTGGGCAAAGCTCGGTTGGCACGGCTAGAAGAGAAGAAAATTGATGTCACGCGATTTACCACTCTGGAAGTTTTATCTCAAATATTTAAGTTGACCGGGTATCTGGAAACATATGACAGCAACAGCGAGGAGGACGCGGTGAGACTTGAAAATATTGACGAGCTTAAGAGCGTAGCTTTGCTGTATCCCAAGATCGATGAGTTCCTGCAGCAAATTACTTTGACAGAAAAGGAGGCTAAGAAAAAAATGGGCAGATCAAGGAATGAAATGGGGGCTGTCACCATGATGACTTTACATGCTTCTAAGGGGCTTGAATTTGATGTGGTTTTTCTGGTGGGAATGGAGGAAGGATTGTTTCCTCACAGCAGAGCATTAAACGACCCGGAACAGATGGAGGAAGAGAGAAGATTGTGTTATGTAGGGATGACCAGAACACGCAAAAAACTTTATATCACCTATGCCAGAAACAGGCTTATTTTTGGACAAAGATCGCCGGGGATCGTGTCCAGATTTGTGGCAGATATTCCAGAAAAAGTAATTGATAATTTCCAGGTACTTCTTACGGCAAAAAAAGTTGATCAAAGCTGGGGATTTGATGAAAACGGAGAGTGGCGGTGGCAACCTTGAGTTGTGTGGTCCCGACAAAACTTAATGACTATATATCTTGCACAAAATCTGACATTTAGTTTTGTGCTCGCTATAAAGTCATGACGAGACAGAAAATGACTATATATCTTGCACAAAATCTGACATTTAGTTTTGTGCTCGCTATAATTCAGGAATGGAGAGCTGGGTTGAGGCAGATTTTGACCATAAGAATGAGTGGAATGCACTAGCAGGACATCCGTTACAGTCCTGGGAATGGGGAGAGTTTAGAGGAAAAAGACAAAAAGTTAGTCGGCTGGCTCTATCAGATGGAGGTAACTACAAAAGAGTTATCAATGTGATCTGGACCCGGCTGGGAAGGCTGCCATGGCAAATCGGATATGCACCCATGATAAAGCTGCCAAATAAACAAGATCTATCTGGTCTTATCGCTGCCGCAAAAGCCAACCGAGCAATATTTGTGAGAATCGAACCTCTTCCGGGCCAGAATGGACTGGAGCTACAAGAATTTGAACAGATAAAGGGAGAGCTAAAAACCGGCAGATCATTGTTTAAAAAGAAAACTCGGGTTGTAAACCTAACTTTAAATGAAGAGGATCTACTTAAACAAATGCATCCTAAAGGCAGATACAATATTCGGGTAGGATTAAAGCACGGGGTGAAAGTCAGTCAGGAAACAGATTTGGACAGTTTCAATAAGTATTTGCAGTTAATGTTTTCCGGAACTGCAAAACGGCAAAAAATTTTTATGCATAATTATACGTACCATCAGCAGATGTGGGATAGTTTGAGCGGATCAGGGATAGCCAAACTATTTCTTGCAAGAGTCGGCAAGGACGCGGTGGCGGCGGCAATTCTATATTGCTTTAAAGAAACCGCTTATTATGCTTATGGGGCGTCTGAGCTTGAACATAAAGAGGCAATGGCACCTACCGGGTTGTTGTGGGAAATGATTAGGTGGGCCAAGAGCAAAGGATTCAAATATTTTGATATGTGGGGAAGCGAAAGCGGAAAAGGTTTCTCCAGATTTAAGGAGCAATTTGGAGGCAATGAGATAGAGTTGCCTGGAAGTTTTGATTTACCAACCAGCCCGCTATATCGATTATTTAGAATTGCAGAAGAACTCAGGTGGAAAATAATTCACAACTGGAAGTAGTCGAAGACTTAAGACAAACAAAAGAATACGGAGAATATATGGAGTCTTTGGGGTGGAAAGTCGCTGAATTAGGCAGGTGTGGCAAAATATTTCTTCGGCCATTGGGGCCCTTAAAACTCGCTAAGTTTCAGAGGTTTACAAAAATTCCGGAGATTAACCTTTTGGATGAGCTAATGAATAAAGAGCGGGTGGTCATGTGCAAGTTAGAGCCAAGTGAAAAAATACAAGAAACCGAGTTGAACAGTTTTACTGCGGCTGGATTTAAAAAAGACAAATGGCCACTGCTTGCCAGCAAGACTTTAAGAGTTGACCTACGACCCGCGACTGAGGTTATTTTTTCAAAATTTAAAAAGGATGCCAGGTACTGCATACGTAAGGTGCAGGAGGATAGGTACAAGATAAGTGACGATGACACTGAGCTGTTTTATTTTATATGGAAAAAAAGTTCGAAACGAAAAAATCTATGGATCCCAAGTAAAAACGAATATGATAATTTTGTCAGAGTGTGGGGGAAAAAAGTTCTTTGTATAACGATAGGCGAAATGGCGGGGGTGGTAATTATTGTCCACAAACAGACGGCTTTTTATTACTATGCGGGGGCAACAAAAGAAGGAACGGACAAGAACCTCCCCTATTTAGCGGTGTGGTCTGGAATGCAAGAAGCCAAGAAACGAGGCGCAAAGACGTGGGATTTTGAGGGCATCTTTGATACCCGATGGCCGAACAAGAGATGGCTGGGTTTTTCTCATTTCAAGAAAAGTTTCGGGGGGCAGGATGTGGAATATCCCGGTTCATTTGAAAAATGGCGATGGCCATTTTAGGCTATGGTTCAGAAATTGAGAGGTCGCACAGATAGTGATAGTCGCATCCTGACTGACATATTTGAGACTGTGAGCATGTGAAATCTGATCTAGATATCTCTTCTGCCTTTGCCAAGATTTCAGCTTTGGCTCTTTCGAGTTGATCAGCTGTCAGAACAACACTAACTTTTTCCTGGGTATCGAGATAGTAAAGTGAAAGCTTTATTTTATCGATCGACTTTCCATACGGATGGCAGGTAAGACCGGTGGCCGCCAGTGCGTAAAATGATAACTGCAAATTCGATTGTGCCTCCTTTGGGGTTAGGTGTTTTGAGCTGGTTTTATAATCAATAATCTCCAGGGAACCATCTGGGAGTATATCGACCCGGTCAATTTTTCCACCTACAGTTATCATGCCCAGCGGCAACTTAAAATTGTCTTCAAGTCTCAGAACCTGGGAGATAGGAGGGGTGTTTTCCAAGAATTCAGTTAAATACTGCTTGCCCTTGGCAAAATATAGATTAGCATGGGCCGCATTCTCATAACCGACTTTTATCCAGTTTTTGGCGTAGAGCTCAAAGATGTTTGGATTTAGGGAAGACTTTAGATCAGTGAAATATTCATTCAATGTCTTATGTATGGTATTGCCAAAGCTTGAGGCAGCAGAAGGAGGAGAGGAAATTTTTAATATATATTTAGCTTTATAGTGGAGAGGGCAAGTATCAAATGTCTGGATCTGCGAATAACTTAAGTAGGCCACCTTGTGCAGTGGTGTTGTCGAATGTATTTTGGACACTTCTTTGGGCGCAAAATGCCAATCAAGAAGCGGAAGTTGAGTTGACGGCTGAGCCGCCGACAAAGCTGTTTCAAGCGAGCCGTACATCTCAGAAATAAATTGGGAAATTTTCCTAGTTCTTTTACCCAGTCCATATATATCAGAACTGGTGGTAAAAAGTCGTTCTTTGGCGCGGGTGATAGCGACATAAAAAAGCCGACGTTCTTCGTATAGATGCTGATCAACAGTCGGCAGGCTTTCCTTAATAAGATTCTCGGGAATAGGAAACGAATCTTTCCTGTCTTGTGACGGGAAACGTCCGGAAATCAGATTTACCACAAACACAACCGGAAACTCCAACCCCTTGGAAGCGTGAACTGTTAGAATATTTACTACATCCGCAGTCCCCCATTCTTCATGCGAAGAGGCAGTAGTATCTGATATTAACTGTGAATTTTCTACCCATACCAAGGTATCGGCAACCGTAACAATGCCCAACTCTTCAAGGTTTTTCAGCTGGTTGAAAAAGTTGAATATATTTATTGCTTTGTCAGCATCGGAACTGGTACCAGCGTTTAATAATGATTCCAATCTACCAAAATGCCTAAGATATTCGTAAAGAAGCTGTCCGGAAGACTGGGAAAGTGATTCGCGGGTCTGTTTATCTATGAGCGCCAATAGTGCCGAAATACTCTTTTCCGATGCCGGTGAGAGCTTGTCTGCCTGGCCATCCAGAGATCGGCAATATTCAATAAGAGACTGCTGCTGAGCAGCAGCCAAATTTGTGAGAGCATACAGTTCCTTTGGCTGAAGTCCCACTTCAGATGAGGAGAGAAGACGAAAGAATGCTTGGTTATCATGCGGGCTTTGAATTATCTGTAGGTATGCGATCAGATCTTTTACTTCTGGTGTCTCCAACAACCGAGATTGGCCAAGAAACTGAAACGGTATGTTGAAACGTTTGAATGCGTCGGTAAAAAGGTGGGCGTGTGAATTCGCCCTGACTAGCACAGCAAAATCCTTATATGAATAATGCCCAGGTTCATCTTCCATCAGCTCCTTAATCTTTTGGACCACTGCAAATGCTTCGTCTGCGCCCCGGGAAAAGTGCATATGTTGCGGCGCGATAGTACGCCCACGATTGACAGCGATCAGGTGTTTGTCGATATTGGCCTGAGATTCGAGACGGTAGGGATTATTGAACTGGATCAGACGATAAGCCGCGTCGAGGATGGGCTGAGAAGAACGGTAATTTTTTGTAAGAACAATTACCTTTGCGGCAGGATACTGTGACTGGAAACTTAGGATGTTTGTTAGAGATGCTCCCCGCCAGCGGTAAATAGCCTGATCATCATCAGCCACGACAGTAAGATTTGGCGAGGAGCCGGCTAACAAACCAACTAGATGATTTTGAGCGAAATTTGTGTCCTGGAATTCATCAACCAAGATGTATTTATATTTATGTTGATACTTTTTAAGAATATTTGGGCGTTTTTGGAATAAAACCAAACTGTAATAAATTAGGTCGGAAAAGGTAAACAGGCCCTTTGACTGCTTAAGTTTTTGAAAGAAATCATAAGATCTGGATAGTTCCTGATATCTTAGCTTTTCCAGCTCAACATCCTGACCCACGGGAGATATGGAGAACTGATTGTTAACCCATTGGATATATTCGCCAGGAGAAATATTCTCATCCTGAAGCCGATCGATGTGGGAAAGCAGGTCGGTAACAAATTTGTATGGATTACCCAGGGGACGGAAATAATCAAGCTCCAACTCAAAAAAATGTTTGGTGAGCAAAGCCGCTGATTCAGAAGTGGTCATAAGAGTGTAGTTTGGATCCAGACCAATCTCGACCAACTCAGACCGAAGAATGCGATCACAAAAAGAGTGGAATGTAGTGGCCTGAGGAAGAGATGAGGTGAGCGGGAAAGCTGTCTCAAGTCGAGATTGCATTTCAGCGGCGGCCTTATCGGTGAATGTTAAGGCGAGAATCTCCTCTGAGCGAGCAAGCCCCGACTCAACCAAAAACTTTATTCTCTCGATAATTACCGTGGTTTTGCCGGTACCCGCCCCGGCGACAATCAGCAGCGGACCAGAGCCAAAACTGACCGCTTCCAACTGACGTTCATTTAATTGTGATTGAGGCATATTTGATGATGATATTATTCCAGCATGATTATATGCGGATTAGACGAAGTAGGAAGAGGGCCACTGGCGGGGCCTCTAGTGGCAGCTGGTGTAATTTTAGGAAGAAAAGTCGTCGGTCTCAATGATAGTAAAAAACTTAACCCCAACCAGAGAAGAATACTGTACGAAGAAATTATTAACACATGTAAAGTTTACGCCGTTGAAGTTTTTTCCGTAGAAGAAATCGACCGGGTAGGAATAGGGCAAGCTAACAAGACGATATTTGAAATGCTTATTAAAAAAATAGCGGCTGACAAATATATAGTCGACGGAAACTTAAGAATAACGGGAGACACAAGAAACCGTCCAAATATTGAATCCGTCATCAAGGCAGATGCAAAGTTTCCGGAGGTAATGGCGGCTTCGATAGTAGCTAAAGTCACCCGAGACGGGATAATGCGCAATCTACATAAAGAGTATCCAGAATACGGATGGGAAACAAATGTAGGCTACGGAACAAAAAAACATATCAGCGCAATAATTTCATTCGGAACAACCCCCCACCACCGAATCAAATTTGTTCAGACTGCGGTGACAAACCGCCTGACGACTTTGACGAGTCATCTTTAAGACCAGAGAGGAGCTGAGCATGATTAAGTTTGGCCCCCAAAGACGAAGTCCGCACGGACACCTGAGACATCTGATTATAAGCATTGGTCACATGCCGTCCCAACACTCCCAAGCTATCCTCGATTTGAGAGTAGTCTCCTTGAATGCTTTTTATAAGCTTTAGTAGTTCAAAAGACTTGTCCTGCAACTGCTTGCTTTGGTACGCCATCAACACACCTTTAAGATATGCGTATAAAGTAGCAGGTGAAACGGGAATGATGCGTTTTTGAGATGCAAAGTCGGTCAGTTCTGAATTGGAAGCAATTTCATAAAAGACAGATTCACTAGGGATGTACATGAAAGCGATGTCGACAGTGCCCTCGTCTGGATTAATGTATTTCTCAGAAATTGAGGAGGTGTGTTTTTTTACGTCCTGGATAAAGTCCTTTTTGGCCCGTTCACGCTGTACTTCTTCTGAAGAAGAAAAAATTAAACGAAAGTTTGACATAGGAAACTTGGAATCAATGCACAACAGGCCGGCGGCAGTGACAATGGCCGCGTCAACCCGGTTTCCTGACCTAAAAGAATGCTGGACCTTGTAAAGATGCGTCGGAAGTATCTGTTTGAGCATATCGACCAGGATTTGTTCGCCTAAATTACCCCGAAGTTTCGGGTGATTTAAAAATTCTTGGATATCTTTTATTCCCTTACCAAATTCAGTCATCTCTCCCAAATTTCGTTGAACCTGAGAGATTAAGGTAGCTGCTGTGTCCAGCCGAGAGTTGAGTTGTTGCGAGTTCTCACGAAGCGCCCTAGATATTTCAAAGGAAGAGCCTCTCAGGGCTTCGTTCATGTTTCTGTTGGTGTTATCAAGCGAATTCTGCATTGACTGCAACCAGGGCAAGAGATCCACCCCAGGGGACTTTGTCAGCCACTTACGGATAAAAAAGAGGCTCACGGAAAAACTAAGCAAAATGACGCACGAGAGGAAAAGAATATCAGTATTCATGGAAGTTGGTTATATTATATATGGGTGAGGAAAAGAAGCCGAAAATCTATTGGAATGGTGGGCGGACTTACCTGCATTACGGGAGTGTTTGTAGTATTGTGGACTACAAAACCAGATCTTCTGGTAAAAGAGATTCTGGTAATCGGCATGTTGTGGGTGGGGTTATTTTTGGTCTCTGCCTGGATATTTGTAAATCGAAAGGTGGGGTTAGCATTGTCCACAGGAGCTGTTGCATTGATTATTATGAGCCGAATAGAGATCCTAGACTGGCTGACGGGTCTATTGACAATAATAATTGTCTTAGGCATAAGCCTTTTGTAAATCCGCGCGATTCGTCTCTGTGCATGGCGATTAGTATATAATCGAAGCGATTTTGTATGAATGTATGCAACTCTCAAAAGAAAAGGTAAATCATAATCTGGAAAAACAGCTGAAATCTGTTTTTTTTCAAATGATCGTTGACATTGATACAACGAAGGACGCAGAAACGATTTTTTCGGATATTTTGAGTGAAACCGAGATGGTGGCGATAGTCAAAAGATTGGGAGTGGCTTATTGGTTGAGTAAAAAAAGAAGTTACGCAGTGATTAAATCAAGTCTGAAGGTGTCGTCAGCGACAATCGCATCACAGCAACATGAGTTAAAAAAGGCCGGGTGGCAACTTACTATGAAAAAAATAATGGCAGATGAATGGGCTACTCGGTGGGAGCAAAGGATTAAACAATTATGGAAAATGCCGGGGGCTACTAAATTAAAAATCGACCGTCGGAGTAAATGACTTTCCGTTCTCCTGATGCAAGAATTGCGGAAACTGTGCGGTTGGTGGTACTAATTATATCAGTGTGAATTGCCGAGTCGTTGAAGCCCAATTTGCGCCAATCAGAAACTTTGAGGTCTGATTGTTTTTTTGAATAACAATCATGATAACTACTACCTAATGCAATGTGGGTGTTCCCAAACGGACCGGAAATGTTTTCGTCGTAAAGAGTTTCTGCCATAAAGTGATCTATGCGCGAAATTCGACTATCGGTAAGAGAGAACTCTCCAAGCCGGTTTGCTCCGGGAACGGAAATCATCTGTTTGAGCAATTCTTCATTGATGTCCGCATGGGATTCAACTACGACCCCGGCAACAAAGCGTAAAAATACGTTGGTAATCAAACTTCCATATCGATACAATGGCTGGTTAAAACGAATCCAACCATCAGTTCCCCGCCAGTCAGGGGATGTAAAAATCTCGAATGAGGGGATATTTCTTCCTGACCCCCCTAGCCATTGACGATCTGCGCCTATGGTTATCCATAAATCGGCGTCTTCACCCTCAATGTGGAGCCTGGAAATCCGCAATCGGTTCAGTGAATTGCGTAGTTTTTCCAGATGGGCAAATATTTCGCGCCATTTAGCGACAGGGTCAGGATGATCTAGAAAACAAGCCTTAATGATTTGATCCCAATATGCTTCCAGACTGAGTCCGGCTTCTTTGGCCATTGCAGGTGTTCCATAGGCAGCCAGTGTCCATGTGTAACCCAAATTAGCCTCTTTCCTGTCCAGCCAGTTTTTAAAAGGTTTTGCCGATCTTATACGGGTCATTATCTTTTGAGGTTCGATGCCCTCCAGCTCCCGCTTATCGGATTCAGAAATAATAGTAATTGAGTGATTGATGTCATCGGCAAGCCCTCGATAAAAACGTTTGGGAAAAAATTTCAGCTGATCGATCGAAGAGAGTTCGAAAAATTCGCGTGACACATCATCGGGAGAATAGAAGGTCAAACAATGACCTCCCGATCTGAGAATCTGATTTCTTACAGCAACATATAATGGCTTTGCTGACTCACACGCTTGTAACCTAACCACTTCTCCTGTATGCAGGCCATTGCCAGAATTTAAGGCAAAATTGACTAAAACTTTGGCATATTTATTTAGAACTGAATCCGACGGTACATAACCTTCATGCATGATGAAGCTCATTATATCTCCATATGGAACCTTTACCACACGATATTGCCTTATGCATATGAGGAATTGGTACGCACCATTCGTGCCATCTTTTAGTCTAAAATGTGTCAATGATCGATACACACTGTCATTTGACAGATCCGCAGTTGTTTGGCGAAAGAGATCAGGTAATAAAAAGAGGTGTGGAAGCAGGAATAAAAGGTTTCATAAATAATGGAGCCGGAACAGAGTCATCCATGCAGGGGATAAGAATCGCCGAAGAGTTTCCTGGGGTATACACGACAGTAGGCATCCACCCTGAAGAAATTGCAGAATGGAAAAGACTTGGCGATACTGAAACCAAAAGAATTTTACTTGAATTGTGCAGTCACAAAAAAGTTGTAGCCATAGGCGAGGCTGGTTTTGATATTTATGAGACTACAACAGCCGCAGATGTTGAGGAACAAAAAAAACTATTTGAGATTAATGTGTGGCTAGCAGAACAAACTGGGTTACCTATGGTAATCCACAATAGGAATGCTGATACTGAACTAATCAGCGCTCTAAAAGACAGAAAGCTGACAGGACAACTACATTGTTTTGTAGGCAGTGAAGAATATGCAGTAAAAATGATAAATATGGGTTTTTATGTTTCTCTCGGCGGAATTCTGACGTTTAAGAAATCAACTGCCCTTCGAGAGACGGCTAAAAATCTTCCCATTGAACGTATTCTTATAGAGACAGATGCTCCGTATCTAGCGCCAGAGCCACTACGCGGACAAAGAAATGAGCCCAAGAATGTTAAAATCGTGATGGAGGCTTTTGCCCAACTAAAATCGATCACACTGGATGAGGTCTCCAAAGTTACCCAGGAAAACGCCAGATGCCTGTTCCCAAAATTAATTTGACCAGAAAAAGATTTTTTGAAATTGTTCCGGGATTTGTAAGCTGGAACTTGATCCTGTTTCTCGTTTGGGGAGGGTACTTCTTTCCAGAATTCACTGCATATTTTATATTGGCATTCGACGTCTTCTGGGTGTGGAAGGGGTTATCTCTTACCATTGCCGCAATCATTGCTCACTTGGGGATTAAGTCAGCCGAAAAATTAAACTGGATGGAGGAAGTAAGACTTTTTGGAGATTGGAAAAAAGTAAAACATGTAGTGATTATTCTGGTGGCTAACGAACCGGTAGAAGTCTATCG
Source organism: uncultured Gammaproteobacteria bacterium (assembly GCA_964502885.1). Classification (GTDB taxonomy): domain Bacteria; phylum Patescibacteriota; class Microgenomatia; order CAZETR01; family Amesbacteraceae; genus XYB1-FULL-44-23. The sequence goes on from CAZCXU010000001.1 coordinate 80,702, forward strand.
ACGAGGAGTCGAGGAACTGCTAAAGCAAACAATTCCACTGAACCAAATAGCAGTAGTTATGGCGACAGAAGAACGATTTCCAAATGCGAAGATTGAATGCGAAAAAATGGCGAAAACCCTGGGGAATAAATTTGGAGCATTTTTAATCACAACACACCCTGCAAATATCGTAGGGGAGATAAAAGGCAAATCCTCTAATGAGGCCTGGGGGGCAAAACGGGCTAAGGAGATTCTGGTTGACCAGTTGGGGTGGGATATTAACTATATGACGGTGACCTCAAACGACTCAGATCTGGTGTTGCATCCACAGTATCTGGCATGTTTAACATATAAGTTTTTAGATGATCCAAACCGTTATGAAAGATTTTGGCAACCGGCGGTAGTCTTTTATAACAATATCTGGAGAATTCCGGCAATGACGAGAATTGTGAATGTTTTTTCAAATGTTTGGCAAATAGGTGTTTTGGTTAGAAAAGACAGATTAATAAACTTTTCAAATTACTCCATGTCATTCTCGATGTTAGATAAAATTGGATACTGGGACACTGATGTTATTCCGGAGGATTATCGAATTTTCTTTAAAGCGTTTTTTAAACTTCAAGGAAGAGTTGAAGTCGAACCAATATTCCTACCATCCAGTGCTGATGCAGCAGAATCCACCTCAACATGGAAAACATTCGTCAATGAGTATGAGCAAAAAAAGAGGTGGGCGTGGGGGGTCTCGGATCTGCCAGTATTTATTGAAATGTACTTAATACAGCCCCGCGTGTCTTTTGTGAATAAGACTTTAAGGATTCTTCGAGTAATGCAAGATCATCTTCTGTGGCCGGTAAATTGGTTTATTGTTACGGTTGGGGTTTCTATTGTCACACTGATAAATCCTGTGTTTAAACGGACTGCGCTGGGTTTTATGCTTCCCAAGATGTCATCAGGAATTCTTACAGTGACACTATTGTTTTTAGTGATATTGCTTATTATTGAATTCCGCCACCGACCAGCCCGACCCAAGGATGTGCCGAGATGGAAAATGTGGCTGGCACCATTTGAATTCATACTAATGCCGCTATCCGGGTTTTTCTTCAACGCTCTCCCCGGACTTGACGCACACACACGATTAATGATGGGGAAGTATTTGGAATATCGAATAACGGACAAGGTGAAGTAAAAGAACAATAATCGCAGGCACAGGATCGCTGTAGAATTTTTTGGGTATTGCCCGCAAATAGACAGATGTGACATTTTGTTTTGGTATCGGCTATAGTTATTTTTAATATGCTGTTGAATTTTAAACAGTGGGTACTAAGACATGAGACGATAATTGTCCTTGTGTGTGCAGTAATTCTGGTTAGGGTTCCAACTCTATTTGAACCGTACTGGTATGGTGATGAGGGAATTTACCTTACTATAGGTCAATCCCTAAGGGAGGGTGTAAAGCTGTATTCGGAAATCCACGATAATAAACCTCCGCTGTTATATTGGATGGCTGCTTTAGCCTCAGGTAGAGAATTCGATTTCAAATTCGTCACCGCAGCATGGAACATTGCCAATGTAATAGTTTTTTATCTATTAGCATTAAAGTTATTCAAGAAAACAACCATAGCCAGCCTAACCAGTTTGGTGTTTGCTTTCTTTACTAACTACCCAAAATTGGAAGGAAACATTGCGAATGCTGAACTGTACTTTCTACTACCACTTACTTTGGCAACATATTTGCTTGTTGAGATTAAGAGTAGTAAACATGTGTTTGCTGCCGGAATAGCAATAGGAGTTGCTGGACTTTTTAAAATGCCAGCTTTGGTGGAAATTTGTATTTGGCCGCTTACATGGCTGGCCATAAGAGATAGTAGATGGTTTAAACACAGCCTTATTTTGACTGGCGGGACCGCACTTGCCCTGTTACTGAGTTGGACATATTTTGTGACACAAGGAACAGCGGTGGAATACATAAGAGCAGCCTGGTTGCAAAACCTGTTTTATGTATCTTCATGGAAGACCACCCAACAAGGATTTGGGCTTGCGACCCTGTCCGGAAGGGCGGTATTGGCGGGAATACTTATCTTACCAATACTGATTTGGGGGAGGAAATTAGGACGACTTGGGTCCTGGTTCTGGATAGGCTCAATATGCAACATGTTTGCGGTCAACTTGTCAGCAAGACCGTACCCACATTATTTATTACAAGCTACGTTGATATGGGCGCTGGTGATAATCTGGGGGTTTCAACACAAGGGGAAAGCGCTAGGAGTGTTGATTATTTTATTTTTGTTGTGGACCGGATTAATTAAGTTTTTTGGATTTTACAATTATCCGGTGGTAGGATATTACAGAAATTTCTGGTATTGGGCGACAAAAAGAATAGATACCGACAGTTATTACAAATGGTTTGGGGCCAGAGTGGTTGAGAATTATGAGGTGGCAAAGAAAGTGCAAGCGATCACTAAAACTGAAGAAAAAATTTTTGTCTGGGGTGATGAGCCGATGATTTATGCTATCTCCCGACGCTCACCTATAGGGAAATATACCGCAAAATACCACATCAAGGATTTTGCAGCGGAAGCAATCACATTGAGATTGCTAGAAGACACTTCTTCGAGGGTGATAATCTCCTATGGAAGCGAGGATGAATTACCAGGACTACGCGAGCTTTTGCAAACAAGGTATAAAGAGATTGAACACATAGGCCATGCAAGAATATTTCAGGCTAAAGCCCAAGTTGATGCAGAGTTTGGACACTAAATGCAGCAAAGGTATAATGGGAAGTGTGGAAAAAATTGACTGGGAAAAAGTCGCTCTAAAGTTGGGATTGTGGATGTGGCTGGTCAGCGCAGGGGCAATCGCCGTCGGCGTGGGAGTTTGGTTGGCAATAAATAACAATCTGCCACCTCAGATACCTCTATTCTACAGCCGTCCCTGGGGAGAAGAGCAGCTATCCCCTAAATGGGGTCTTTTTATTCCGCTGGCAGCGACTGTAGCACTTACATTTTTGGTCAACTTTGTAATTCTCCCCAGAAATAAGGATCGAATATTGGGTTCAATTGTGTGTGGCGCGCTGTCAATTTCGCAAATTTTATTACTACTAGGAACTATCCGTTCTATTGTGTTGGTTTTGTAAAATTCATGAGTCAAACACTTTTCATGCTTGCCCCAGCCATTGTTGCTGCAGCTGTCTCGTACATAACAACGTGGTGGGTGATAAAAAATGGCAAAAGTTGGAAGATACTTGACGATCCCGCAAAACATAAGCATGCAAAAGTGGTGCACACAATTGCTGTTCCCCGAGGAGGTGGTGTTCCGATCTTCCTAGCACTCGCTATTGGTGGAATAATATTTCTTCCCTGGGAGACAAAGACCTTGGCAATACTTTTAGGTGCTTTTGTGCTCATGATCGTGGGTTTTCTGGATGACAGATACGAAGAAAGAGTTTCGCCTTATGCAAGGTTGGGAGTGAACGTGTTGGCAGCTCTTTTGGTCATAGGCTCCGGGGTAGGGATAGCATATATAACCAATCCGATGGGAGGAATTATATATCTCGATCAACCACAAATATGTTTTTGGTTGATGGGAGAGTTTCGTTGTTTGTGGATATTATCAGATTTATTTGCCATGGTGTGGCTGGTGTGGATGCAAAACATTGTGGGGTGGAGCAGTGGAGTTGACGGGCAGTTGCCTGGTTTTGTGGTGGTAGCCGCAATTACTGTTTTGGCAGTGGGGATGAAGTTTTCCGGGGATCCGCTGCAATTTACAACCATATCATTAGCTGCCCTGACCGCGGGAGCCTACGCCGGCTTTATGAAATGGAACTGGTACCCGCAAAAAATTATTCCGGGGTATGGCGGAAAAAGTCTGGCGGGTTTCCTTCTGGGAGTACTGGCTATATTGTCTGGAGCAAAAGTGGGAACGATGCTTTTAGTGTTGGGTGTGCCAATAGTGGATGCGGTGTGGGTAATTATCAAACGTATAAAGGAAGGAAGGATACCAGTTTGGGGAGGCAGAGAACACCTGCATCATTATCTGCTGGATAAGGGTTGGGGGAAAGCAAAAATTGCAACTTTTTACATGCTGACCTCGATGGTTTTTGGATTCATGGCACTGCAATTGCACGCAGCGGTGAAGTACTTTACAATGGCCACAGTTATATTAATTGTTTCCGGTATTGTATTATGGTTTCAATACTGGTCGACCTCATCAAAACGGCCCGACCAAGACAGTGGATAAAGAACCTGACTTTGTATGGTGCGCTGATCTTTACCGGATATATTTTTTCGTATGAAGTCTGGGTGAAGGACTTCTGGATAGTAACTTCGGCGATTGCGGCGTTCACTTTGGTGGCAATATCGATTTACTTTCTCAACGATGTTGTAGATATGGAGGCCGACAGGGCGCATCCTTTCAAGCGCAAGAGACCAATTGCAGCCGGACGAGTTCCTGTGTGGCTGGCGTTGGGATGTTTTTTGGGTGCAGCAGTGGTAGGTTTGACATGGTCTTACAATTTGTCACCTTTATTCTTTGTGGCGACAATTGGCTACTGGGTGCTTCAAGTGCTGTATTCAATGCTGCTGAAGAATTATGAAGTTGTGGACGTTTTTGTAATTGCTCTGGGTTTTTTTATTCGGGTGTTTGCCGGAGCTTTAGTAATCAATGCACATTTATCCATATGGTTCTTGCTGTGTGTGATCTCGACTTCTTTGTTCATCGCTGTAGGAAAACGCAGGGCAGAACTAGCAATTCTTACCGAGCAGTCTAAAGCTATACTTCACAGAAGGGTGATGGGGAAATATAGCGCAAATATCCTAGACTCTTATCTATCGATGTTTGCAACAGCTTCCTTTTTGTCATGGGCTTTGTATACATTCAACTTCTATGACCAGGGTGGTGTGCCAACCGCCCAAGCCACGCTTCCCGTTGCCTCCAGAACTCTAACGATTAGTAAATGGCTAATGGCCACTATTCCGGTCGCAATTTTTGGAATTATGCGTCATTTGAGAATTATTTATGACGGAGCAAGAGCAGAATCACCTGAGCGGGTTATATTATCCGACAAACCTCTTTTAGGATCTGTGCTGTTGTGGATTGGGATTGTGGTGTGGGTATTGTATTGGCCGTGGCTGTAGGTTAGTTGTTTATTTTTGCGTATTCTGACGATATCCACCCAGAAGAAGTCGAGCTTGATGCTGGTAATTTTATTTCGTACCAGTCTTCTTTTGTCGAAAGCAAGTTGAGTTTATCTCCGGGAGAAACCCGACCAACTTCCGCATAGTTCCTTCCTGGTTGCTCACGAACACGCAAGAATCCTGTTGGAGTGGACAAGATGGTGACAGATTTAGCTTCTGTTAAAGACGGAGAGGCACTAGCTGAGGCGGAAGATGGGGGGGTTGGCACGGCAGAAATTGAGCTTACGGCCAGTTTTGCCGAAATTTGAAGCAAATATCCCACCTGAGGTCTAATTTTGATTGTTTTCGGTTCGTAACCTGCAGCAGTAAGACTTATCTCGTGATCGGTAGGCGTAATAGGATTTAGGCTAAGTGGAGTAAACCCCTGAGGCTGACCATCAATGGAAATGGAGACGGAGTCCGGGTCAGTAGTTATGACGCTAAGACCGGAGGATTTTCCGGGCTGAGAAACTAACGACACGATTTCATTTGCCACATAATCTTCAGAGGCGGCAAATGTGCGCCTGATAACGCTATATGCCCCCTGCACCAAACGGAGTTTGGTCTCAAAAGGAGGCAAAGTACTGTTTTGGGGCACTAACTTAATTGACACCTCTCCCGGGGGAAATTTCTGATCAAAAGGCGTGTGCCCGACTTCTTTTGAGTTGACAAAAACTACTGCAGTTGGCTCTGAAGATATCAATAAACCTGCCGCAGCTGATGAAGGGAACAGAATACTTCGCACGAGAAAAGCCGATATCACCCCCAAAAGCCCAAATACTCCCATAAAAGCGAATCCTTTTCGAGAAACCATATCGGCCTAAATATAACACAAGCAATGCCTTTTAAGAACATAATGTATAAACAGTGTAAGTTGCATCGACCCGGCTGGAACTATAAAATGAGCCGAAAGTTGGCCTGGTGGCGAAGTGGAAACGCTGCGGTCTGCAAAACCGCCACTGCGGGGGTTCGATTCCCCCCCAGGCCTCAACCATTATCACAATATCCCCTACTTTTAATACCGAATATAAACCGAAAATAGGGGACTGCACATTACTTCGTGTTATATTCGGTTTATCTTGACTTTACCGATTACGTTTTGGTAGAATACGCTCTGAAGACTCCTCCCATGTTGGAGGTTTTTTTATCTCTATGAACAAAAACTGGAAAAGGTTTGTTCTGGAACGGGCCGAGATGACGATTCAAAAAGCGGCATCTCCCCTACCCGCCAAGGAGATGGCTTGGCAGGCGATTAAATTTGTCGTGTCCTGCGGGACCAGTAATCCTCTGAGTTTTGCTTTGAGACCCCTGGTAATGCATTCCAGCTTGAGAAGAATGGTTGGAGTTAATTTAACTATTCTAGCAGTGTGGGTATCTGTTTTTGCACCTATACCAAGCCTCGCACAAGATACGGGTGGCAACATTAGCATAGTGGTAGCACCTGAAGGAACAATCAGTTTATCTACCGAGGAAAGGATTAAGTTTCCACTTCCAGAGAGGGACATGAGCCAGGGGTTTTGGCTGCTTCATGCCGGCTTAGATTTCAGAGCACCCATTGGAACACCAATTAATCCAATTATGGGGGGGGTCGTGAAAGAAACAGAGATGGGTAGATTTGGCTATGGTAATAAAATCGTTATAAGCCATGACGGTGGATATGAATCCTTGTATGCTCATTTGTCGAAAATCAATGTCACAGCCGGTGAACACGTTACCACAGATACCGTGATAGGAGAAACAGGTAACACAGGTAGATCAACTGGACCTCATTTGCATTTAGAGATTACGGAAAACGGTAGACCAATCAATCCTCTACTGATTCTTGGTAACAAATAACTTATCAGTGACTCGGAAGTTTATTACAAGAGTTTTGCTCTACTTAGTAATCTTCACCCATACCCGGAGAGGCAGGTGAAGGGTGAGCCTCTTTCTTTTCGGGAATCTCAGTCACCAAAGCCTCGGTGGTTAGTATCATAGTACCAACCGAAGCTGCGTTTTGGAGAGCACTTCGAGTTACTTTTGTGGGGTCGATGATGCCAAATTTTGTCATAGATCCAGTCTCTCCGTTGGCGACATTCACACCCCAATCCGCATCTTTGGAATCAAGAACCAGCTTCAAATAATAACCATCATCCATCCCAGCATTCTTCAGAAGCCAGCGGAATGGCTGTTCAAGAGCATGGCGGAGGATCTCCAATCCTACTTTTTCGTCTCCTTCCAGGTTGAGACTATTTAAGATTCTTGCCGCACGGACTAAGGTCACTTCACCACCGGGAACAATCCCCTCCTCAACCGCAGCTTTTGTGGCACCAACTGCGTCTTTCACTCTTTCTTTACGATCGTTCAGCTCCACCTCAGTAGCCGCTCCCACATTTATAACAGCAACTCCACCACTTAGCTTGGCCAGACGCTCAGCTAACTTTTCACGATCAAACTCTGAAGTTGTACGAGCAATTTCATCTTTGAGTTGTTTAATACGAGCCTGAATAGCTTTCTTGTCACCTTTTCCGCCGATAATACGGCAATTGTCTTTATCGGTCCAAACTTTGTCTGCTTGTCCCAAATCTTCAATCTTTACCCCCTCAAAAGTACGGCCGGTATCTTCAGATATAACCGTTCCCCCGGTTAAGATTGCGAGATCGGAAAGCATAGCTTTACGACGATCTCCAAAGCCAGGCGCCTTGACAGCTAGAACATTGAAGGCCCCGCGTAATTTGTTGACGACTAGCGTGGCTAGTGCCTCACCCTCCAGGTCATCTGCAATGATAACTAAATTTTTGGAAACTTTGATGAAGTTCTCCAAGAACGGCAATAAGTCCTGTATTGAAGTAATTTTTTTGTCGGTAATAAGTATGTACGGAGAGGCTATTTCTGCCTCCATCTTCTCCGGATTTGTAACGAAGTAAGCTGAAGCGTATCCCTTATCGAACTCCATACCGTCTTTGTACTCTATATCGATCGTCATCCCCTTCCCCTCTTCTACAGTAACCACTCCATCCCGACCTACTTTTTCCAGAGCTTCTGCGATTTTCTTTCCGATCTCTTCGTCACCAGCTGAAATGGTAGCTACTTGGGCAATCTCTTCCTGGCTTTTTATCGGTTTGGAGACTTTTTTGACCTCAGAAATTATTGCCTCGACACCTTTGTCTATTCCACGCTTAACCGACATGGGGTTGGCCCCGGAAGTGATATTTTTCATGCCCTGATTTACAATCGCCTGGGCTAAGGCTGTGGCTGTGGTAGTTCCATCACCAGCTGCATCATTGGTCTTTTCGGCGGCCTGTTTAACCAACTGTGCACCCATGTTTGCAAACGGGTCTGCCAACTCGATTTCTTTGGCAACTGACACGCCGTCATGCACAACATTGGGGGCGCCCCATTTCTTGTCCAGCGCCACATTTCGACCTTTGGGCCCAAGGGTGGTGATGACCGCCTTGGCTAAAGTGTTGACACCAAGAACTAGCGCCTGACGAGCGTCGTCACTGAATTTTAACTGTTTTGCTGCCATAAGATTTCTTTATTTTATGATATAACGGCCAAAATGTCTTCAAATTTAACAAAAATGTATTCTTTGCCTGAAATTTTTACCTCGTTCCCGCCCCATTTTTTATAAAAAACCAAATCACCCTTCTTTGCCGGACTAGGCTTTTTGACCCCGTCTGAGGTGATCTCATCTGAACCTACAGCTAAAACCTGACCTTGCTGAGGCTTTTCTCCAGATGCAGAATCAGGAAGATAAATACCGGAAGACGTCTGCTTTGATTGTTCTTCCGGAGCTATGAGAATGTACCCTGATGTGGGTTTCAAAGAAGATATATCAAGCGTTGGGTTAGACATATTTAGCAAATAACGTTTATGACTGCCAATATATATACCAAAGGGAGCCAAATTTTGTCAAGAGTTAACTTCTTAATAAAAGCTAACAAATAGGCAAATGCTTATTGTTCATCTGAAATTTCTACGTTTGGGATGAAAAAAAGCATACCCCAGACCAATTTTTTCAAGAAAAAGATTTTCCCGCATGTACAGATATTGAAAAATGAAGGCACAATAGTTAATTACCGGCATGAAAGACAGCCCATGCAACTGCGAGGTTTGGGATGTTTGTTTGGACTGAAGCATTTTTTGCTTATAGGCTACCGGTAAATATTTTTTTGCCCATGAGTTAACTTTTAGAAATGTTTGATAAACACCGGTTCGTTGCCATACTGGAACTGCCTGTAATATTTCATGCGCAAGATACATTGATTTGTCTGGAGTGTGAGGTATGTAGAGGTGGTCAATGTCCAGATATAGATTGTCGCAAAGCTTGTCCGCAACTTCAGGAGATGAACCAGCAGAGACCTTAGGCGGCCGCCGAAGCCCTATTGCCTTTAGGTACAAGGCAACCAGAAGTCTGGTAACCCAAACTGCGTCGCGCGAAGTGATAATCATTAAATCAATGTCGTCCAGTGGTCGGCAATTATTCATCGAAAGTGACCCTGTAACAAAAATTCCACGAATTGTGGGTAGCCATTTTAATCTGAGAGCCGCGGTTTCAAGAATTTTCCATTTATGTTGACTTGTCTGATTACGAAATTTTCTTAATTTGACTAAGCCTGAGCGACCAGGTAAATACAGAAATTCATTGCATGATTTTTTGTTTAGTACCAGGGAAAGATGTTTTAAAGAAAAATTTGTGAAGGGCTGCCAAAACCAAATCTCCTTCATGGAGAGGGGGTAATCAAACTGGTCAGAATATCTGAGTGCACTAAAAAGCGAGCTCTTGGGGTTTTTCGATTGGGGCGGCTGCAAGACCATAAGTGGATAATATCTTATTTATTTCATTCGCCAAGGAGCTAACAGATACTGAGCGAGCAACCACCTTGGCAAATAGTTCGGATAATTGAGTATTGATGCCGGTTTTACCATCATGAGTAAACGAAGCTAAATACCAAGATCGAGCTAAAGGAGCCTGCTTTACAAAGACGTTTGCGTATTGGGCCGTCTGGAGCTCACTGGCCATATCCTTGCGTGAGTATGGTTCACCAAAGGAGCGTTGATCATCACTTGCTGACTGGTACAGTTTGCGTAAGGTGTCCGGCTGGGACATAAACGCTACCAATTCCCACGCCTGTTTCTGGTTTTTAGATTTTGCACTGACTGCCTCTGCCCAATAACTGGCATAGGTAATCTGCTGTTCCCCTCTTCCAGGCTCAATGGCGACCTGAGGAATAGGGTGAACAGAAAAGCGTAATTTCGGATTAAGCGACTTGATGTCAAAAACACGCCAAGAAGGACCAAAATATACACCAACCTTACCAGACGCAAAACTAGTTGTGGAGTTGGGAAAATTCTCATCCCAAACGCGATAAGTGTTTACAAAATTCGCAAAATAACTGATGGCATCGTCAGCAGCGTTGGTATTGGGGATCGCCGGTGTCAACATGTTGACACCATTTTGAAGCAAGAGAACCGCCAAAATATCCTCCCAATGATCCACATTTTTGGTAGAGCCAATTGCCACACCTGCGGTTGTCAGCTTAGCCCCATACTCACAACTACCCGTCAGTGAGTCACATTTTGCCAAAGTGATAGCAACTTCTTTGAGCTGATCCCAATTTTCTGGCGCGGACAGATTATTCTGTTCGAGAAGATCGTCGTTAACATACATGGCTATTCCATCAGTTTCTAGCGGAACGGCGTAATATATTCCTTGCGAGGAAAAATCAGTTTTGGTAACTGGATAAAATGTCTTTTCGTAATCAACTGTTGAAAAGACTGTACTGGGAACAGGAGAAAGCGCACCTTTGAACATTGGAAGCCAGGTGTTGTGAATACGAAATACGTCCGGACCGTTGTTGTTGTTAAGCGCTGACTGAACACGCTCACGATATTCCTGCGGCGACTGCATCTTGTAAACAACTTTTATCCCGGGGTGAGTTTTTTCAAACTCGTCCAGAAGAGGACGCATCAGTGTTTCAGACTCCCAAAGTCCCCAGTAGGTCAATGTCACGCTACTAATGCCTGATATAGGAAGAAACTTTGATCCCAAGGCTATAGCAAGAATCGCCCCAATGCCAAAAAGGGCAAAAAGTATCATCTTTAGGGACGATTTTTTTTGCGGGGAAGGAACGACGGGAGGAGGCGAAGGGGGGAGCACTGGTGAAACGGGCGGGGCTGGCGGGGGAGGAACGACAGGAGGGGTGGCTATGGTGCTTGTGGGCGCAGGAGCCGGATTGGGGGGCGGAGGCGGTACTGGCGGTAAAGAACTTGGTGGGGCAGGTGTTTGGGGGAGCATATAAATTATTGTACTATGCAGAAGAGCATCGATACAATATGATTTACGTCGAATCTCGTTTGGCAAAATTGCAAACTCGAATATGATCACTATAAACCATGAAACCTAACAATTCAAAAAGAGATTTTGCTGCGGCTATTGTTGTTGGCATTGTTTTGATGGTTGCTTTGCCCGGGCTGGCATTCGAAGTAAGTTATGCTGGAAAGATTTATCCAGGGATATCTGTAGGAGGTCAAATGGTTGGCGGTCTGTCTCAGATTGAGGCAGAGGGGGTACTAGTAAATCGAATACAAAAGATGGAGAAACTATCGCTTAAATGGGGAGTTAATGATTATGTTTTAGATTCTAAGCTGCTGAATATTGCCTATGACGTAAGTCAATCTGTTAAAAACGCGGCTCTTGTGGGTCGGAGCGGAAATTTGTTAGCCGACGTACGCACCAAACTAAAACTCCTGCGTCATGAAACCGATGTAGAAATCTCAAGGACGATTGATGCGGCAGCAATAAGCGAAACTCTTAGAAAGATTGCGCAGGAGATCGATATTCCTGAAAAGGAACCGGAAATCCAGATTTCAGGGGATGAGAAATCACTTTCTGTTACACAGGGGGAAAATGGGCAGAGGGTAAATACGTTTCTTTTGAGGCAAAAAATTGAAGATGCATATGCCCAGCTAAATCCAAAAAAAATTGACATACCTGTGGAAGAATTGCGGCCAAAGTTGACTGAAATAGAGATGCAAAATGTCAAGTCCAAGGCGGAGCCGCTTCTTGGCAAGAATCTTATCTTAGAGGATCCCCATACGGGACAAAAGTGGGTGGTAGGCGCCAGACAAATATTGACATGGTTGGATATTAAACCAGGAAAGTTTTCTTATGAAAAAATTCGTTTGTGGGTGGATGAGCTGGCAAAGACGATAGACAAACCTCCACAGAATGCTTCGTTTAAATTTGTTGATCCCGGCAAGGTCCAGGAGTTCAAGCCGGGTAAGAAAGGCGTAATTTTACAAAAAAGCACCATGTCTGAATCAATTGCCATGGCACTTGAATCTTTGGAACAGACCGCGACCACAGAACTGGCGATTAACATTGAAACAGTATTAACTGACCCCGACACTGGGGCTGAGGACGTGAATGATCTGGGAATTGTTGAGCTTATAGGCAAAGGTGAGTCGTGGTTTTCCGGATCAATAACTAACCGAATTTTTAACCTCAAAAAATCGGCTGATGCTATCAACGGGACATTAGTTGCCCCTGGAGAAATTTTTTCGTTTAACAAAACGGTTGGGGAAATTTCAGGTGATACCGGGTATAAACAGGCATACATAATTAAGGAGGGAAAAACAATTTTAGGAGACGGAGGTGGAGTATGCCAGGTATCGAGCACTTTATTTCGAGCCGCCTTGAATACCGGACTTCCAATTGAAGAGCGCACCGCACACGCCTACAGGGTTCACTATTATGAGGAGAAATACCAGCCTGGATTTGATGCAACGGTATTTCAGCCTGCTCCGGATTTCAAATTTAGAAACGATACGTCGAGACACATTCTTATCCAGACAGTGTTTGATGAAAAAGCAAAATATCTGGCTATTGAAATTTATGGGACAAGCGACGGAAGAAAAGCTGAGGTGTCAAAATCGCGAATTTGGGAAGTTACCCCTCCGCCACCTGACCTATACCAGGACGACCCCACCCTGCCACTAGGAAAGATTGTACAAGTCGAGCATTCGGCATGGGGAGCAAAAGTAGCCTTTGATTGGAAAGTGACCCGCGGAGATGAAGTACTACAACAACGTACGTTTTACTCAAATTACAAAAATTGGCAGGCTGTGTATCTTCGGGGAACAAAAATATAAGATCCTTACGGTTGAAAAACTGATTCGGGAAGAATCGTTACATGCTTGACTTCAGGAAACTGCAAGGCGGATTGTTCTAGACGAGTGCGGTGACTCATCTGAAGACAGGAGCCTCCAGAAGTTAAGCCGGGAATTTCTGAAATGACCAGTACCAATTCACCGTTACGCAAACTGAGCTCTTTGATGGTAAGGCGGGGATCGATTTCGGATAACTGGCGAGAAAGAGTTTCTCTGATCGGAGTTTTTGACAAACCAAGTTGAACAGGACGAGGAGTTACGACATTGCACAGCTCATCTGAGACGTTTTCCTGACGATCAAAAAGATAAGCAGTACCTACCGCTCGCGCGGAAAACTCTACCGGCAGCTCGTACGATTTCATATTTTCGGCAAGACCACTGGGGTTATCGTTTTGAAACACTAAGAAACCAGACCCGCTAGAGACAGGTAGACCGTAGGATTGAGTAAACAGAAGCAACTCGTCTTCGCTGGAGGTTGGGGCAGGCACGGGGATACTTCGCGATAGAAGGATCTCCCTGCCTGAACTGAGAACCTGAACCTGAAATTGGCCCTCAAATGTCCAGGATTTGGGGACATAGCCCTTTATCATCAGCACTCCGGTCAGAACAGAGGATGGTTTAGGAAGAAGCAACTGAAAAGCGGGCATAGTCTCTGATACTGGCGACATGCGCATTCTGGATTCAGGGAGATTGGTGTAAAACAAAAAAGCGATTATTGTACCAACACCAAGCAAAATACCGATTTTGAGAAGCGCGCTCATCGGCTAAAGTATAATTGGCGGGAATGAAACTAGTCAAAGAGACCCAACAGATTATTCCAGAGGCTGTCTCGGTTCTAAATAAAGGAGGATTGGTAATCTTCCCATGCGAGACGGTGTATGGTGTGGCGGCTGATGCCAGCAACGAGGCGGCAGTGAGAAGACTTAATGCGTACAAACAACGCCCAACAGGAAAACCATATGCGATTATGGTTTCGGATATGGCCATGGCGCAACAATATGTAGAAATTAACCAGACTGCCAGAAACTTATATAAAAAGTTTTTACCTGGACCGTTAACAATAGTGTCAAAAGGAAAACACAAAGTTGCCTCCGGAGTTGAGTCAGAAAACGGATCCTTGGGAGTGAGAATTCCAGATTACGATTTTTTACTAAGATTGATTACTTCATTTGGCAAGCCGATAGTCGCAACATCTGCAAACGCCAGTTACAAGAAACGACCTTATAAGCTGGATGATGTTTTTGAAAATATTTCCCAGGACCAAAAACAACTGATTGATTTGGCTATCGATGCAGGGGAGTTGCCACACAATGAACCGTCTACCGTAGTGGATACGACTTTGGACGATGCAACAATACTTCGACAAGGAGAGATCAGATTTTCAGAGGAAAACAGAGTAATAAGCCGAAGCGAAGAGAACACCCAGAATATTGGCAAGGAATTGTGGCAGAAGTACGAACACTTTTTGCATCAGCGAGCAATCGTATTTGCCCTTTCAGGAGAAATGGGGGCGGGAAAAACGCAACTCACAAAAGGGATAGCCAAAGCGATGGGAATTACTGACACAGTTGTCTCCCCCACTTTTAGTCTGGAAATCGAATATGACAACTTGGTTCACATAGATGCCTGGAGAATTGAGAACGAGAAAGAAGTTGAACAAATGGGTTATGTAAAGCGAATTTCGGAAAAGAGCGTCATAGTGATCGAGTGGGCCGAAAAAATCGGAAACTTAATTCGCAGATATGATGATGATGCGATTGTGGTTTGGATAAAGATCAAATATGGATTCAGCGAGAATGAACGAATTATCTCCTGGGGGGTTGAGGCTTAAGATGAAAACGGCTGAACTAATATTGGCTATTGATACATCGTGTGATGAAACAGCTGTATCTGTAACATGTGGCACAAATGTACTTGCAAACATAGTCTGGTCTCAGGCGCAGCAACACGCGGAATTTGGCGGAGTGATGCCATCGCTGGCGAAACGGATGCACGCAGAGCGCATCACTGAAGTAACACAAAAAGCTCTGGGCCGGGCAGGTATAGACAAAAGAGAAATTGACTGTGTGGCGGTCACTACTGGGCCGGGCCTGGCCATTGCGCTGGAGGTAGGAATTCTGGCCGCAAAAACCATTTCTAATGAACTCGGAATACCCTTACTGGCGATAAATCACATAGAAGGACATCTATTGAGCAACCTGGCTGTGCCACGCAATAAACCCGCAACCTCTTTTGAATTTCCAGCATTAGGACTGGTCATTTCCGGGGGACACACAGAATTAGTACATATTAGGAAATTTGGGCAATATCAAATTCTTGCCCAAACGCAAGATGACGCACTAGGAGAGGCGCTCGACAAAGCAGCCCGAATGTTGGGATTGGGATATCCGGGTGGAGCTGTTTTGGAAAAGATGGCAAAGTTTGGAGATCCAAAGGCTTATTCCCTGCCATTACCTATGGCGAGGCAGAGAAATTTTGAGGCGTTTAGTTATTCCGGACTAAAAACAGCTTTTTTCAGGTTAACCAATGAAATCGGAACTAAGAGCTCAACGAGACAACAAACATACAACCTGGCGGCTACTTTTCAAAATCGCGCCTTTCAGCACCTTGAAAAAGTTTGTAGCGCTCAAATAGAAAGACTTGGCAATGAAAAGCCAAAATACTTGTGGGTCGGTGGAGGGGTGGCAGCAAATGCTTTACTGCGCAAAAGACTTAGAAGAATGGCAGAAGACTTTGGACTAAAGACCAGATTCCCCTATTCAAAAAAACTGATCGGCGATAATGCGGCAATGATAGGTGTTGCCGCTTATTTACGCCGCACTGCTGGCATTGATGACAATATTATCCAACCAGACAGACGACCGAGATGGACGATTGGAAGCTAAGGCTCTATAATGATGGCAGTATTGACAATTGAGCGGACCAGTCACCCGCGAGTCACGCCGAAGAACAGGGTCAACAATGTCTCTAAGTAGAACGGCACAACGAGAAGTAAATAAGGTGGTACCACGAGATCCCGCTCGTCCTTATAATGTTGAGGAAGCGGGTTTTTTGTGAAATATGGACAAAGCATACGACCACAAAAAATATGAGGACCAAATCTATGAGATGTGGGAGACTAGTGGGGCATTTAAACCTGCAGCAACCGGAACTCCATATACAGTTCTAATGCCCCCACCAAACGCAAATGCATCCCTGCACGCCGGCCATGCGATGTATACCATTGATGACATTGTTACCAGGTGGAAAAGAATGCAGGGCTACTCGACGGTGTGGATTCCAGGAATGGATCATGCAGGGTTTGAGACGCAGTTTGTTTATGAAAAGAACCTGGCTAAAGAAGGTAAATCGAGATTGAATTTTGACCGGAAAACCCTATATAACAACATCTTCCAGTTTGTAAAAAACAATTCGGGTTTGATATACAAACAGTTTCGGAAACTAGGGTTATCCGCTGATTGGGACCGCAGCGTATTTACTCTAGACAGACGTGTAGTCGAACGGGTTTATGAAACTTTTAGACGGATGGAAAGAGAGGGTAAGGTTTACAGGGACAACTACATGGTGAACTATTGCACACACTGCGGAACTTCCCTGTCTGAACTCGAAGTTGATCACGAGGAAAGAGTGGATCCGCTGTACTACTTAAGGTACGGCCCTTTTGTGTTGGCCACAGTAAGGCCGGAAACAAAGTTTGGAGATACAGCTGTGGCGGTTCATCCGGGCGACAACAGGTATACAAGTCTGGTAGGTAAGGAGATTGAAGTGGATGGGTTGATTGGAAAATTCAAGGTGAAAGTGATTGCAGATGAAGCTGTTGATCGGGAGTTTGGAACAGGAGCAGTAAAAGTAACCCCAGCACATGACCCGACTGATTTTGAGATGGGGAAACGTCACAATCTGGAAATAAAACAGGTAATTGGTCTTGATGGGCGATTAAACGAAAAGTCTGGTAAATATGCGGGTTTGAAAGTAGCTGAGGCGAGAAAGGCTGTTGTTGCGGATTTGCAGAGTGCTGGCTTACTGGAAAAAGTTGATGAGAATTACAAACACGCGGTATCCATTTGCTACAAGTGTAAAAGAACGCTCGAACCCACAATCATCCCTAACTGGTTTGTACGCATAAACGATTTGAAAAAACCAGTTATTGAAGCAGTAAATCGTGATGAGGTGAGGTTTTTTCCTAAGAAATTTAAGAGATTAATGTTGGACTGGTTAAAGAGAATGCACGACTGGCCCATCAGCCGGCAAATTGTCTGGGGAATTCGGATTCCGGTGTGGTATGAGTTGGATTTTCAAAAAGAAAATATTTGGGCGGGATGGCTGGATAAAGAGGGAAAGTTTCAACAATCATCTGTTAGTCATGCTCTGAAACAGGGCACTCCCCTATCGGAAATTGTGGACGGGCTGCAATGGATCAGAACCAGCACAGGAGAGTCGGCCCCCAGATATGTGGTTTCAGAGGAGAAACCCGCGGACGGAAAAATATATTTGCCGGAGACAGACACCTTTGACACCTGGTTTTCCTCCAGCCAATGGCCACTAGTAACCCTGGATGAACATGAGTTTGCCACAAGATTCCCTTCCGATTTCATGGGCACATTGGAGGATATACTCCCCTTTTGGATTTCACGAATGATTTTGTTTGGAGAATATGTGAAACAAGGTGTTCCATTTAAACAGGTGTACTTGTGGTCAAAAGTGACTGATAGCAAGGGGCAAAAAATGAGCAAAAGCAAAGGAAATGTGGTCAATCCGGTTGATTTTATTGATAAATACGGAGCTGATGCGGTAAGAATGGCTCTTGTTTTTGGTGTCGCTCCAGGGAGCTCAATCCCCTTTTCCGAAGGCAAAATTAGGGGCATGCGTAATTTTGCTAATAAACTTTGGAATGTGGCACGGTTTGTCTTTACGACTATTCAGGATACTGCTCAAGGAGAAGCAATTTCCAACGAAGTACAAGAATCTTTGAATAGCCGTCTGGAGACAATTAGACAAAAGTCGGAGCTGGTTCAAAAAAAGGTCTCATTAAGTTTAGAGCACCTACGTTTCAATGATGCTGCAGAATATATCTATGAATACGCCTGGCACGAATTCGCTGACAAAGATTTGGAATTTATAAAGACAAGAATTAATTCTGGAGCACGAGTAAATGGCAGGTCAAAAAAGGATCTTACGGCTGCATTAATCAATATTCTGACAAGTGTTCACCCGTTAATGCCGTTTGTTTCAGAGGCAATCTGGCAGGAGGGTATCAGACAAAATCTATCAGGATTTACAGGAATGCTAATAAGAAAAGTCTGGTAGGGAAGAAGGCTGATTTGGAGAGGATTATTATTCCGGTTTTTCGGCTTCTTTCGTTTGTTCGGTGTTCTTTTCGGGGGCTCCATCTTCGATGGGGGCAACTTCTCCCTCGGCAGGTGTCACGGACGGAACAATCTCTTCTTTGGCTAAGGCTTCGATCTGCACTATGGTGTTTTCCGGACTTGTCACAATCTTCAAGCGTGTAGTGTCGAGACTGAGGTCTCCTACAGTAATATGAGAGCCTACCTCAGCAAGACTGGAAACATCGACTTGAATATTCTCAGGCATATCCGCAGGTAAGGCTTCGATCTCTACTTCATGCAGTTGCTGAACCATAATTCCCAACTTGTCTTTTTCTGCCAAAGACTCCCCCACGAGGACAATCTGAACAGGGGCAGTAACCTTTTGCTTAAGATCTACCTGATGAAATGCAACATGAAGGACATCCGAAGTCACAGGGTCTCGTGACACCTGACTTACAAAAACAGGTCTGGGATCTTTTTCGGAATCAATATGCAAATAAGCCAAACTTGACTCCCCCACTTTGGCATAAAAAGCGGCAAACTCCTTAGTGTTTACCTGGATGTCCAAGCTGGTTATTTTGTTCCCAAAAACATTAGCTGGAACTGTACCACCTAAACGAAGACGTTTTACTTTTCGACCGACAAGTTCCCTTTTTTGGCAATTAAGATAGTGTTTTTCGGCCATATACTCAGTTATTCAAGATGAAATCAATGCTAAGCCTTAGTGGCTTTGAGCTCTGCGTATTATAACTGAGCTCGCCTGCTCTAGCAACTACAGGCGGATAATAGGTTGTCGAGTGCCAACTTGGAGGAAAATTTATCGTGGAAGTCAAACGAGAAGTTGATCCTGGCTGATTTAGGAAATGAAGGAGGTAAGTAAATCTGGCAGAAACAGAACTTTTTTCCTCAAATTGAAGTTGGAACTCTGTGATTGCGTCAAGTTTTGGAATCTTAAACCCAAGCAGACTGATTCCTGACTGAAAATCTGGCTGGGAAACACTAATTGGCCAGGCAACTGACCCTGTGAATGATTTTTTAATACTAATATTTTTTGATACTAACACCCAGAAGTACTCATCTCCCAATGCCTTGGACAGGCGGAAGTTGAGGGAGTGGGTAATCCCCCCACCGGGCAACAGTACAGTTTCCAAATGATAGTTTGGCGCCATTACTTCAGAAGATGTGGATGTAACTGATGGATAAATTACCGAACTAGCACAAGGAAGATGAGAGGTGCAAATTGGCATCGCGACTCCCCCACTCCAATTTATGTGTTGTAAAAGTGTGTCGCTGACGGATTGGTAGGAAATCAGGATGTGCCGGTTTTCTACCTGTCTGAATAAATAAACCAGGTCTGACATAGTGTCGGGTGTTCCAGTATTTAAATTTGTAAGTTTCTGCCAATCCCCCTCAGACAAAGAGAATACAAGGTCGGGGGACCAATTTTGAGATTTCTCAACAAACCAGGCGGCATACCTGGCTGAGAGATGAAAATCCGGTGAGTAATTATGATTGGAAAAATTCCAGATGTTTTTTTCGTAGATATCCTGAAATCCAGCTGGGCTTTGAATCAGGCCATCGATAGACTCAGCTATTTGTTGGGGAGTTTTTTCACTTATGACTGAAATGCGGCCAGACATGATTTGCAGTAATTTCAACGACTTTACGATTCCCCCATCTGATGACATGCTGGGGTTTTCTTTTATAAGAGCTAAGACATTAATCGGCCGAGATCCGTCAATAATTTGTTGATACGAATTTCCAAGATACACCAACTTACCTATATACGAGAGTATCTCTTTTGTAGTTATTTTGACTGACTGCAGACTGGAACTGCTTGAATTGAGCGATGAAACTGTCGAAAGTTTTTCCTGAAAATCTGCAAATGCTGTACGAGCATGTAGTAACTGGCTCATAAGTGTCTGAGAATTGAATGATTGATTAGTAGCAGCTTGATTGACTTCTCTGATTGACAAATAGGATTGGCTTAATAGGTCAGACAGGTTTTGCGCTAGCGACAATGGGAGTGGGTAGTTAAACATCATAGAGAAAAACGGGGAAAGGCCTGACGCTTTTATTAAAGGCCATGATGTTTTTTGGGCCACCGCAGACAACTTGAGAGCAGATCCAAAATCTGTTTTTGCATAATCGCTCAATGCGAAACCCAAAACAACCTGAAGTGACACTGTGTAGACAAGCAATAGCAATACGAAAACAACAAACGACCGAATTATTATTTTTGACCAAGAAATAAATATGTTATGTCTGCGAGGTTTTTCATAAAGTCTTTTTACGAGTACCGGTGATGCCTTAGATGGGGCAGGAAGTTGTGTCAGGTTGTGCAAATTCTTTTTCAACAATAGCAGCAAAGAGTCCGGAAGTGGATTGTCTGCCGGCACCGGCACCACTTCAAACCGCAACGGATACCTGCGGGCAAACTGAGCTACAAACTGAATCGCTGTCTGGACCATATGAGTGGTGGTGCTTTCAACTACCAAAATCAATTTGGCGTTTTGAGAAACAGCTCCAACGAGTAGGTGATGCAAATATGAAGTGCAGTATATTGACTGATTCAATGAGGGAGGACCAAACCCAACAAAATGATAGATGCACGAGAGGTGCAGGGGTGTCTGATTTGGAGATGTGCTGCCGATTTCACTGTGAACCTGAATTGTCTGAAGACAGGAAAATTGTACTGCAAGGTTTTTTGAAAGTTGAGTGACCTCACCAGATATGAGGACTGAATAACGGTTTGTAACTTCATTTGCAACTAATAAATTCTTATGCATTTGTTTATTTATAGCGGGCCATGAAGCGAGGTGCAACAGATATGCGGGAAAATGCTAGTTAACAATATCTGTGTACTTACACATAATTTATACCTGATACTTACAGTATTTCGAGGCTAAACTTTTCTTGTTAATGTAAGTACATCAAAAACATGAAAATTCCCGCAAGTTTAATTCGAACTTACCAAATCATTTTGTCAATCTAATTCGCGTCTAAACATCGGTTTACCAAAGCATCCGGGGCGAAATTCTGTTCACGGGGAATATGGTTAAAACTGACCTGAACATGATGTCTTGTAGAAAGGGAATTCAGCTGGCTTTTGACTTGGGACGCTAGTTGCTGCAATGAATGATCTTTGATGCGATAAACCCCATTTAATTGGTTAACTATCAATTGCGAATCCAAATAAATTGAAATGTGTGAAACAGGATTTCCCGGTAGAGCAGTGGCCAACCAAGACAGAGCAAGGAGTACGCCGCGATACTCGGCTTGATTGTTGGTAGTTGTACCCAAATATTGATAGTCACTGAAAATGACTTTTCCGGAGATGTTGGCGGCAACAAAAGCACAGGCTGATGGGCCAGGGTTCCCTCTGGATCCACCATCACAATTTATGGCGATGTGTCCATTCATAGATTTTTCGGCGATCGTACAGTCTCGCTGTGTTTTTTCTGTCGAGATAATATTTTTGATTTTATATTAAAGAGTCAATATATACTGGTCGAAATGTTATTTTGTTATCGGTTAGCTGTTTTAATAGTTTCCTGCTGTTTTGAACCCACGACAGATAAGCCTGTCAGAATCATAATTAAAAGAAAATTTTGATGTGAGGTTAACCAATAGTGATCAAAAAATCCACTAAAAAGGATGAATGTCCAAGAAAAAAGGTGGTTGACAGATAAATTGTGCATCAGCTTCGCGATGCCCCAGCATAAAGTGACTATCACCACCAGAAATGGAATAACCCCCAATTCAGTGATTAGCAGTAGATAAGTGTTGTGTATAGGCTGCGAGGACACAGCGTAAATATTTGGGAAGGAATTGATTGACACATAGACGTAAGCCCCCAGTCCAGTCCCCCAAACAGGATATTTATTTATCAGGTTTTGCCAAATAGGAAGCTGATTTAGGCGACCAGATAATGATAGCGGGCGAAGCTGAATCCAAACTTGAACAATAAGACCCAAAACAATCATGCAGACAAAAAGCAATTTGGGACGATGTGTGCATGTTAACAAACAAAACGATAATAATGCCGCCACCACCGTACCAAATGACCCAGTCAAAAAAATCGCCAACAGACCCAGCAGAATAACAAAATGAGTAAACCCTTTTTTTTGAACCGAATGTGTGTGTTTAGGAAAAAGTAACATCAAGCAGACAGCCAAAAAGCCGGCCAGGGCGTTTGGATGGGGAAATGTGGCGTAAGATCGAAGATGTGTACCAAAGTACGGGAGTGTATGTTTGGCGACTGCTGAGGAGGATAATGACAAAGGTCGTTCTCCCAGATAATAGAGAAGTCCACCCACTTCACCAGACAAGTAGAACTGAGAGACTGACAATAAAGATAACCAAAGTACTGTAAAGGGCAAGATGCGGAAAAATACTTTTGAAAAATAATCCGCAGAAAGCACATAGGAATATATAAAGCATAAATACAGGAAAAATATTGTTACCTTGTACAGAGATAACAGAGGCACTCTTGATGTGTTTAATACAAATAGCAGGATAGCGATGAACAGTAAAACCACGACTCGAAATCTTTGACGGAAAAAAGTGGGATTACGAGGTAGTCGAATTAAGAGAATTAGCATAACCAAAAGATCGACAAAGTAGATAGCAGGCGAGAGATAATCTACCGGAAGGCCGAATGGATGCGAAAAATTTGGCCATAAGTGATAAGCCAACTGAGAAGGAAAAATCAGAACAAAAAGACCAAACAGAAATCGCTCTAGTTTATACATGAATAGGCCGATTATATAGTCATGTCAAAACAGAATGACTACATATCTTACACAAAACGAAAATTTTGTTTTGTGGTCGCTATAGTCTGAGAGGAAAAAACCACTAAGCCTTGGCTGAAACGATGACACTACGGCTTCGACCAGTACCCTGAGAAGATGTGTCTACGCGCGGGTGGTTGGCTAAATACAAATGGACAATGCGGCGCTCAGAAGCGGGCATGGGAGGCAAAGAGTGAGGTTGTCCGGTGGCAATAACCCGAGACACTGCAGTATCGGCGAGGGAGTGGAGAGTAAACTGGCGGCGTTCACGATAGTCATTAACATTGACAGAAAGATTAAACCATTGCGAGTATTTGGCATGAAGATGTTGGTTGAGAATCAACTGCATCGCACCAAGATTTTCTCCATGATAACCAATAAGAAGAGAAGGATTTTCGGTTTGAAGAAGAATCTGATAGGTGTCTGTTTCCTTGTCGTAATTCACTGTAGCGGTGACGTCAATAGAAAAGCCAAGATGTGCAAGAAGCTCCTGGGCTTGGGCCAAAACATTCGATGTGTGATCCATTTTAGTCGGCTGATTTTAGCAAATTAAATCGTTTTAGCCAAGGTTTGAGCCCGCCCAATCCCGTGATAGAGTATTGCTGCATTGCTCCGGTCAGGGAAAAAACAAACCAATAAATTACCAGCCCAGCCTGAAATTGATACCCTACTACGAGGGTCATAAGCGGGAAAAGATAGACCATCTGGCGCTGTGCCTCTACTATTGCATCGTCGGACGACTCAGGTGTGCCATCGGCAATTTTTTTTGCTTTGGCGACTACAGGGGAAAGCATTAGGGAACTGATCAGTTGAGTGACTGCAGACAGAAAGAGAAACAGTCCAGGAATCGGGAGGGGGACGCCAGGTATATGAAAGACGTCGGCCCTGGTAAGATCCATATATAAGAAATCAGTAGTAAGCTTAAAATCAGAGGGGAGTTGATTGAAGGAATACAACTTATCACCGATTTCTGTCGCAATTTTTGAGGGATCTGCTTTGAGCACGATATTAAATACTGAGAAGAGAGCAATGAGTATGAGTATCTGAATTATCTGAGGCAAGCAACCTGAAGCTGGATTAAGTCCGTGTTCTTTGAAAAGTTGGGCTTGAGCCAGCATAAGCCCTTGTTTGTCGTTTTTGTACTTTTCCTTGAGTTTGGTAATTTCGGGGGCCAATTCCTGAGTTTTTTTAGTTACTTTGAGTCCTGGTAAAACTAACGGGGTCATCACTATGCGGAGAGCGATTGTAAGCAAAATTATTGCTACACCCAAATTTCCGGTCAGTTGAAGGAAAAAAAATAAGGCGTTGAGCAACGGCTGTGTGAGTAAAGCGTCCCAAAGAGGTGCAAACATAGTGATTATGGAAGGGGGTCAAATCCGCCAGGGTGCCATGGATGGCAGCGAATAATTCTAAGAACACCCAACCAAACTCCGTGAAGGATACCATATTTTTCTATGGCTTGATAGGCGTAGCGAGAACAGGTCGGCTGAAATCGACAACCTAACCCTTTATGTGATAGGTATTTCTGGTAAAAGACTATGGATGAGAGCAGTAATTTGCGCATGGGACAACCTGAGACAGGCTGGTTTGGGATAAATAATAATATCTAAGCCTTGATCTGGAATTATTTCTGCAATCTCATGATATAAAATCCGACGAAGGCGATTTCTTTGAACAGCTTTTCTGGCAAGCTTTGCCGAGGTGACAACGCTATAACGATTTTGATCTCCTGAATTCAGACCAGTCCTTTTGCTTATCAATAAACTTATCGATGGGAATGAAAGATTTCTCCCTGACGACTTGACCTGCAAAAAACTCTTACGGGAAAGTCTATAAATTCGAGGAGGCATGCAAAGTCTTTAAGCTGTTAGGCGGCGGCGGCCAACTGCGCGACGGCGCTTAAGAACGTTGCGGCCAGTTCGGCTGCTCATACGACTACGAAATCCGTGCTTTCGGGCACGCTTGATCTTTTTCGGCTGAAAGGTGTGTTTCATTGCCATAACGTGGCTATTATATCATTCCAGAATCTGGTTATGTCAAAATAGAATAGCCAGATATTTTATATAAAAAATCTGGAATTTGTGTTTGTGCTCGCTATGGTTCTTGACGGATTGTGGATAACTGGTATAAGAGTGGCAGTGTATGGATAAGGAAAAAACCTGGACAAGTGTACTCGCGTCCCTAAAAACTGAAGTGTCTGAGGGAATTTTTAACACCTATCTGAAAAATACTCACATTGTAGACATCCAGGAAAATGATCAACGAACAATTTTTGAAATAGGATGCAACTCCACATTTATAAGAAACACATTAGACCTTCGCTATCACGGACAAATTGCTAGGGAATTATCCAGAGTAACAGGCAAAACAGCAGAGGTGGTAATTAAAGTTGCGGAAAAGAAAATTGAACTTGATGAAAAAGGAACTCTTTTTGAGACACCCAAGGCCACCGTTTTTTCTGATGCATGGAGAAAGGCCAACCTGAAAGCTGACTTTACCTTTGAAAATTATGCTGTGTCCGGAAGCAACCAGATGGCGTATGCGGCCGCACAGGCCGTGGCGAAAAAATTGGGAGAAACATACAATCCATTGTTTATATACGGTGGGGTGGGGGTGGGGAAAACACATTTAATGCAAGCGATAGGTCACGAAGCCTTGCGAAATTCAAATGGACAGGTATTGTTTTGTTCCGGAGAGGAATTTACGAATGACCTAGTCGAAGCTATTAGATTTAAAACTACGGATAAAGTTAGATCAAAGTATCGCAAAGTAAAACTTCTCATGATTGATGATGTGCAATTTATTGCCGGAAAACCCACAGTGCAGGAAGAATTTTTCCATACGTTTAACGCTATACAGCGCGACGGGGGTCAGGTCGTTATGACATCAGATAAGCCCCCCGGAGAAATTGCCAAGCTAGAGGAAAGGCTGAGAAGCCGGTTTGGGGCTGGCTTAATTGTCGACGTAGGGCCGGCAGACTTTGAATTGAGATCTGCAATTGTTCTAATTAAAGCCAAACAAAGAAACATGGAAATCTCAATGGAAACAGCTCAAACGATTGCGGCAAATGTTACCGGAGTGCGAGAACTACAGGGGGCATTAATTAAACTGGAAACAGAAGAGCGAATTCGGGGAAAAAAATTAGACATGGAGGAAATTTTGAAACTTTTGAATGTTCAAAACGAAGAAGCTATTAAATCCAGATTTATTACTCCAACTGAAGTCATAAACCAGATCGGAAATTATTACGGAGTGGGCGTGCAACAACTTAAGGGTGAGAAAAGAACCAAGACGATTGTTTGGCCACGACAAATATTAATGTTTATATTACGCCACGATCTTAAACTACCATTGGAAGAAGTTGGAAGGCTGCTGGGAGGAAGAGACCACACCACAGTATTGCACGCCACAGACAAAGTCCGAGGGGAATTGGACCAGAACCATAAATTTGCAGCCGAAATGGCGGATGTTAAAAGAAAAATCTTTGGTGGTGGAGCATAACGACATGAACAATTTGTGGACAAAGTGTGTGCGGGCAGGGGATGGGAGGAAAAAACTTGTGAATAAACACAATAAGTTGTTCACACCTAGTGGATTTTTTTTAATTTATCCACAATAATGTGCACAAGTTTACATAGTAGGTTTTACACAAGAAATTAACCCGAAAGTTGAGTGCGATAATGCAAAATAATCAACTTATCCACAATACCTACTACTGAGACGACTATTTTAGATATAAAAATATCGATACCGAATGAAAACAACAGTTTTACAAAGTGATCTGGCAAAATGTTTGGGAACAGTCAGCAGAGTGATACCCAGCAGAGGGCAGTTGCCTGTGTTGGCAAATGTGCTATTGGAGGCACGCAAAGATGGATTGACCCTAGTAGCAACAAATCTGGAACTTGGAATTCGTGTAATGGTGGGGGGAAAGATTGAGGAGGAGGGTGACATAACTATTCCGGCGAAAAACTTAACTGAATTTGTATCATCGTTGCCTGCAGGGAGCGTTGATCTATCGACTGATGGGGAGAAGATGCTTATTAAGGGCGGAAAGCTATCTGCGACCTTTACAGGGATTTCAGCGATGGAATTTCCGGTGGTACCAAAGATCGAAAGTGTACAAGGTGGACGAATAGTAAAGATTAAAAGGGCGATGATGGAAAAAGTTGCAAAACAAGTTGCTTTTGCTGCAGCTACAGATGAGAGTAGGCCAGTTTTGACAGGTGTGGTTTTTATGAGTGAGGGAAATATATTGAAAATTACGGCAAGTGATGGATTTCGATTGAGCAGGAGATTTATTGAGATGGAAAGGGGGTTATGGTTATCGGATAAAAGGTTGATTCTTCCGGCAAGAACACTATTGGAGATGTCAAGAATTGCAGCAGAGGGTAAAAAGGAAGAGATTGAGATGGCTGAAATAGCTGAGAATAACCAGGTTATTATGGCTTACGATGGAATTCAGCTTACATCGCGGATACTGGAGGGTAATTTTCCTGATGTAGAAAAGATTATTCCCGTGGATACCAGAACAAAGATTACTCTTGATAGGCAGGAAATGCTGCGGGCGGTTAAGGCAGTGGGGATATTTGCAAGGGACAGTTCGAATATTATCAGGCTTAGAATTCAAGATGGCGGGATGATGGTGGAGGCAAGCGCTACTCAGACAGGAGAGAGCACTGTTGAATTGGAAGGGGAGAAGACTGGAGACGATGGACAGATTGCTTTCAATTACCGGTTTGTGTTGGACTTTTTGAATAGTGTGGATAGTGAGAGAGTTACCTTTGGAATGAATGACAGCCTGGCCTCAGGGTTGTTTGGAATTGATGGTGACAATGAATTGCTGCACTTGATAATGCCGGTAAGAGTCTAATGCTCTCTCTCTGAACTATTTATGACGTCCCCTATTGGTGGTGATTGGGCTGGGGTAAAAGTCATAATAAAAGGTTCCTGAATATTGGGCACACGAAGATTAATCGTGTATTTCTGGTTCAGTTTCCAAGGTTGATTGGGCGTAAAATAAATTGTCATTCTATTTTTATGAATAATCTTTTTGAATGAAATTCCAGAATTTGAGACGATGATTAATTTGTCTATTTCTGAAAGAGTCAGAGGGCGGTTGAATGCGTAATATATGGCTGTAGTAGATCCTGCAATGGCGGGTTTGTTGGTTACCGGAGAGGTGTAAGTAAGTTTAAGTGGTATGTTTGGATCGATTGTGGGTGAAATAGTCGCTTGTGGCGGAGTAACTTGCACATTATTCGGAAGGAGGGAATTGTTGGTGGCAGGCTGAGAATCAGCAAAAAAAGAAGCAATACCAAGAACAATGATTATGGTTACTAATGTAGTGATAATTTTTTTGATTTTGGAATTCATATTGTAATATTTTAACCACCGCAGAAATAATTTTCAGGACGAACCCAAACTCCGTCTATCTGTGCCTCTAGGTGAAGGTGTGTATTGTTTCCCTGATCAAATAGTGCGGTAACAACTGTACCAGATATGGCATCTGTAGCGTAGGAAGATGGCACCATAACATGAGTAAGTACTAAGTGGACAGATGTTGTGCCAGACGTTGTGTCGCAGTAGATGGTATTTCCGACTGAACCATTGGCGAATCCGTAACGACATGACCAATTTACACTGACACCGTTTACTTGTGGAAGGACCACTCTGGTATCAGAGGAGAATACGTCAGCTGCAAAACCATATTCTGAGCACGAAGCTCCTCCCCCGGGCTGGTTACAGCGATTTCCATCAGGTGGGGTGGAGGTCCGACAACCGGACCCTTGTGGTATAGAGTAACAACTACCTCCGTATACGTCTTCCCAGTAATAAGAACTACCGTGTCCTCCCGAGCGATTGTGTTCCTGTGTGGGATTGTAAGAACCAAGAGATATGACTCCTCCAGGGATAGGGCAACTGCTGGGGTCAGCAAAACCTCCTCCGGGATCAAAAACTCCACCACCTCCAAAGCCGAATCCAAAACGAGAAACCGGAGTTACGAATCCTGAGCTGTTAATTACTATTACAGCCATTAGGATGAAGCCAAAAAATATCGCCGTTGCCAACAATGCGATGAAAGCTGTTCCCAGTAGAGTGACTGCGTCGGCAATAAGGTGTTTTTTGAAATCTGTACCAAATGTTAGAAGTTTGCCGTAAGAAAAGCTTGATATTTTGGTGATATTAATGCTAAAAGCTGATCGAAGGCGACCAATGAGAGGATTTATGGGGCCAATAGATAAACTAGCCATTATTCTTAATGATGATTAATTTCTTCAAGTAATATGAGCGGAAGTTTGAGCAAATGATCCTTTTCTTCCTGATAAGGGTCGGAGAAATGTTCATCTGTAGAGTGTGTTTCCACTTCGCGGCGAAGCTCTTCTGTGCTTTTGTGGAGGACCTGCCCAGCCCATTGCCAAAGCGGGTCAGCGTCTGTTTTGAACTGATCAAAATTATGACAGGAATTACAGATTTCAATTACGGCGTTTTCCAGACTGCTGACGACAGATGGATTTATGTAGTCAGGGTAGGCAAAAGTGTTCATTTTGATTCAGGAACCAGTATTGGTTTGGTTTGAGTTTCAGCTTGTTTTTGAGCTAATATTTCGGAGGGTTTGGTGGTAATTAGCTTGTGTTCGTCCGGGGATGCTACAAAGCGAACAGCTACGTGATTGTTTCCTGCAAAAAACAGACCTTCTCCAACGTTTGCTGACAGGAGAAGGTGTTTTTCTCCCTCGGAGAGATAGAAGACCTGGGAAATTTTGTCGACTCCCGCTGGTGATTGTTTCATGAGTATTTGTAGGGAAGAACTGGTGACGATGGCTTTGCCGTAATCAGTGTTCAAAAAGTCTTCTACGTCCTGAGTAATAGTGGTAAGACCGAGAAAATACTTACGAGCGCGTTTGGCGACGCTGTAGAGGAAACTGGCTGAGTCGGGATAACGCATGAGATACCAGGCCTCGTCTACCACAAGAATGCGTTTCTTGAGGTCGCGGCGCATTTTTGTCCAGATATAGTCAAGAATGAGAAAGATAGCAATGGGCTTGAGAGAATCTTCGAGATCGCGGACAGAAAAAACTGTAAATTGATTTTTTAGTTGAATATTTGATGGCTGATCGACTATTCCGGTAAAACTTCCCTTTACAAATCGTTCTAGGCGATCAGCAAGAGATAGGGCTATGGGTTCTTCCATGCCAATGAAAGCTTTGTAAAGATCTTCCATTAGCGGGGGAGTATTTTTTTGTGTAGCGGGATCAGGGGTGATACCTTTCATACGATAAGCGAGATTGAGGGCGCGATCGAGAAGTGCGTCTTCTGTGGGGCTAAGGTTTCCCATGATGACTTTGAACATGGAATGCAGCGATTGAATTTTGAGATTAAGCTCGTTTTCATCTGAATTTTGGGTAAGAAGGGAAAGATCAAAGGGGTTGATGCGATTTTGAGAATTGTAGGAGAAATTGATGTAGTCGCCTCCTACGGCATCACAGAGGGCTTTGTATTCGTTTTCAGGATCTATAACGATTATTTCTGTACCAAACATCATGGAACGAACCAGTTCAAGTTTAATGGTGTAAGACTTTCCCGCACCGGATTTGGCGAATACTACTGAGTTGGCGTTTTCCAGAGAGAAGCGATCAAAAATGACCAAACTGCCGTTGTGCTGATTTATTCCATAGAGGATGCCGTCATTGCTGGTGAGCTCTGATGAGGTGAAAGGGAAGGTGGTGGCCAGAGAGGTGGTGTCCATGTTTCTGGTGACCATAAGATGGTCGATACAGGTGGGGAGGGTGGTTTTGAAACCTTCAGCCTGCTGGAGGAGTGTGGGTGTAGAGGCCACTAGAAGAGATGAAAGGGAGCTAGTGACCTGTTTACTGGCAGTTTCAAGTTCGGAGGGGGAATCGGCGGGAATGGTGACATAGAGAGAGAATTGAAAGAAGCGTTCGATGCCTTTGACGAGTTGATCCTGAAGAGCCAGAGCGTCTTCGAGTTTGGCTTGGGTTACAGGATCGACAACGCGGCCGCGTTGGGCGTCAGTGTTTAGCTCGGCTTCCATTTCGGCAATCTTTCGACGCAGATCGTCGAGCGTGGACTTGCTTTCTACAGGATAGATGAACATGGAAATATTTAGTGAATGGTCAAAATTAATGATGGGACTAAGCCAGTTGCTGGAGACGAAGCGGCGGTTTATTGAGGTGAAGTAGGTGCGGAAATATGTGTCGTTGATTTTTAATGAATTGAAATCGATGGTAATGTTTTGTGGGGCGATGATATCCTTGACTGTTTTGGCCTGGGATAATTCTTTTTGGGGGAGAGCCATATTTGTGTCTGGGACGTTACCGGAGACCTGAGTTGCAGGAGTGGCAGTTTTTTTGACGGGGGTAAGGTTAGGGAGTTTTGGTAGCTTCATTTTTGACTGATGGAACGGGAACTTTTGGTAAGGTAACGTTTGTTCCCATTACATCCTGATTATAGGAATTAAAAAATAACTGTAATAGTTCATTTGAGGTTATTTGGCGCCCTTTAAGACCTATGCGAGCGAGAAGTCGCAACAAATGATCTCTTTTGGGAACAAGGTTTGTAATGGCCCGATCAACTATATAGTCTTTGGGGAGAGTGGTATTTGCTGACTTACCTCCCAGAACTTTCAGCGAAGAACCAACACCTAATTCAAGTGAACTAAATGGCAAAGATATGTAGAATTTTTTATCCAACACATTTCCCTGACGAACGATGGCTTTGACGAAGTCGCGATATTTAGTAAGCTGTTCCTTGAGCTTTGATGTGGTGATTTGGGCAAGGTGAGTGTCCAGTTTTTCGATATAACTGGAAATATCTTTTCGTTTGCTGATGAGAACGATTTGGATGGAAAAAGTGAGTGAGTTTAGAAGCTGTGCGTAGGCATAAATGGTGGCGTCCTGCTCTCTTTCTGAAAGAAGACCAAAGTTGACGGCGCTAATTTCCATGACCATACAGGCCGAGCCGTCTTTGAGAATGACGATGTCGTTTTGAATATCTTCAATGTCCAGATGATCTTGTGTGCGGGGGGGGATAGTCATACTTTTTTTAGGTTTTTCCGTGAATAATAACAGGGCTAATAATACTGCCTTTGGCTTGAATAGAAACCGGGTCAAAAGTTAAACCTTCCTTTTCGGCGATGACGTTGTAAGTTCCGGCTGGCAAGGGAATGGCAATTTGGAACTGACCGAGACGATTGGTTCTTAGGGCCCGTGCAGGAATACCTGTCTTGGTATCAATAATCTCTACAGTTGTTTGTGCTAACGGCTGGGAAGCTGCATCTACAACCATGCCGGTGAGAATATTCGGACTGGCAGGATTGGGAAGCTGAGTGGTGACTGTAGCAGATGGGGCTGAAGGAATATTTACAGGTTTGGGAAGCGGGGGAGTGTTAGCAACAACAGCTGAAACACCAGAGGAGGTGAGAATTGGTGAGGTAGGAGTGGTGGGTGTAGCTAAAACTGTTTGTGGTGACGCTTCGGCGTGGGGTGTGCCTGCCGATGAGAAAGAGGTTGAGATGGTTGGAGTTGAGGTGGAATTTTTAACTGGAGATGTAAAGACTGGTTGGGCGCGTGCAGGGGAAGTGGGGATAGGTGCAGAAGAAGGGGCAGATGTAGGGATAATGGGGGGAACAGTTGAATTAGGAGCGGGTGTGGGAACAATGGAGGAAATGGCTGAGTTAGGAGTAGTTGATGGAGGTAGAGTTTTTGCGGTGGACATCTGCGGTTCAATTTTTATGGCAGCAGGAATTGGTGCCGGAACGGTGGTGACTGGTTGAGGTGTAGGTGGCGACGGTGGAGCGGCTGTTGCAGTGGGTGTGATTGGTGGGGGTGGGGCAAGGCTCGCAACGATTTCGTCAGAGATCCAGACATACTCAGTGGGAGAATAGATGGCTTTAAAAAAAGCGACGAGCCAAGTGGTAAAGGGTCGATTGTTGATAGGGATAAAGGCCATGAGTGCACCCGTGGTGATGGAAATAAAAACCAGCGGGTATTTGATTATGGGGATTAATTGGAGACGGAAAATGAGCACCCCCACAACAATGCCTCCTGCCAGCTGGAGAAATTGCTTGAGGGTCATATCGCCCACGAGACGGAACTCGTAGGAGGAAATATTTTGCGGGACAGGGTGGTTATCCATAAGCTGGTTTACATTTATCCTACCGCGTGAAAGAGAGTTTGCAAGCTAATGTTTTCACATACTAGAATAGAGTCATGGTTGAGCAGGGAAACTTCAAAGATAAGGTTGCTTTTGTGTTTGGTGGTGCAATCCTTGGATTGATGGGATTGGTGGCTATAATCTTGAAGATTGTGGGGAGGATTTGTGGCTGTTTCTGAATCTATCCTATAGTTGATAATTCGTGGTAAAATGAGAGTGTTATACTAATTTCATGGACGATATGAGCAGCGAATCTAGACGGTCTGGTAGACTTGATTTTGACTCTGGCTTGGACGCTTCCCAAGTTAACAGAAGTGGGGATGTTGTAGGCCGAAATGTTCAAGAGTGGGGAGGGCGGGGGAGGCAGGTTGATGCGGAAGATGATAATTTAGAAATTTTCAAAAAAAAGTTGGAAGAAGCGGAGAACTTTTCTAGTATTCAGACTTATGTAGTGGGATATTTGGAGAGAGCTGAACAGAGAAACATCGTCGAGAGAAACGCAGCTTTGGAATTAATTCTGGAGAGGTCGAGATCATTTAAGGAGGTGGACTTAGGAATTCAAAGAGCTTTAAAAATCTCTCTAAAGGAGGAAAGGTTTGAAGAGTTGAAACAACTGAAAGACGAACAAGCAGCGTTGATGGTGGTGGCTGATTCTTTAGATATGTTTGAAGGGGTAAGGCAGGTGGCTAGAGCAGGCCAGGGGGATTATTTACGAGGGAAGAGAGACGCGGATGAAATCTTTTCTGGAGCTGTGGGGCCTAATGTGTCAAATATAAGGGGTTCAGAGAAATTGCAAGGAATGGTGGACAGATACCAAGCCACAGCTGTAGGGGTGTGGGAATGGGCAAAAAGTGTGGCAAAGGGCGCGGATTATGAAGGTCGAACAAAAGAAGGTTTAGAGGCGTTGGGATGGGGAACTATCCCGTTTAGAGAAACATTGAACTTGGCAAGGGTTATAACGGAAGAAACTGTTTCTCCACCGGAAACTCCCCCCAGAGTTGGTCCATCTGGTGGTGACCCATCTCGAGGACCAGAAAGTGAGATTTTTGCTGAAAGGGCAAGGAGAGCAGAAGAGTTGTTGATAGCAACGGGATTAAGTAACAATGGTTTGCCAACATCAATTGCTGAGTTGGATGCTATTGAACAAGGGGCTCCATACATCGAAAAAACAGGCAGACCTTTGTATGGTGGAATTTTGCACAACCTGCTTAATAAATACATGACAGTTTCGGTGACTGAGGGAGAGAAAAGATTGGGGTTGGCTAGTAAGGTGGAGGCTAATTTTACTTCTGATGAGTTGCTACTAATTAACGACAGAGATGTGAGGTTTTGGGTTCAAGTGTTTGCCTTTGGGTTTGGGTTGGGGTCTCGAACGAAAATTAATTCACATTTAAATGAGAATCAGGGTGGTTTTGTGAAGAATGCTTCAGGAGAAGCTCCCATGCAGGGGAGAAGTGTGGGTGAAATGTTAAATGCAATTGCAGGTAGGGATGTTGAGAATGATGAAAGAATGTGGGGAGAATATCGTATGGAGGCGGGGCGACGGGTGGCTCCCTCTAAGGATAATACATGGAATAAAGCTTTTGGAAATGTGCAGTATGGTGAATGGGAGGTTTTGCAGGTGGCGATGATGAGAGCAATAGTGTTGCGAGGGAATCCAGAGATTTCTTCGGATGAACTCGACACAATAATTCGTACTAATAAAAATTTACGTATGGGTTTAGCTGGGGCGAGGATGTATGCAATGGCGACACATATGGGAGATCAGTTTGCAGTCGAATCTAAACACTTTTTAGCAACGGCGGCATATTTTGAGTTCCATTTTCAAGCAGCAGCCGTGGATAGATTGGCAAAATTATCATTACCACACAGGTTTAGGAGTTATATGAATTTAAACTCAGACTTATTTAAGGACTCGCAGGGAAACTGGAGTGATGAAACACTTATGCATCGCAGATTATTTGCCCCTGATGTAATGCGATCAGTTATATGTTCTCCTGCTGTGTTTTCGCGAGGAGTACAAGGACCTAATCCGGAAGAATCAAGATATGAACCACAGGAGACAATCTTAGACTTGGCCATAAGGGGCATAGAAGTTCGACAAGATGCGTTGCAAACAGGGGTAACTCCTACCCGTATTTATAGTTTTGGAGTAAATGCGGCCGAAAAAATATTTAATTTGGCTTTTGGGGGTGGGACTCCCCCCGAAGGGCCGGATGTAAAGTTTGACAGAGATAAGGGATGGGCGTGGAATATGGGGCAGGAAATTCTGGCTACAGCGCGGGATTTGGGTTGGATTATGGAATATGAAAATACCATTAAACAAGAAGGGGTGAGTATGACTCCAGCTGAAGCGTCTCGACGAAGAAGAGCGATAGAACATAATATTCAGAGGTTGGGTATCACTAGGTTTATGGCTGGGTTGGGAATGAGAATAGAAAGAGGCGAAGTGCACAATTTAACCGATTTGGCGGCTTGGGCGGTGGGGATGGTGCTTGATAGAAGCGCCAAGTTTGTACATCAGATGAATTTGCCGGACGGAAGTGTCAAGCAGTTGGAGTTTCGCTGGGTATCCAAGGAGGACTCAGAATGGGTTGTAGAACATGGGTTGAATAAAAGAGATGAGAAGTGGGTGGATACGAGAAGCCCTTGGTCTTATGTTTATGAGTTAGTAACCAGGAGAGCACCTAATCGTAGAGGTGAGTGGGAAACTAAGCAGGGTGGAGAAGATGATTTATTGATTCAGGTATTGGTAGATAAGGCAGGAGGGGATGCTTCGGAAGCGGCTATGCACAGAAGAGACCAACTGAATCATCGGGTTAGAAAGTGGCGTTGGGGAGTAGGTGACTACTTCTTGGGGTGTGGAGGGACTGCTACTAAAGAGGATGTGAGGCTTCGGGAGAGCTTTGAAGAAAAAATTGCGGGTGGTAGGGATATGCCCAAAATAGACAGGTTAACTCCATATCAAAAGGTGTACAACACATTGGACTTTTCTGATTACGGTAAAAGCTAATTAAAAAAGTGGTCTGGTGGATGGTTTATTCGGATAAGTTGTTTATAGAATGCGTAGCTTAGGATGTACCACCTGCGGGAGGGACAGGTCTTCGAATGTTGGCTTCTTTGGCTTTGGAGACTTGCTGACCAGCCGAAGTCAATTGTCCCATGGTGTCTTTGGCCATCTTTTCAACAAAGTCAGAAGGATCTACAGACTTACAGAACATGTTCTTAACCATGGTTGCTATGTTGGGGGCGAATGACATGGCCCCTACGAAAACTGCATATTGGACGAAAATATTACTGGGCATGTCAAATAAGGGAAAGTTGGCTTGGTTGTTAAAAAAGAAGCCTATGTCTCCGGCGAATCCTGGGACGGGAGTGCGAGTGTCAAACCCTGCATTAATTAGAATTGCTAAGAGAGCATATGTCACAAAAATTGAGGCATTGCCGATGAGACAAAGAAGCCATTTTTTAAATCCACCAAAATCAGATTTCTTCGATGGGATAATATCGAAAATAATTATTAGCGGGCCGGCGACAACCAGAAGATTAAAAGTAATAAAGGCGACCACAAATTGACCAATAATTCTGGCCCAGACGTAAATTGACCAAAGGAAGAAACCAAGAATGAAACCAGCTATGAGAACAACCACTCCTCCAGAAGCAAGATTAAGCAGTGCAGCTAGAACTATAGTGAGAATTATCAGTACTATGGAAACAACTATCCAAAAGGCAAGGAAATGCCAGACAAAATCAAAACCGCCTCCAGCTAAGGTGGACATAGCAAGCGGCAAGTCAGTTATAATTGTCATGCCGATAGCTGTTTGGGCAAAATAAAGCATGCCAATAATTGCGGAAATGGCTAAGTACATCAGGTCAATTACGAAGCCGGCAATGGCGTATGAAAAGAGAACCAACACAATAGATATGGCAATGCGGGGAATAACCATTTGAATTGTTACCGAGACTTGCGGAGATATTTTTGAACGGAACATAACCATAAAACCAGCAATGATGATAATCAGGGTGGTAATTAATAGTGCGATGTTTCGAGTGGCGATCCAAAATGCTCGGGTAGGAGAGTCTGTCGTTCCGGTACCACCCAAGCCAAGTCTTTCGTAACCACTTCCTTGCGCAAACGTGTCCGAGACAATGTTGAGTTTTGAAGCAAGTTGTTTAGTTTCAGACCAGGCTGAGGGGAGGGTGTCAATTTGTGATGAGATATAGTAGGTAAGCTTGAGTACTCCAATATAACTTTGACCTATGAATCCATATTTATTAACAAATGCCAGATCAGAAGAAGAAAAATTTTGAGTGACGAGCATGCTGCGGGCAAGATCTATCGCTGTGAGTAAATCAGTGATGTTTTGCAAAAGGGCTGCTGGATCAGGAGAAGATATAACTGAGGGAAATAACATCGAAGAGAGAGAGTTGAGGATCCAGTTTACTTGAGCGTAGGTGTAGCGCTCACCAAAAATTTCGTCGGGATTTGTATTGTCGAAAACTTTTTGCTGGAACTCCTGAATTGAAGGATTGTACCAAGGGTGTGGTGTTACTTCGGCGAAGAACAAACGGGAGATTTCGTAGATGAGATAGGAGCAACGTGCTGCATCACCGAAAGGGTTGGGGGAAATGGCTTGACAGGCAGCATCTGCCTGAGCGCACAGCGGCTCGGCGGGATCACAGGTCGGTTGGGCAAGAACCGGTGATGGTGTGATAAATACTGTTAACCCTATGAATAGAAACGAAAGGGTAAAAAGGTATTTTTTAATCAGCATTGAAAGATGTTTTGTCATGGAAGACATTTTTACTTTAGAATAAATAGATCAAACATGCAATAACAGTGGTTGGTTAGGGAAAGGGAAACGGGCAGCTGGGAGCAATCCATTCCCATTTGCCTTGAAGGCCAGGATTTGCGGCGGTACCGTCTCCCAACGCATATAGATCGGATTCGGCGGTGGGAATGCAGGAGTCACCCACCAGGTATATGGCAGAGAATACCCGTACTCCTCCGTAAGTATTTATTTCAGATGCGCAACGGGATCTGATGGCATTTACGGTAAGGAGGTGACCGGTGATTTGCTGATCGAAGTTGTTTGGTGTGTTGTATTGACCGACGTGAACGCCAAAATCTTCTACTGGAGTGTTGGCTTCGTAATTGCTGGCGTCCGATTCGTTTAACCAAATCAATAGTGAAAGTCCAGGATTTACGCCGGCGGCGTCTGCGCGTGTGACGACGTCGTTGTAGCAAAGTTCTGCGAAAGTGCCATCCGGAAAATTGGTCCAGCGCCTGGCGATGTCTATGTAGTTAGTGCGATCTACACAGGGTGTGTTGGTTTCGGGAAGATTGGTGTTGCAGTTTATGCCGCCCGGTGAGTCTATAGGGCTGACTGATCCTACAAAGCCTTTTGGTCGGAGGGCGCGTTGGAGATTGAGGTTTTCACGGGTGGGGACACCAAGAATGTGATCGGCAAGGCTGCCGACCTTGGGAAAATAAAAAGCTCCCCCAGAAGTGCGCAAACCTCCTCCGATACCACCAGAGGCTACATTACGTCCTGCCGTGACACGGGGATTGATCAAATTTTGCACCTGGCCGTTGTAGGCTGCACTAGTTCCTGCCGGTATGGATACGTCTCTGTTGTTGGTGATGTCGTAATCGGTTTGTGTGATCTGCCAAATGCAGGAGTAGCCCTGGGATGCCATTGCCTGACAGGCTGTTTCGGTTAATTGGTTAGAACAAATTCCAAGATCTCGGGGTGAGGTGGTGGTGCAAGCTTCATATGTGCCAGTCAGGGGGAGTTTGGGCATCCAGCGACGAAGGACTGAGTTTGGGCCTGCCACAAGGATGTCATAGAGCTTTTCGATGTATGGTGTTTTTACAAAAGGATTAACCCGTGCAGCTGATCTCAGGTTGCGGGTTGGCCAGACAGGGCAGTGAGGAGGACGAGGGGCCAGTGCGGGAGCGGCACGAACAACACGCCACTCACAGTATGGTGACATTCCGGCGGCAGTACACCCAGTTTGGTCCAGGGCCGAACAAACAGAAGCATAACTATCGTATCCAGATCTGCTGCGGCAGGCATATTCATCAGTGGGGGCACAACATATTTCGCCAGCATTACCACAATCCAGATCAATTATTTCCCGATTTTCGCCACATCCGTTTGGACCGGGCGCGCGGCAGTCGTATGTGGAGCTGGCATGGTAGCACTCGCTAATCCAAGGACAGCGTTGTCCGATTTGAATCGTGCAGCATTCGCCCCCAGGAAGCTGGTCATTGCATTCATCTCCCTCCAGGGAACAGGGTCTATTGATGCAGTTGCCGGCACCGGCGGGACACGGGTTTGCGTCACAGCCAATTACGAGTCGGGGTGTGTAGCGGAAGAGCTGACGATATGTAAGATTTCCGTTTAGGACGTTTCCCAGCAGGCGATCTCCGGATGAAGTACGAGTTTCGGCTTCGTCGCAAGTAAAGTCTGATGGAACATATAACGCAGCGGGCGCAGGTCCGTCAATAATTTCCGTGTTGCGAATGACAGTTCCGCCACCAGAGCAGCCCCTGAGAATGGAGCCTGCAAAATATCTTTGGCAGAGAACAACTGTTTCGTCGGAGTGTCCTTCGGATGCTCCAAAACCCTGATGGCGGGCAACTCTTTGGGAAAACATATTGCTATTTTCAGAACTGAACAAGGGAGCGTGTGTGGCGGCAGGGGGTGTTGGCGTTGGAGTAGGTGTGGCCAGAACAACAGTTTGACTTGAATAACTGGATCCGGCGAGACGAATACGAATGCTGCCGGGGAGACCGCGACTGACAAACCACTGGCTACTTCCGCCGTAGCGATAATATGAATGAGGCCATGTAGGTATGATGCCTTCGTAATAGCGTTGCACACTGACACTGGGGTCAACATAGTTACTGAGTGGACCGTAGTCTTGGTTTGTTGTCGGATCAAAAACATGGAATTGGTTCCAAAGCGCTTCACCCATACCTGGCAAACCGTAATAAACATCTATCAGGTTGTAAGCTGGCAAGTAAAAAGCCCGGAGATAGTCTGCCGGATTTGTTGATAAAACAGGAGTGGGGATTGGGGGCGGGGGGGGAGGGGCGGTGGGAGGAACAATTACCGGATATGGCTGATGCAAAGCTTGGACGAGACTTGATAAAGGAACAGCTGATTTCATGTGCGGGAAATAAAGCCGTGAATCAAAGCGGCCTGAAATAAGGGTGGGAAAACTGAGGCCAATAGTGAGAATTCGGCCATCGATGTCTACGGGTTGAGCTTCCGGAATAACACTTGCTGTAAACTCACTCACAGTGTCCTCAAGAGTTGAGTAATTGATGTATTTATGTGTCCAGGTTTCGGTATCGAAATTGCTGGCCACCCAACTAAGGCGGCGACGCAGGGTGCTGCTGACGCAGGGTTCTGCGAGGTCGAGACGTAAAGCTGCAGTGATGTTTCCGATGCGACTCAGCAGGTTTCTGCCTAGGGAAAAAAGCATGTTTACATCATCAAGGTTGTTGGCTATCACAGTAAAACCGTAATTTAAAAGTACATTTCTAATTCCGATTGGGTTGAATTGATCGCCCGGAAGTAAGGCAATGTTGACAAGTGCGCCACCAAAATCCTGCATATTATTCATGCCAACTCGACGGATGATATCGATCATTCTGACAACATCAAGGAAACTGCCAAATGAGTTTGTAAATATTGCTTCCAGAGCGTCTAAAACATAATCAAAGTCGATGTTCCGCTGACAGGAAACCAGATAGTTGTGGTACTGTGACCCTACGTTGTTGCTGGCAACGGTTTCCTTTATGTCATCACGGAAGTCTTTTGGATATAATTTGTTTATTGGCCCTGAATAAGAGGTGATGCGTTTAGTGTCGGCCGGATCGAAACCGTTTAAGGGAAGTTTTTCTGACTGGAATACCGTACCATTCAGATACCAATTAAGATATTGGTTAACTTTGTAATCGTCGGGAATTGCAACTTCGGTCTGGCCGAAAATGGGGAGTTGGGAGTTGGTCGCATTGATAGCGACTGTCCAGCGAACTCGTTTGACGTAGCAAATGTCTGTGGATCCTGACTCACAGAGATAGTCGTCAGAACGATCGCCGCCCTCCTGGGTTAGGGGGACACTGATGGGGTTGGCCGGGAGGACTGAAAGACCACACATGTCAATAACGTCTGAGACCTCATCGTAACCTGAGACATTTAGGGATTTGGCACAATGAAATGAGAGATAGACTTTATTGGGATCGTCCGGGGCTTCGGGGACTTTTGCGGGAATGAGGACATCGCAAGGGTTTCCAGGATAGGGTCTTAGCGGATGAAATTCCGGATCGTTTCCGGTATTTGTGTGGCAAGGATAATTAAATGGAGCCGGCCAGGGGTTACGGGTAAAAAATCCGAGAGTGGGGGTCTGGGCGTGAATAAGATTTAGCCATGGAGTGATGGCAGAAAAGACTGCTACAACAGAGCTTACTACTAACAACTTAACGGTCGGTTTCATGGGCTACACTATTCTAGCAAATCTTTAGGAGCAGCCGATGCCTCTGGCTATACAGATATCAAATATTCCCAAATTGATACCGAGGAAAGTGCCAATAAGGTTGACTATTACGAATGCTGACAAGGTGATTATTAATCCTGCAAGAGAAAAGATAATTGTATTTCTTGCTTGTTCGGTTTGGGCTTTGTCTGCTCCTGCAGCTAGATACTTGTATCCACCAATAACCAGAAATCCTAAAGAAATGAAAACAAAAAGGCTGATGATTGCGGTAATCGCAGCGGCTATTACTCTATTTAGGTTCTGGAGCATTGCGGGCGGAGTAGGGTTTGCAATTGTTGTTTGAGCTTGAGCGACAGTAGGCCATGCTAATACGAATACAGATGCGGCCAACGTGATCAGTGAGCGAATTGTTGTGTACATCTGTTTTTAATATAGGGCAAAAAAACAACCCCGGCAAGGGCCCGGGGTTGTTTTGGCCATTTCTGGCCGGTTCCAAAAACTTATGAACCAATCGTTGCGAGATTGAATTCGATAAGGTTGACGTTGAAGAGAACACGCAGAATGTACAGTAAGGCGTAAGCAGAGAAGACGATTGCCAAACCGATTAAGGCGGCAGTGATCTTCTTGCGAGCTTTTTCGGTACCTTCTTTGTCTCCACCAGCGAGAATCCATTGTAAACCACCCCAAAGTAGGATGATAAAGGAAGCTACGCCAGCGATACCCAACATAAGATTCAAGATGGTTC
Source organism: uncultured Gammaproteobacteria bacterium (assembly GCA_964502885.1). Lineage (GTDB taxonomy): Bacteria > Patescibacteriota > Microgenomatia > CAZETR01 > Amesbacteraceae > XYB1-FULL-44-23. The sequence continues at coordinate 123,557 of CAZCXU010000001.1, forward strand.
TCAAGAAATCTGATGGGGTATAGTTCTTCAAAGTGTCGAAACGTGTATCGACGTTAGCCACGCTACCGACATCCGAGTCTGGAATAGGAAGAGCAAGTTGTGCAAGTAGTCTCATCATCAAATCTCACCGCCTTTCAGTGGAAAGTATAACATAAAATCAGTGCCGGAGGCTAATTAGAGGGGTGTGATAGTGTACTCAATGAGATTGACGTTGAAGAGGGTACGGATGATATACAGAATCGCATAGGATGAAAATACGATAGCCAATCCTATGAGAGCATAGCTGATTTTGCGGCGAGCTTTCTCGACTGCGTCTTTGTCGGATCCAGCGGTAATCCATTGAAACCCACCTATTAGGAGGAATAAGAATGCGGCAACACCTGACAGGCCCAGGAGGGCAAGAATCGACGTGCGGATATAGCTGGCGGGCTGAATATTGTAGGTGTTAGCAAAAGGAGAGTTGGGGTCGCGTAGATCTATTAATTGCTGGGCATCAATAGAAGGAGGAAAGAGAAGCAAGCTTGCCAGGAGAGCGAGAATCAGTTTCATGTGAGTTCGAGTTTATAAGAAAGGGTTGTCAGTTACAAGGGATGCAGGTAATCAGGCCACATCCAGTCGTGCCGAGCGGAGTCCAAGAGCCGTTTGATTCGCATCGGAAACATGGACCATTTATGACAGATGTTGATCCTAACGTGCCTGCCGGAATGCATCTTCCAGTTGCAGATCCGCCACAGGCACACATGCCGGATGGTGGGGTGATGTCGCAGCCGGGATCTGTGGGGTTAGTACAAGGAATCCCTGAATCCCAGGGATCACTACCAGGAGCAGGTGGGTTGGGGTCGTTGATCTGAGAGGAAATTTCCCCGATATGTCCGAGGTTGAATTGAATTAAATTGATGTTAAAGAGGGTGCGGAGAGCAAAAAGGAAACTGTAGGCTGAAAAAACAATTACCAGTCCAATTAAAGCCTGAACAACCTTTCTGCGGGCTTTTTCAATTGCGTCTTTATCACCACCAGCCAGTATCCACTGAATACCGCCGATAAGCAGGAATATAAAAGAAAAAACTCCTGCCAGTTGGAGGAGAAGGTTTAGAAGTGTGGTCAATATCATTGATGGGGTGAGGCTGCGAATTGTCGTAAAATCCGGATCGACGTTTTGTTCTATGCCAATGTAGTCTTGTGCTTTTGCGGTTGCAGGCATTAAGAACATAGAAATAACTGTGGAGATGTGAACCAGGTGGTTTCGCATGGGTAATTAGAGGTTTCTTAAGGTGAATCCAATCGGATTTACATTAAATAGGACACGCAATATATAAAGAATGGCGTAGGAAGAAAAGACGATAACTAAACCTATCAGCGCGTTGATGATTTTACGGCGGGCTTTGTCGATACCATCTTTGTCGCCACCGGCAGTAATCCACTGAACTCCACCCCAGAGCAGATAAATAAAGAAGCCAACACCAGCAAGACCCAAGAGAAGACTGATGGCTGTAGCGACATAAGCGGAGGGTTTGAGGTTTGTAATGTAGTCGTAGTTGCTGTCACCAGAATTGACAGTGATGGGAACAAATTGAGCCAATAGGTGTTGGTTGATCATAGTTCAGGAACGTTGAGGGAGAGAATCGAGACGCCAAATAACACTTCGATTATCCAAATGATTACGAATGAAGAAAGAAGTATGGCAATTCCAATAAGGGCATTACGAATACGGTGTGTGGCTTTCTGGACGCCTTCCTTATCTCCGCCGGCGGTGATATAGGCAAAACCACCCATTAACAAGTTGACGAAAAAATAAATTCCACTTAATCCCATGACGGCATTTAAGACGTTTCTTAGTAGCAACTGGACCATGCTGTCAGCCTCGTTGACGTTGATATTTCCGATTTGACTGTTGACCGCAGGGTTGACGATGGTAAACAGATACATATTTTAAGGTGAAGCAACAATTAACTGCAATCCGAGACGAAAGATGTCCAATCCCAGGAATCGGCCAATGATTCCAATTAGTCCGTATGATCCAACAACTATGAACATACCCAATATGGAAGTGGAAAGACGTTTTTTGCTTACCTCCACGGTATTTTTATCGCCACCGGCACCAATCCACTGCATTCCGGAAAGGACTATTTGATAGATGAACCAAAGTGACGCGACTATAGTGAGTAAACCGAGGATAGAAGAAACAAATTTTTCCAACATATCTCCGGGCCCTCCACCTGTGCCAGTCATAAAAAGTCCTGAATGTCCAAATGTACCCAGAGGTCCGACACCGTCAATGTTTCCCAAGTTGACTTGAGCTAAAAGGTTTCTCATGGGGTGAATATCCGTGGTGAAATAAGCGTGTTCCATCCATTAATACCATACAGGAAGAGGCCGATGACGCTGGCGATGACTAATGATCCGGTGACTATGGCTAGTCCCAGAAAGGATTGCCAAATGCGCTCGTGGGCTTTTTGGACCATTTTGGGGTCGCCATTTGCGCTTAAGTATCCATACCCTGCCAAAATTAGATTGATCAATGTGTATATACCAGCCAGGATTATGGAGAGTCGGATGAGGCTGCTAAGAATTAAGATAAGACCTTCGCCCTGAGTGCCAGCTGCGAGTCTGGGATTGTTGTATCCGGATGTCCCAAATGGATTGTCGATAGTGCCGAATGCTCCTAACATAGTTTTTTAGACGAATGGCGGGTCAATTAAGTTTACACCTGTAATGGTAGATATAATCTGAAGTATAAAATAAGCACTAATGACTAGCAATAAGCCCAGAACTCCATAAGTGACGGAATTTTTTCCTTGCTGAACACGTTGTGGAGGGTTGATTTGTCCGCCAAAGATAATTAGTAAGTAACCTCCGTGGATGATGAGATAAATGAAATAAAGACTGGCGATTGCCATGGCATTGAGGAGTAAGAGAGAGACAATATCGCCCAATTGACCACGGAAAGGGGAGGTGGCCCCAACGTTGGGATGGTTGACGAAAAACTTGTCTTGCAAGTTTACTGGCGGGTTAAGAAGCTGAAACATTTTTTAGATTAAGTTGGTGCGGGTAATAGTTTGAATTATTTGCAAAATAAAGAAGGCACTAACTACAGTAAGGAGGCCAAGAAGCGCGTTGGTGATCTGTCTTTTTATCTGCATGAGTTTGGCTTCGTCGCCCAGGCTTCCCATATATGCGAATCCCGCTGTAATCAGATGGTAAAGAAAATAGAGTCCGGCTCCGGCCATGGCAAAGAGAATAGTGCGAGAGGCGATTGTTGAGGGTAGTGTGGCACTGGTCGAGAATCGGCCGGAGGTGTGGATGAAATCGGGAATCTGAGCTAAATGTGAGTTCATTAGAGTCGGAAACCAAATAAGGAGAGACCTAAGACGTTAAATCCTAAGAAGTTGAGAACGACGATGGCGGAAGTGATAAGAATTAAACCTAGTACTGCCGAGGTGAGTGTGTCTTTGGCGGAATTAATTTTTTTAGGGTCGCCTTCAGCGGTGGCAATAGTGAAACCCGCATATACGATCAGAAGAAGAGTAGCCAGGCCGGCCAAACCAACTGCCCAAGTAGCAATAATCCAGACTGTATTTTGAGTATCGGAGGTGGGTATACAACCTAAGGCTGTCCTAATAGCACCAGTGCCTGCACAAAAAGGATTTTGAGCATTACATTCTGCTACAGTGTCGCAACAAAGATGTTCCATAGGGTTTGCACATTGAGGGCGGGCGACACAGGGACTGTAAGTACCCCATATTGTTCGAGAACGGATTTCACACCAGCTGTAAGTTGGATCTGGGAGGGATAATACTGACGTGACAAATAAAAGTGTTGTGATAAGTATTCTAAGTGGTGCAGATTTCACAGATTAAGTTTAGCATAATTCGGGTATGATAATTGGTATGACGAAAGTGAGACTTACAATAATATGTTTAATAACGTTTTTATGGATAACCATGACATCTTCGGTGCGGGCAGAGGAGTGTGATAATCCAGGAAGTTTGTCTGATCCAGTAACAATAACCAGATGCATAGGCAAATTTAATGGAATATTGGAAGCGATTTCGAAAGCAAATTCTAACAACAAGCAGCAGCTGCAGGGGATGCAGCAACAGATTGCCAAACTACAAGCGCAAATAAAAGCTTTGGAGATGCAAATCGGGGTGCTACAAAAAGGAATATTTGAAAGAGAAGTACGGGTGGGGGTGAAACAGGAACTGTTGTCTGCGAAAGTGAGACGTGACTATGTAGTGAAACGAGATCAGCCAATATTGCAGGTGTTGTTTGCTGCTGATGGGGCAGCGGATTTTTTTCAAGATATGTTTTTGCGGGAGAAGTTGGCGCGGCTGGACCATGCATTGATTGTGTCTGTGGGGGGGGAGATTAAAAATTTGAATGATCAGGCGCAAACTTTATCGTCCCAAAAACAAAAACTGGCGAGTCTTCAGGCGCAAGTAGATAAGCAGGCGGATTTTCTACAGGCGGAAGTCGAAAAAGCCAGTAAATATGAGTCTGATTTGGGAGGGAAGATCTCAGCATTGACCGCTAGGCAACAGGAATTGCTGGCGGAAAAGACTGGGACTATCGCCACTTCGGTCGGAGATGTACCACTAGCTGACGATCCGGCCGCGAGACCGGATTACAATCCAGGTTTTTCACCGGCGTTTGCCATGTTTTCGTTCGGGGCGCCACACTTTAAAGGGATGAGCCAATATGGGGCTTTGGGTAGGGCCAAGGCAGGCCAGAGTTATGAGACCATTCTTAAGGCTTACTATGGTGATGTGAGGATTGTGGATGTGGGAACGGGTTTTTCGATAAGGACAAGTGCAGGAACAATGCCAATGGAGGATAGATATATGAAGGGGATAGCGGAGATGCCGACGTCGTGGGCAAATGACGGGGGAATGGAGGCGTTGAAGGCGCAAGCGATAGCGGCCAGAAGCTATGCGTTGAGTTATGTGGGGTGGCGAATGGGTAAACAATCAGCCGGAGGTTCGATTTGTGTGACGGAAGCGTGTCAGGTATGGAGATCGTCGAAAGCAAACAGTCCCGGAGCGTGGGGAAGTGCTGTTGATCAGACTAAGGGAAAGATTTTGGTGAGTAACAAAACGGGAGAAATTATTAGCGCCTGGTATGCGAGTACGTCGGGAGGTTATCAGGAAAGTTATACCACCTTGGGCCATACTACTCCTGGATTTTGGGACACGACATCAAATTGGACGAGGTGGGCAGATGGAGCGTATGAGGTAAAAGCAGGAAGTCCGTGGTTTTATAAAGGCTGGTACAAGACCAGGACAGGAAAAACCTGTGGCAGGGCACATCCGTGGCTTAACCAGGAGGAGTTCTCAGATATGGTGAATGCTGCCATTGTGGTGGAAAGAGGTGGAGATGTGTCGGGAATTTTTCCTGAAGATGTGAGGAGTTGTTGGGGTGGAAGTGACAATCCATGGTCAAAAGACCGGTTGGCACAGGAAGCGGACAAGCATGGTGGCCGGGTGACGAGTGTCGGTAGTGTGAGAGTGGAGCATGGAAACAATGGTATTACAAACAAGGTAATACTTTCGACAAATAGAGGAGAAGTTACGATTACCGGAAGTAATTTCAAACGAGCATTTAATTTGCGCGCCCCAGGAGCTCTAGCTTTGAAGAGTGGACTTTTTAATATCGAAAAGAAGTGAAGAGGTTAGAAGATGTTTGGTGTAAAATCAGGTTGTGACTGATCTATACGTTTCTCAGGATAAACATAAGCAAGCGCATGCACATCCTGCGTCTTCTGCTCATGGGCCGCAAGAGAAGAGCGTGACTGAGGGTGTGACAGCAGGTCAACATGATCAAGTGAGAACACATATCAATGATGTCTTGAAGCGGGTGGGGGAAAAACCCCGCAAAGAACTAGGAGGAGCCTATACTGTGTTTCCCGGGGTGAAATTTATCCAAAAACAGCAAGATGAGGAAGTGGTATTGATGTTGCGGGCGCACCCGATCACGAATTTTAAGTGGATTGTTACCGTGATTTTGGCGTTATTGCTTCCAGAGATTCTCATTGCTTTTGGGGCTTTGGCAGAGATTCCCTTCAGGGTTGTATTTGTAGGGAGACTGGTGTGGTATTTAATGATGTTGGGCTTTTCATTTGAGAAATTTCTGTCGTGGTATTACTCGGTGTTCATTGTGACAAATGAAAGAGTTATTGATATCGATTTTGTCAATTTGCTATATAGGGTGGTTTCTTATGCCAATCTGGATCACATTGAAGAGCCGGCGATGGTGGCGGGCGGTTTTATCAGGTCAATTTTTAAATATGGGGACGTGTCTGTGGCTACGGCTGCTGAAAAGTCGACAATCGAGGCTATGGGAGTGCCGCATCCAGATAAGGTGATACGAATCGTTTCTGAGCTGGCGGAGGATTACGAAAGAGCTCACGGGAGGAGAGACAAATGAACGAAACAGCAGGTGTGGCGTGGCTACAGAATTTTTTGGTGAGTGGGCCAGAATTAATTCTTAAGGGGTTTTTGGTAGTGGGGATGCTAATGTATCTATTTTTTGCGCTGGTGGTAATGAAACAGGTGGCAATTATGACGGAAACCTTTGAATCTGAAGTTAACTCAACAGTGAAATTGTTTGCATGGGGACATTTTCTGTTGACGGTCGTGATTTTGGCTGTGGTGATAGTGGTACTTTAGGAGAGGGCAGAGACTTTTGTTTCTGTGATATCCTTTTATTGATATGGAATTAGCCGTGGGAAAAATTTCCGGTAATATGGGTGACAATTTTTGGGGGCAGGTACTGACTTATGCTCCCAATGAAGAAGACTTGAAAAATGTCCGTGGAGAGTTGGTTGTGGTATTGGGTATAGATGGGGAGGGTGGGCAAATAGAAACAATGAAAAAAGGGAGGGAGGTATTGAGTGAGATTCAAAATGGGTATTTCTCAGGCAAGAAAGAGTCTAATTTTGAATCTCTGAAGGAAGCGGTGGAAACTGGAGTTTCAGGAGATGCGAGGGTGCAGGTCGGGTGTGTGGCTTTAGCCAGAGATTGCTGGCAAGTTGTGGTTTGGGGCGGAATGGGTGTATGGGTGCAGAACGGAACTAAAAGTGGGTATGTGGTAAGGCCGGGGAGGGCTTCGGGAGATTTGATTGCTGTGAGCGGAAAGTTGAGTGTGGGAGGTGTGGTGGTTTTGGGCAATCAAGTTTTTTTTGCGGGAATTTCTGAAAGCGAACTTCCGAAATTTGTTATCCGTGGGGATGTGGACTTTGCCGCTGAGGCAATGAGGGGGGTTTTACAGAAAGCGAGTGGGGTTGGAGGTGGGTGGGTGGGGGTTGTTTTGAAACAAAATGCTCATAGGGAGACAAAGAAATTTGAGGTAGTAGATAAACAAAAAGAACTTGTTTCTGAAGGGGCTTTTCGGCCAAGCTATCCAAGCTATGGACAACGACTGCTTAACAAATTCTTGATGGCGGCATCGAGGATTTATGTCAAAAGGGGAGACAGAGAAGATCAGCGGCGAAAAGTGCGTTATCTGGGGCTAGGGCTAGTGGCTACACTTTTGATAATGGTGGGGGTGGGACATTTTACCGCGAAGAAAAATGATAATTCAAAAAGCGAATCAGTTTTTTCGTTTGTCTCGGTTGAAGAAAAAATAAATGAAGCCGCTGAGTTGGCCGATCTGAATCCAGCCAGAACTAAGGAGTTACTGATTGATGTGAAGAGTGCGATGAGCAATTTGAAAGGAAATAAGAATGATGTTCAAAAAATAGGGGTATTGGAGACCCGATGGAATGAAATCTGGCAAAGAGCTTCCGGGATAGTAAAGTTGGAAGTGAAAGAAGTTGTGGATCTGACCTTGGTAAGAGAGGGGATGCAGGGGCGGCGGATGGTGAAAGTAAAAGATAAGTTGTTTGTGTTGGATGGGGATTTGGGCAGAGTAGTGGAAGTTACATATGCTAACGGATCGGCTAAGGTGGTCGGTGGAGGAAATCCAATCGCACAGGCGACGTTGATTGCCAATTATCTGGAACGTGTTTTTGTGATGACCCCCAACGGAATGGTTGAGATCGGAGAATCGGTGGTGAAACTGAAGCCTGGTGAAAGTTGGGGAGCTATTGCTGATATGAAGTTGTTTGGAGGAAATGTGTATTTGCTGGATAGCGAAAAAGGGGAGGTGTGGAGACATCAGGTAAAAGGAGCTGAGTGGGGAAGCGCTCAAAAGTGGCTGGCGGATGGGAACGGGGGTGCGGCAATTGTGGGCGCAAAATCTATGTTGATAGACGGCAGTATTTATGTAATAGGAAGAAATGGAATGAGTAAGTTTACTCGGGGAATAGAAGACAGAGTTGCGGTGGAGGGTTTGGATGAAATGTGGGGCGATGGGGTGGTGGCTTGGACAGGAGAAGATGACGAGAATATATATGTGCTGGATGGTGACAAAAAGCGGATTGTGGTGATTAGTAAACAGGGGGCGTATAAAAAACAATTTGTAGCAGATGTGTTCGCGGGAGCCAGCGATTTAGCTGTTGATGAGGATCGAGGCGAGATTTTTGTACTTTCCGGTGGTAAAGTCTGGGCTGCAAAGTATGAAAGTAACTAGCAAAAAAGCATATTTTAATTATGAGTTGGGTGAGCGGATGGAGGCGGGTATTGTGTTGACGGGAGCTGAGGCAAAATCGGCGTTTTTGGGACAAATTGATTTGGATGATGCGTATATTAAAATCCGGTCGGGGCAGCATAAGGGAATGGAAGCCTGGGTTACCAACATGAAGATATTTCCGTACAAGCATGCGGATAACACCAATTATGATCAGGCGCGGATGCGAAAACTTTTATTGCATCAAAAAGAGATTCTGGAATTGATGAACAAAATGAAGCAAATGAACAGAATTGTCGTGCCGGTTGCCGCATATACTAAAAGCGGGAGAATAAAAATTGAGTTGGCGCTGGCTAGAGGCAAAAGAGTTTATGAGAAGAGAGAGAAGATTAAGAAGCGAGATCAGGAAAGGGATGCAGAAAGATTGCAATGAAAATAGTGGTAGTGCCTGGTTATGGTTTGCCGACTGATATTTTTGCGGATGAAATGTACGAGAAGTATTTTCGGGTAGTAAAGAGAAAGATAAATGAATATGGAGATGAAGAGATGCACTTAATTTTTTGTGGAGGAAACACCGATTTGGACCCGCCGTATGTGAGAACTGAAGCGGAAGAAATGAAGAAATTGTGGGAGCTAAAGTTTGGTAAGCCTAATGTGAAAGTGTGGTTGGAAAAAGAAAGCCTATCGAGTTTAGATAACCAGGTGGGGGCGAAAAAGATAATGGAGACAAATGGCTGGAAGGTTTTGCCGCTATTGTTTTGTGAACGAACGCGATTGGAAAGAATTCGGCTGATTGCCAAATGGGTGTATGGGGCTGAAGTGGAAGTGATTCCGGTGGATTTATATACTGAAGAGCAATTGAAAGATTTGACGCTGATGACGGCAAAGGAAGAAGCGCAGAAGATGGCAGTACTTTGGGCTATACAAAATGAAACGAACTTGAACAAATACAGACAGATGTTTGTGGAGAAATTCAGGATTTTGAGAGAGGCGAAACCGTGGGAGAGGGAAGAAAAATTGAAAGAGATGTATGGTGAGATGGCGAGGAATGAACAACCGCAAACCAAATGAGGTGTTTGTTGCGGAAGGCGAAGCCGGAATCTTAAATGTCTAGTTTGACGGTGGTATCTTTTAATGCCTGTTTCATCTGGCTTCTACCAAATCCACTCTTCAGAAATTTTTCCCTTGCTAGAGCGTCCTTTCTGGAAATGAAGTATTCGTAATGAATAAGTTTTAGTGGTCTTCTAAATTTAGTTGCTGTTACCCGACCTTGTGCGTGGAGAATCAGTCTGTGTTTTAGGTCGGACGTGAACCCAATATACAATCTGTGGTCTTTTTCACTAAAGAGGATGTAGGTATAAAAACGTTCCTTGGAAACGTCTAACGTTTCACTCATCAAATATATTATGTGTGTCGCGTCTGACGCGATCACCTTGCAAACACGTCTTCTTGCGAAGCCGCGTTTGACGCGGTGGAGATGGAGGGAGTTGAACCCTCGTCTGTGTAAGTTTTGAAAACCGGTTTATTACAAGTTTGTTTGGTATAAAGCTGCCAACAGCTGCTGGTTAGTTGGTCTTTTTTCGATTTAGGATAACCAAAGCCGATCGAAAGCATTCCGATAGGGTTTATCACTAAAGAAAAGTTATCGGAAAAACAATTCTTGAGTGTCGGCTTGTCCCTACTTAAGCGTAAAGCATGCGAGGGGCAAACTGAGTGCTGAAGATGGAGTTGAAAGGATTGACCTTTGCAACAAAACCTTCAACGCGTGCTTTTAAGTTAGCACTTTGTTTTGAATCTGTTTTACGAGTGTGATTCGAACTCGACTTGCCGATATTTCAAGGTGCTTATACATCGAAACCCGTCATCCCCGACTAGCCAGGGATTATAGCAATTTGAGGCTGGAAAGTCCAGGCTGCTTGGGTTTATTGTGAAAGTATGTTGCGGGGGTGGTTGAAAGCACTTTGGGGAGTACTTTTTCCGATCAGGTGTGTGGCCTGTGGTGAGCTGGGGGTTTGGGTGTGCGGGAAGTGCCAGGTTGGGTTGTGGGAGGAGGAGCAAATTTGCCCAGGGTGCGGACAGGCGAATAAAGGTGGGCTCAGGCACGGGAAGTGTGGCGGACGATCGGACCTTTTGGGCCTGACAAATATATGGGCGTATGAGGGAATGGCGAAGAAAATAATTACCGTGGCAAAGTATCGAGGTCAGTTCGCGGCCCTGGAGGTATTGTGTGAATTTGAGATGCAAAGAGATGACTTGGATCGATTCAGAGAGTTTTTGTCCACAAAGCCGATATTAGTGCCTATTCCTTTGTATAAAACCAGGTTTCGGGAGAGAGGCTTCAACCAGGCGGAAGTGATCGCTGAACTTTTGGCGCAAAAATGGAGTTTGCCTGTAAAGAAGCTGCTAACGCGGGTTCGCGATACTGGGCATCAGGCGGGGCGGGAGAGATGGATGAGGATGGTGAGCATCAGGGAAGCATTTCAGGTGAGCGCAAAGGGTACCGTGGCCTCAATAGTGCTGGTAGACGATGTGTGGACTACGGGAGCTACTATGAATGAGGCGGCCAGAGAGTTGTCGAAAGCGGGTTTTAAACGGATTTGGGGACTTGTACTGGCGCATTGACGGGTTGGGTGACAAAAGCCTTGAGGAATGCCAGGGCGAATGGATCTGGCTCCTGAGGGATTGCTCCTTCTGGCAATTGCGGAACAGTGCTTGGTGGTAGCTCGGGACGGGGTATGGGGGCTGTCAGTTCCGGAGTGGGGGTAGTGGGGGGTGGTCCGAGCTCGGATGAATTTGATTGAGCAGTTGTAGTGGGGTTGTTTTCGGACTTGGGATTGTCTGTGGTTGTTGTGGTGGTGGGTTTGGCTTCAGCAGCTGGCGTAGCGGGGGAAGATGCTTCGGATGGTAGAGCCGGAATGTTTGGGATGGTGACTTTTAGCCCCAAATCTTCGATGGCTTTCTGGATGCTTTTTGCCCGAAGAATAGTACCAGCTATTTGGGCATATTCTGCACCATTTTGCATTGAGGAAGCTGAACCTGAGAAGTCTCCTGCAGCGGCGCGGCCTATTGAAGAGATAATTCCAAGTAAAGCAATGAGTAAGAGCATGAGGGCGTAGGCCTCGGCGGATTTGTAATTTGATTCTGGATCCTTGTTTTTTATGATGTCAGTAAGTGCGCGTACAACCTGATTTTCAGGGGCGGTGCTGTTTTCGGTGATGATGATCACTTGCTCGGCTACTGCAGGGAGTGCGGCAGCTGCTAATTGGTCCGGGGTGGTTGCTGGGTTATGGTAAATCTCGGTGAGTGAAGAGAGACCGGCGGTAACCGCATTGTCCATCTGTGCTTCCGGTATGATGTTAACCACCGACTGGGCCGCAGAATACTCCGCAGGTTTTGGTTTTTTGGCGAGAGAATCATAAGCATTGTTGATGATTTTCATGGCCTCTAAAGCTGCTGGGTCGTTATTTGTGTCCGGATGCCAGCGGCGGGCAGCATCGAAAAAGGCTGAGCGTATCTGATCCGTGGTGGCATTTTTTGGAAGACCAAGAATCTCATACGGATCTTGGCCATTCAGGTTTATTTCTGGCTTATTGGGTTTTTGAGCTTGTTCCTGGTTGGCGCGAGGTTGAGATTCCGGAGTTGGTGCACGTTGTTCTTTTGGTGTAGTTGGATTTTGATTAATAGTGGAAGATTCGATAGGAGGGGTAAGATTTGAAATAGGGGGGGCTTCAGTGCCGCTGGCAATTTTATTGAGGACATCGGCAATGGCAGGAGGGGGAAACTCACTCATTTATTGATACTAAGTCTAGCATTATTTGGTTTTTGGGGCATGATCTGAGAAAATGTGTGGGCTTGGAGGATATCCCGAACGGCTGAGGGAATGGTTTGCTAAACCATGAAGGCGCAAGTCTTCGGTGGGTTCGACTCCCACATCCTCCGCAAATGAGATTATTAAATAAGAAATCATTATTACTAATATTGCTGGGTGGGATTTTTTACTTGTCATTTTATGTGTTTGGTTTGCTACATCGTATTGGGTTTCCTATTACACATCCCATTTATGCAGATTGTATTGGACACAAAAGGGTGTTTGAAGATTCAAGGGGTATAAGAAGAGTCGCGTGCTATGGATTTATATACAACATCTGGCTTGAGTAAAGGGTTTTTTAGTTGTATTACAATTTGTTGTTTTTGGGGATGTGGGCGGAAGGGGCGAATATTGAACTTCGTTCAAGAATCTCGCAAGACAGCGGAAGGGGCGAGATGGTGTGCGGTGCTTCGCATCCTCCGTTATCTCGCACTCTTTCTTCGCAGCGGAGCTGCTGCGGAAGGGGCGAGATTCGAACTCGCGAGGGTGTTGCCACCCTAGAGGTTTTCAAGACCTCCGCACTCGACCACTATGCGACCCTTCCTAGTGCAAATTAGCCTCCAAAATTATACCATTCAGTGTGCTATATTAGATTTATGGTTGAGGAAAATGTTGTGGAGCAGGAAAAAGTTTTGTTGACTTGGGAGGCAGAGAGTCGACCCTACAATCCAATTGATGAACAGACGAGGCCGGTAGTGCTCGTGTTGGCGGTGCTAGTAGGAATAGTGCTGCTTTTCACCGGCGAGACTATGATAATGATAGTGTTGGGATCATTAGCTTTTTTGTATGTGGTCTGGAATAAAAACCCGCCGGAAAAGATGGAGTTTACGATTACAAATAAGGGAATAAGAGCTTTTGATAGGGTGTATATGTGGTGGGAATTCGGGAGGTGGTGGATTGAAGAGAAGCAGAGCGGCAAAGTTCTGATATTGGAGATGATTTCCGGGTTAGTGGGTAGATTGTACTTGCCTTTGGAGGAGAGAAAGTCTGAAGATGTTAAAAAAGTAATGTCGAAGTATCTGGTATTTGATCAGCCACAAGATACGGCTGCTGACAAACTAGCAAGGTGGGTGGGGGAGAAGTTTCCTTTGAGAAATAGTTAGTGATCCTAAGTGACAAGGTGGAAGAGGTAGCGCTGATTGTGGGTGTGGGGGTTGTGTCAATTGACAACAGATGACACATCAACGACGTAAAAGCCTTTCTCGTTTGGTTCAATATTGCCATATAAGGTAATGGGTTGTCCGGAACCATTATTTTTAGTGGCGGTAATTTTTACTCCAGAGGTTGTTTTTTCTGCTAATAGGTTGTAATTTCTGTCGCCGTTTTTAGAATAGCTGACATATATACTTGATTTGGTCTTGGTGTTGAAAAAAACGTAAGCATACATTTTGGACACTGCGGGGTTGGAATCGCCAATGATCAGTATTTCTCCTTCTTTCAAAAAGACCGGATAATCCAAACTTCCCGAGGAGGATGCAATTGGAACATATTGATAGCTTCTATCTCCTTCAAGATATTTGACACCCTTTGTACGGGGGTTGGAGATCAACGGAAGCCAGTTTCCTTCAGGAAAGTAGACATTCAGACTGTCTGCGTTTTTAACGAATACCGGCCTGACTAACAAAGCCTTGCCAAACATATATTCATTTTTGGGCTGGGAGGGACTTGTCATTTCACTGTACTGAGCATTAGCTTTGGGATCGTTTGGATAATCAAACACGAGAGGTCTCATTAAGTGAGAGGTTTTCTCTTCGTAGCCCAGAGAAGCGTAATCAAATGCATAACGTTGGAGGCGCTGTCTCATTTGCATATTCCAAATAACGATATTTTGTAAGTGTGTATCCGGACCAGTGTCGTTTGACAGACTGCCAGTTCTAAGCCGCCAGTAGCCAGGGGAAAACATGGTGACGGGAAACCAGGTTGCCAGTTGGTGTTGTCTGACAAAATGGACTTTTTCGTTTTCGTCATAGTAGTTTGATATCTGGCCGTTGTCATACTTTCCGACAATACCCCAATTTGTTTGCAGGGGAATACCTGATAGGACAGTGTTGATTGCCATGTCTGTGCAGTACTTGAATTTATAGATATTGGTACTGACGGACGAATAATTCGGATCTGGATAGTGAGGGGCCCAATAGTCTGTCGAGGTGCAAAGATTGTAAAATGCATCAGTCTGCGAGAACCAGTTGTTTGGAGTAAAGATTAAAAAGTTTGAACCGTATTGTTGATAATAAGTTTCGAATGGGAGTTTGAAAGCGTCATCCCTGTCGTTTTTCAGCTTGCTCCTATCAAATATTGGAGTAGGAGTCGGGGTCGGTTTTGCTGAGAGGTGGGCGATATATCCTTTGTTGTCTGAAACGCGCATATCATCGTATTTAAATCCGCCAAACGTTTTGTTTGGATCTGTCGATCCGTATGCGCTTTTTAGCAGGGACGTCCATTTTGTTACCACGTCCACATCAAATACGTTTAATTGATAGTGGTATTTTTGCTTGGTCGTCTGGTTGTAGGTGAAGGTATCACCGTTATAGTAAACAGCTGGAGTTTGAGGAGAGTTCGAAACGGTCAACAGAGTCTTGTCTATGGGCATACCGAATTTTGAGGAAACCACGGAAATGTTTGAGTTGTTTATGTCTCCCGGTTGTATCTGCGGTCTCATCCCCAGAATTGGGATTATCCCTTTGCTTCGAATTTTTGAGAATACATCAGCCAGTCCTGATGGGAATCTGGTTGTATTTTGAGCAAAGGCATCTGTTGCGGCTGTAAGCATTCTTTCGTCTCCACCGAGCCTGCAACCCACTGAAGCGCTATCGCTAATTCCTTTCCACCACCCTGATCCCAAAGTAAGAGTTGAGAGCTTAATATTTTTCGAAGAGTAAAGGTTGACTATGCTGTTGCTGGCGTCGATAACAGTGGAGGCTGTTGGAGCGCATCCAAGTTCCTGGAACGTTTCCCAATTGTTGCCAAACGTCGCGTACTTCGGTTTTACGTTTAAAAAATTATTTCTGTCTAGATAGGCGAAGTATTTTGAGTAGGCATCCGCAAAAGAGGTCCCCTTTATGATTACCAGTGGAGCAGATGACCCCTCCGGATAGAGGTGGTGTTTTTTAAATACTAAGCAAGTTTTGCCTTGTGGGCAATTAAACGCCTCACTGGGATTTTTGTTTACATTGCGTGTCAGCCTTAACATTTTCACTTCTGGTTGGACGTAAAAGATTATGAGAGACGCACTTGGGATGCTAATAATAGGTGTTCGCCCCCTGATAGCGTCGCCGTTCCATAGTTCCATTGTTTGGGATTGATTGTTGGAAAGACGGTTGGTTATTTCGTGTCCAAAGCCAAAGTTGGTATCAAGGAAGTCGTCTAGCTCGGCTTTATTTGATTTGAAAGGTGTTACGCCAAGACCAAATATTTTTGCAGTTGTGCCGCTAATGTGGATTTCGTATCTATCCACTTCACATCCTGTGGAGCCTAACACACAACTGGAGGAGCCGTTTCTGACGATAAAGCTATTGTTTGCTCCCTTTTCTATTGTGGCGGGGGCTTTTAACTCATAGACGCCGTTATCGATTTTATTAACAATTGTGTTGGGGGGAGGAGTAATGACCGTTTGGGTGTCGAGTTGGGCCTGGTAAATGGTGGAATTACCGGTTATGGCCGCTTTGGTTTGGGAGTTTGTTTGGTTTTTTATTGAGACAATTGTCGCAACAAATAAAGCACAGAGACCAACCAGCGATACCAGTGAAGCGAACAGAAACTTTTTCCTGGTTTGTTTGGGGGGAGTTGAGATTGGTTGTGTTTCCTGAAATATTTCTGGTGGGTTTTCGCTTTGATCCATTTCTTACTTCGGTAAGCTTAGGCGTTGTTAATTTATATGTCAACCTTCCGCATTATTTGGACAGTAGAGAGTGGCGTATACAATTTGTATTCTAGTTTTGGAGATTGTTTGTGCCCTCAGTAGGAATTGAACCTACATCAACAGTTCCGGAAACTGCTACTCTATCCGTTGAGCTATGAGGGCCTTTTTGACGGATTACGTTTGATTTTATCAGCATAATCTATCGTAAATCTCTTCGAGAGCATCTGTCATGGAGTCAGTGGTATATTTCTGAGCGTCTTTTGCTGCCTGTTGGCCGATGCGTCTTTGTAGTGAGGTGTCGGACATGAGTTTTTCAAGAAGGCCGGCAAGGGCTTCGGGGTTTTGTGGATCAACCAGAAATCCGTTGTAGTTGTCTTTGATGTATTCTGTGGGACCTCCGGTGTTTGAAGAGATTACTACTTTTCCTGTGGCCATCGCTTCCAAATACATGAGGCCGAATGTCTCGTAGAGGGATGGAACACAAACAATGTCGCTGCCAGCGTAATATTCTGGCATATCGTCGGGATCAATCGTGTCAATAAAACTGACGTTGGATTTGACACCTGTTTTAGAGAGTTGCGTGTCCAGTGAACTTTTTGCGGCGGCAACCACTTCGTTTCCGTAGACTTCATTGAAAATACTCACAAACTGATAATTGGTGATACCCTTTGTTGCCAAATGTCCGAGGGCATCAAACACTAATCGGAGGTTTTTTTGTTTGTTCAGGTTTCCCGTGGTGAGACTGAACAGGCGAGCAGGGCTAAACAGAATGGTTTGATCAGGCAGAGTACGAAATTTTTGCATAACGGGTGAAGGAAGAGCCGATGAAAACTTTTTTACATCTATACCGTTATAAACTGTGGAGATCTTTTTCGCATTTGTGCCCAATTTCAACCATTCGTTTTTTACGAAATTACTGACACAAATCAAGTGATTCCAAGGGAGATCGCGGAGCGGTTTGGTGATTTCAGGATCTTTTAACTGGGCGTTGTGGGCGTGTTCGACAATGGGGAGCGAAAACCCTAGTAGATGAGAGAAAATTGTGAGGATATTATCGACACCAATAGATTTGTCTGCAGAGCCGGATGGGTACGAGCCATTGTGAAAGTGAATCAGGTCCGGTTTAAGCTGGCTGATGATCTTTGAGAGATCGGCACAAGCAGTTGGCTTATCAATGGGATTTCGTGAGTCAATATATTTTCTACGAAACACCCTAATGCCAAAAATGTATTTCTCGTTTTCTGCCGCATCGCTAAGGACGGAGGTAAGAACCGAAACATGATGTCCCCGTCTGACCAATTCTCTGGCTTGGTTAAGAAGAATGGTTTCAGCGCCTCCGACTTTTGGGTAGAACAACCAACCAACAAAAAGGATCCTTTTAGGATTCATAATGAAGATCGAGTTCTATTAAATCATTGTGAGAGAAATCCGGACGCGGCGAATTACCAATTTTTTCGGCTATCAAACGATTAAACATTGCATGACCCACCAATAAAACATTTTGATTTTTAATTTTTTTCAAAAATTCTTTGAGCTGGTTAATACGACTGATGAGCGTTTGAATATTTTCTCCGCCGGTGAAGCTCCAATCGTCAGAAATCAATGATTGGGAGCGGGAATAGTCTTTGGGGAAGGAGTTGGCTGCCGCTGATGGGGTAAGGCCGCTAAGAACTCCAAAATCCACTTCGTTTAGCAAGGAAGTTTGTTCGATGGGAACACTTTTTTTGTATATTTTTTCCTGCTGGCGCTGAATGATTAATGCGGTGGCCAAACTCCTTTTTAATGTACTGCTGATTATTGTGTCGAGTTCGATAAACTCGGTAATTTTTTGGGCAAAAACTCTTAAACCCGCGATGCCGGTCGGATGTAATTCGGTATCTAACCTACTACCCGCAAAGACTCCGTTTAAATTGTGAGTAGATTTTCCATGACGGATCAGGAGAAATGACATTATTCGATTATAGCCAGTAATTCTGCCAGTATTTGGATGGTTTTGTCGGCAGATTCTCGAAGTTCCGGCACAGTTGGCCTGTACGCAATACTTAATCCACATCGGGAGAAAATGGGAAGAATTTTGTTGTTTCCTGCTACGAAAATGGTTTCTGACGCCTTTACTTTTTGTGACTTTATAGCGGTGTCGAAAGCGCTTAGGAAAGATTCCGTGAGATTTCTTTTTAACCACTTTTGCGACTTGCGGCTAATAGCTCCCGTAAATTTGCCTTGTTTTGTCTCCAATATGACACTGTTCACATAGTGGGCGCCAATCTGTTTGGCAACCGCTTCGGCAATGGGAGAAAAGTTTGAAGTGATTATGCCGATGCGATATTTGCGTTTGATAAGCGCTCTTGCCACTTCTCTGGCATAACGAATTAGTTGCAGGTCCCTGGTAAGTTCTCTGACTTTGGAAACCTCGATATCCCTGAACAGGAGCGCGTTTTTTTTCAAGTATTCATCACCAGAGATTTTTTCGGAAATATATAGCTCGTGGTTATTGACAATGTCGTTGTGAATACCTAACTTGATGAGAAGTTTGCTGAGTGATGGTAGTCTGAGTAGGGTGTTGTCGAGTGTGAAGATAACCAGCTTGTATTTGTGGCGAATGAGTCCGGCACGGGAAATCATAGTTTCCAAAACTTGTCGACTCATTTCCTTTACTGTCTCGGCTGAATTGGCACGATTTACCAGATGACCAATGTCTACTTCTACAATGCGTTGCCCGGACTCTATCGCGTCAAAAAGTAGGCCAATGTCAACCCCGTATCGATCTGAGAATTCAGCTGTTTGCAGAAAGCTCTTTTTTGCGCATATCTGACCACTGATGGGTTGATTGAAATAAATACTTGGAAAAAGTATTTCCATCATGGGTTTGACCGCAAACTCAGTGACCCGACCTCTTTTTCTGCTAAATGATCCCCGTGACATATCAACTTCGTCTTTGAGAACAGGTTCGACGATTTTGTAGATTTTTTGACTGGTGATGTTGCCAAGATCTGCGTCCAGAAAAAGAACGACTTCATTTTTTGCTCTTTTTACACCAGCCAGCAAAGCTTTCCCTTTGCCGCGATTTTTTTCCAGTCTGTGGTAGATAAATCTGGGATCGGTCTGAAACTGCTTTACTGAATTTATTGTATCGTCGGTACTGCCGTCATCAACAAAGATAAGTTCGTCCAGGTAGGGAACTTTTAACAATTCATTGAGAACATGGATGAACAGGGGGTTTTCGTTATAGGATGGGACTACCGCAGTAAATTTTGTGTAGATGAGCTGGCTGTCTGTGGTATTTTCTGGTTGGAGCGCTTCATTTGACATTGTGGCTAATTATAACAGTGATTTAATTGCATCACTTTTATGGAGTGATGACTAAATGTCTTTTGCTCTATGGGGTGTCCAAGTGCGAAGAATTTATGATTCTTCAAGTTTTGCGAATGAAGGTTTGTGCTGTGCGGGTACTGCGGAGAGGGTGGGATTTGAACCCACGAGGAGGTTTTGCCCCCTACAGCTTTTCGAGAGCTGCGCCTTCGACCACTCGGCCACCTCTCCTGACGTATTGTTCCTTCGACTCCGCTCAGGACTGCGACTTTTTGACTAATCAAAAGTCTTGGTGCACCCGACAGGAATCGAACCTGTATCAACAGTTCCGCAAACTGTCACTCTATCCGTTGAGCTACGGGTGCAGATTTTGTAACGTAGAGTGAATTTTATCATTTCCATAAGTTAAAATTGGCAGATGGGCAAAAAAGTAGTCTTTGGGTTGGGTTTATGGGTGGCGGTGTGGGCAAGCTTTTGGTTTATGGGGTGGAAGCTAATTGACCCTGATTTTGGCTGGCACTTACAGATTGGAAGAAAGTTTTTAGCGGGAGAAATGGTAAAAACTGATCCTTTTTCATATACCATGCCGAGCTTTCCGTGGATTGATCATGGGAGGGTAACTGATATGGCGATTGCATTTCTGTACGACGGGTGGGGAATGGGAGTCACGGCGGCGGTGTTTGCAGGGATTGGTACGGCTGCGTTGATACTGATTATTCCTGTGGGTTTGTGGGTGTGGAGTGTGGTGCCGCTACTGTTTGGCTGGGGAGTATTGGTGATGCGGTCGGGAGTGCGGCCGCAGATGGAAGATTGGCTGTTTGTGGCGATTATTTGGCGTGCTGTTGAGGCCGGCAGGTGGAAGTTTTTAAGGTGGTTTTTGCCTGTTCTGTTTGTCATCTGGGTAAATGTTCACGGGGGCTTTTTGTTGGGGTTAATTATTGTGTGTGCGGGAGTGGCGGGTAAGTGGTGGAAAAAACGAAGAATTGTGATATCTGATGTGATCGTGTGGATACTTTGTCTGTTGGGGACGGGGATAAATTATTATGGATTCAGAATTTGGGAGGAGATTTGGTTGACGGTTTCGGATACGCATTTGCGGGGCTCGATTGTGGAGTGGCAACCATTTGTGACTCGGGTAGAACTGGGGTTGTGGTTGCTTGGCGGAATGGTGTTTTTTGCTGGTAAAAAGTTTTTACGCAATTTATCTGCGAGCAGGTTATTAATTGTTGCAGCGGTGACGGCTGCCGGTTTATCTTCATTACGGCACGCGCCATTTCTAGTCATGATTCTGGTGACTTTGGGGGCAGAAATATTTAAAAATTTTTATGATGAGATTAAGTCTGATAAAGAAAAGGTAAAAAGAGCGAAGGTTTTTTATGGTGTGCTTCTAGGATTGGGACTAATAATATTTGCAATGGAGGGGGGGGTGACTTTGTGGAAAGCCGGGCGCGGCAGACTTCTAAATTATCCTGATGGAGCAATTGAATATCTAAGGAAAAGTGAGATTTCAGGAAGACTTTTTTCCACTTATTCGTGGGGAGGATATTTGATATGGAAGCTGCCGGAGCAGAAAGTGTTTGTGGATGGAAGAATGCCGAGTTGGAGGTGGAAAGCTCCGGAAGGAGAAAGCGATTGGGCTTTTGTGGACCATGAAAAAATTCAATCAGGGGAAAAAAGAATGGAGTTGTTTGATAAATATAATATCAAGACCGTGTTGTGGGCGAAGCCGGCAGAGAAAAAGGGGATTACTGCTTGGTGGCAGAAAATGTGGGGAGGGCGATCGCAGGTTGGATTTGATGAAGCGTTGAAAAGCGAAGGATGGAAAGTGGTGTATGAGGATGCTATATCGGTGGTATTAACCTATCCAGTACCAGTTGACAAAAAAGAGAGAAACGAGACAGAGTCCCAGAGCGGATAAAATAAAAAGGGGGAGGAAAGTTCGAAGAGAAGAAGTTTTTGTGGCAAGAAATATAAATAAGGGAAAGGAGACGCTTTGAAAGCGGGTAAATGCGGCCAGATCGCGAACTAACAAGGGGGTAAGAAAGATCGATAAGGATACGCCCCAAAGAACAAGGGGAAGGGTTTTACGGCTAAGATATAACAAGATGATCACAAAAAAAGCAACGAGGTTGTCAAGCTGGGAAGCGTGAACAGTATGGAAAGGTAGGTCTATTGTTTTCATAAGTAGTATGAGGTTGAGAATGGGGGCGGGAAGAACCATCGGACTGTACCAAACTGATTGGATGGCGAAGAAATAGATGGGATTATGTGCGGTTAAGTAATTGAATACCATCCAAACCAACATGGGTAGGCCGATGATTGTCGGATATACAACAGCCGTAAGCGGTTTAATTTTGGTTTCGACTATGGATTTAATCAGAATGAACAGGAAGATGAAATTGACCAGAACAACTGTTCCTTTGGTTACATTTATCAGACCCAGCAGGATGGACGCGGGGAGGAACTTCTTTTGTAATAGGAAGTAGCTAAACCAGACAAGGAACAGCATTAGCAATGATTCCGCGTAATATGAGCGGAAAAAAATGGAAAAAGGGAAGACAAAAAGCAGCCAGGAAGCGCGTATGGCTATTTGTGGATTGTATAGCCTTGAAATTACAATCATTAAACTGAGAAAATTGCATACAAGAAGGATTTGAGTGAGGATAAAGGCGGCGAGTAACGAGTCTTTGAAAATGACTTTGGTGAGCCAGCCTAGTAGTGGAAATGCAGGGAAAAAGGCATACGAAGGATTTTGCATAAGACTTTTGTCGTTGAGTGATTGCTCTGTGGGAGAAAACGAGTATCCAGAATCAATAATTTTTAAATACCATTGGGCGTCAAACTGGGCCATTCCGTGAAGAAGGTTGAAACCTTTTCCTGTGATGCGGGGATCTGTGAAGTAGTGGTGGGCATCATTGTGGTATGAAAAGCGGTTGAGGGGGATGAATGTGTGGAAAGTGCCGATAAAAAAGTAAAGAAGTGTATTGAATAGCATAAATAACAAAGTGTGGCGAATCAGTATGTGTGGGGTTGGGGGGCCAGCCATGATAAAATTCTACAGCAGTGTGGAGTTGGTTTTGGAGAGGTCGCATACAGGAGCCTCTATCTTCAACCTCGCGGTTGAAGTTTCTCCTGTATTACTTCCTCTCCTCGTTTCACTTGGAGAGGTCGCATATCAAACTTGCAGTTTGATATAGCTTGCCGTGCTTTGTCAAAAATTGTAAAAATTTTTGAGTCGCAGGGCGCACTATAGCAAGCTATTTGACCTTATTTGTAATAAAATTTACTGGTTTTGGAGAGGTCGCATAGTGGTCTAGTGCGCACGCTTGGAAAGCGTGTGTCGCCGAAAGGTGACCGCGAGTTCAAATCTCGCCCTCTCCGCCAATTCGGATTCGAAAAAAGCTTTTTTAACTCCACTGCTGGTTTGTATTTATGGTGACCGTCGCGTCGAACGCGACTAACGCGCCTCGTCCCGTTAAGCGGGACGCGTGGAATCACGAACAAATCTTGCCCTCTTTGGCCAATTCGGATTCGAAAAGAGCTTTTTTAACTCCACTGCTGGTTTGTATTTATGGTGACCGTCGCGTCGAACGCGACTAACGCGCCTCGTCCCGTTAAGCGGGACGCGTGGAATCACGAACAAATCTTGCCCTCCTTTTAAATCATGTCTGAAGTAAAATTGGAGCATATGCGAACAAATGTGAGGGTGGGGGCGATAATTGAGAGGGATGGAAAAATGCTTCTTATTCACCGTTGGAAAAACGGAGATGAATATTGGGTATTGGTTGGTGGTGGGGTAGAAGAGGGAGAAGATTTGGTTGAGGCGTTGAAACGGGAAGTATTGGAAGAGACCTCTTTGCGGTTGAAGAACTGGGAAGTTGAGATAGAACATGAAGCAATGGGGATGATGCATAAAATTTTCCGTTGTGTTACTGAAGAAGGGGAGCCTGTATTGGGTGGTCCTGAAAAAGAGGCAGATTCTGATGAAAATAGATATGTACTGGAGTGGGTAGATTTTTCTACTATTGCTGAGATTGAGGATATTTACCCGAGAGTCACAAGAGAACTAGCCAGGAAACGCATCGCAAAGTGAGGGGATTGGCCGTAAAATGCATTGAAATGAAGCTACTGACAATTATTGTGCCGGTATTTAATGAGGTTTCCACTCTAGGTGAAGTGAGGAGAAGATTGAATGATTTGGTATTGCCTTTTAGTGTAAAAAAACAGATTGTTTGGGTGGATGATAAATCAGCTGATGGAAGCAGGGAAATGCTTTTGAAATGGAAGAAGGAAAAAAACCGGAAAGAATCTTTTGTGTTTCATCGGAAGAATTCAGGTAAGGGAGCTGCTGTGCAGAGCGGGCTTTTGGAGGCGGTCGGGGATTATGTGGTGATACAGGATGCTGATTTGGAATATCATCCACTTGATATAAAAAAACTGGTAAGTTTAGCAATCAGGAAGAATCTGCTGGCGGTGTATGGGAGCAGGGATAGGGAGATTAAGAACAAGTATCTCTATCCACATTACTATTGGGGATCACGTTTTTTGTGTTTTTTGATGCGAGTTTTCCATGGCCAGAAACTGACGGATCCGGAGACTTGCTACAAGCTGATTCATAAAGATGTGCTTAAGTTTATCGGGGTCGAAGAGAAGGGTTTTGGAATGGAGATTGAAATTTCGGCAAAATTGGCCAGACTGCGATTGGATATTGGTGAGGTGGGCATTGGATATACACCAAGAAGTTTTTCTCAGGGTAAAAAAATTCGGGCAAAAGACGGGTTGATTGCTATGGGGCTGATACTGAAGTACTGGCTGTCGGATTTGCATTATGGGTGGTTTGACAGGATTTTGCGAAAATGGCGCAGGGATGCGATTTTTAACGAGTTGAATATTGACGAAACTGATGTGGTGATGGATGTGGGCTGTGGAAGGCAGGCTGACTTGGGTTGGAAAATGAGTGGGCAAATAAAACAATATGTGGGAGTGGATATGTCGGTACCGGAAGTTCGGATCGGCAACATATCTTTACTGAAACGGAATTTAGAAATGGCATTTGTTGTGCCGGATAAAATGCGACCCACGAAGCTGGTTGGGATGGCAATTTTGGAGCACCTGAAACATCCGGAAAGTTTCTTAAAAAACTGCCACAAATTATTAAAGCCCGGGGGAATTTTGGCTCTAACCACTCCAGCGCCACCATTGGCCGATTTAGTTTTGAGAATACTTTCGTGGGTGAAGCTAATTGATGGAGGAGAGATAGACGATCATAAAAAATATTTCGGAATGAGAGAATTGGAAGAGAAGTTGAAAAGTGCCGGTTTTGAACTGATCAGAAAGAAAAAATTCATAGTGATTTTTAACAACATGGTAATGGCTAGGAAAATATGAAGATGCTTGTATTGGTGGCGGTGGTGATATGGTCCTTGGTGTTTGTGTATTTTGGTTATTCGGGGATGGTAACGCAGCCGAATGAGGGAGATAGTCTGGCATATCATTTGCCGATTGCGCAGATGATTGGTGCGGGTAGCTGGATGGATAGGAGCAACTTTTTGAAACCATTTTATTTTTATCCTGCCATGGGGGAGACGTTTCTTTCGGGAATAATGAAAGTTGGGTTGCCGGCGAATTGGTTTAACTGGTTGGGGTGGATAATGTGGTCGGGAATTGTCTATGGATTGTTGAGGATGGCCGGATTGGGACGGTCTGAAAGTGTGATAGGAGCTGTGGGGGTGGTGATGTGGCCATCTGTGGTGCGACTTATTCCCAATCAGACTGTGGATATATGGATGGGGGTGTGGTGGGCTGCTGCTGCAAGACAATTGCTTTTACGGGGTAGAAGCTCGCTTTGGGCTGGGATTTTTTTGGGGATTTTGAGCGGGACGAAAGTTTCCGGGTTGCTGTTTTCTGTTGTGTTGTGGCTTGTGCTCAGCAGGAGCTGTGATAGAAAATTATGGGCAGCTTGGGTGGTAGTGGGAGGTTTCTGGTATATACGCAATCTATTACTAACCGGCAATCCGATTTATCCTGCTAGTGTGTTTGGGTTTGTCGGTGATCCCAATTTTCATCTAATGGATTGGTCAGTGGCAAAGACACTGAGCAGTTTTGCGGGATGGCGATTGTGGAGTAGTGCGTTGATGTCAGAATATCTGGGATGGATGGGTTTGCTTGTGCTGCCCCTGTGGTTGCGGAACAAGTGGACGCTACTTGGACTTTTGAATTTGGGTGTTTATTTGTTGCTGCCATCGTGGCCGCAAAACATTGTGTCGGATTTGCGATACGCATTTGTGGTGTTTCTACCGCTGACCGTGGCAATGTGGAAAGAGGTAAAGAAAAGGCGATTAGAAGTGTGGATGGGGCTAATGACGATTTGTATGGCAGTGATGGAATTGACTCAGCTGGATTTCCGGCCGAAGTTGTTTGTGGTTGGTCTGGCAATTTCGGGATGGGTGCTTTACCGAAGGAGGGTAGATGTGGAAAAGTTTTTGGCATAATTGTGGGCCGATGCTACTGGTGGTGGTGTGTGCTTTGTGGAGCGTGAGGGCCTTCCTGAATTGCCTGGACTGTTTTGCAAACTTTGGCCAGGACGGGTACCTGATTGGGTGGATTTTGGACCAGGCAGGTAAAAATCTCTACGGGTTACATTTGGGTGGGTGGCAGCAAATATTTGGGGGTAACATATTTTATCCGGAAACCCAGGTTTTGCTCTATTCAGACTTATTTATTGTAACTAGTTTGTTGACGTATTACTGGGGTCGATTGGTGAACAATCCGATGATTTTGACAGGACTGGCGATTGTGGGGGGGCAAGTATTGGTGATGGGGATATCGTATATATGGTGGAAAAAAATGTGTGGTAAAAAATGGATTGCGGCGTTGGCTGCAATAGCTTTCGGACTGTCACAGGTTCGAATGCATTACCAAGTGCATTTGCAAATGTGGAATATGCAGTATTGGTTGCTGGGATGTTATTTGATATGGATGTGGGGACAGAACAAGCATCGAAATATGTGGTTGATAGCGGGTTTGAGTCTAATTGGTCTTCAAGCATGGGAGAGTGTATTGCCGGTATATTTTGCGATGTTGATGGTCGGGGTAATGTTGTGGAGTGGAGAAGTGAGAAAACATTGGAAAACTGTTTTTGTCGGTATTGTTGTGATGGGGGTTATCGCGATGATTCCGCTGTTTGGATATTGGCAGGTGAGCAATACTTATAATTTCCAAAGAACAATAAGAGATGCCGCTGCGGGGGGAATGTCGATTGATGATTTATGGGGAAAGTTTTTTAGTCCTGGGTTACTTATACTGGCTTTGATTACTGGTGTTTCCGGATGGAAAATGAGAGGAACTATTGGGAAGCTAAAGGAAATGAAATGGTTGGTGGTGGTGAGTGCGATAAGTTTATTGTTGGCGATGGGGCCGGTGTTGAAGTGGGGCGGAAAGACGGTGAAGTTTAATGGGTGGGCGATTCCTCTACCGTATGCTGCCACATATTATGTGGTACCGGGGATGGAAGCGTTTCGAACCCCTTCGCGCTGGATTTGGGTCGCCGTCTGGAGCGGGACGGCATTGGGGACGATAATTTTGGCAAATGTAAAAAATAAGCGATATATTTATTTGCTTATGTTGTTATCCTTATTTTTAGGTTCGAGTATTAATAGTGTTCGACGGTTTCCAATGAGAAAGGACGTTCCGGAAGTGTATAAATGGTTAACGGGCCAACCTGATGGTGTCGTGGTGAATTATCCGATGATAGTAGGAGAAGATGCGGCTGTGGAGATGAGCTACAGTATTTATCACAAAAAGACATTGGTGGAAGGTTTCTCGGGGTTTGCGCCCCCACAGATTTTGTTGATTAGGAATGAAGTGAATGAGGCTTCTGACAGCGGGAAACTATTGGAGATTTCAAAAAGGGTTGGGGCAACATATCTGATTACAAACAAACGGGAAATAAATAACGATGTAAATAAGATAGTCTATGAAGATGATATGAACAGAGTTTATAAGCTGTAGTCGTCGCAAATACGCTATACAATAATTGTATGAAGCAAACAGTAAAACTGTGGTTTGTGTGGATGGTTGGGGCGGTCATGGTCTTTGCGGTAACAATGGGCGGGTGCGGATTGGTCGGATACCGATTAATGAGGGCGATATATGACGATCGGCGAGATTCGTTCGCAAAGTATTACCAGGGAACCGCCTGGTGCGGAAAAGGGCTGCCATTTTTTGAGCATCTTAAAAAAATATTTGATGGAAAGTATGTAGTATTGCTGCAAAACAATTATGAATTGAGGCCTACCGGGGGATTTATGGGAAGCTTTGCAAAAGTGGAATTTCGTGAGGGGGGATTGAAAAATATTTCGGTACAAGATATTTATGAGTTGGATGGAAAACTGCCCGGACATGTGGAACCTCCGTATCCGGTTCAGGAGGCGTTTGGGCAGGGATGGTGGAAGCTTCGTGATGCCAATTGGGACACTGATTTTGCGACAACGGCGGCGACTGTGTCCTGGTTTATGGAGCAGGGGGGCGAGAAAGAGATTGACGGAGTAATAGGGATAAATTTGTTTTTGCTAGAAAGGATATTGGCAGCTGTGGGGGGAGTGGAGGTTACGAGTTATGGTGAGAGGGTTACTGACAAAAACTTATATTCGTTGGCGCAAAAATATGCTGAGACACGCACGCAAGGGAACAAGACTGACAAGCGGGGGTTTTTGGGGGCATTGGGGACAGCTCTTTTGGAGAAGCTGAGAGCAGTAGGACTACGAGAGTGGTTGTCTGTGGGGTCTGTGTTGTGGGGGGAACTGAATCAGCGACAAGTGTTGGTGTGGATGAAAGATGCGGCAATACAAAAAGATGTAGAAAGAATGAGGTGGAGCGGTGGTTTGTCTGAGGGGTGGGGAGGGGCAGGAGATTATGTATATATAGTAGACAGTAATTTGGGGGCAAATAAATCGGATTGCTGCATCAAAAGAAAACTTATACAGGAGGTGGATAAGAATGGTGATGGTGTAACAGTGAAGCTGAAACTGGAATGGAAAAATGAAAATGATTTTGAGGTTCCCAAACCGCCAATTTTCTGGGGAGGTAATTACTTGTCATATACGCGAATAGTGCTACCTAAAGAAGCGGTGAAATTGGTGGATGTCACTGTCGGAGCTGAGAAATTGCGACGAGGAGACGAGAAAGATTTTTTGGTGAAAACATCATTGCGTAGAGGAATTTCCAAGGAGATATATAAAGTTTCTGAGAGACAGGGTTTTGTGGAAGTCGGTTTTTGGGTAATGGTAAAGGCACAACAATTGCAGACTGCCGAAGTGGTATTTGAAAGTGGTAGAAGTCCACGGAGACAATATGAAACGTTTGTGAGAAGACAGCCGGGAATAACTGGTTTTGACTATTTGTTGAAGATGGGGGAGAAGGTGCGGGTGGTCACGTATATAGACAAAGATAGTCAATTTAAGGTATTGTGGTAGTAATGAAGCAATTGTTTAAGCTGCTTACCGCCAGTTTTTGGACGTTTGCGACGACGCTTCTGGTAGTGATGGTGTTTTTTGCAGGTTTCAGGACGGTGGCTGCAGGAGAAGTGGCGGTGGTGACCAGATTTGGTGAAGTAACAGGTAGGGTGCTTTCTCCGGGAGCAAATTTCATAGTGCCATTTTTTGAATCGACTTTGTATTACAACACTAAAAAGATTAACTATGAAACTGCTCCGGCAGAAAAGTCACTGAGTTCAAATGCTGACTATCGGGATATTCCCGTAGATACAAACACCAAGGATGGACAGCCTGTGGATATCAGCTATACAGTCAGATTTTCTGTTGATCCCACAAAAGCAACTTGGGTGGCACAAAACATAGGCAGCGAACAAGCTTTGATTGAAAAAATTGTAAAAACGGAGTCACGTATCTGGACGAGAAATGTCCCGAGAGGATTTTCTGCCGAAGATTTGTATACGGGAGAAGGGTCTTTGCAGGTGCAGCAGGCGATATTTGAAAAACTGCGGCCGGTATTTGAGTCAAATGGTTTGATATTGGATACGGTGGGGGTCCGGGAAATAACTTTTGACAGGTCTTATGTAGAGGCGATTAAAGCAAAACAAGTAGAACTGGTGAAAATTGAAGTGGAGAAGAATAAAGCTGCGCAGGAAGAATTTAAAAAGGAACAGAGGATTACCGCTGCAGAGGGACAAGCTAGAGAACAGGAATTGCAGAGAAGCACAATTTCTGAGGCACTGCTTCGCAAGATTTGGATAGAGAAGTGGGACGGGAAACTGCCCAACTATGTGGGTGGATCTGATGCCAGTACACTATTACAGATTCCTTAGAATTATGGCCAAAGGTAGGTATCATGTGGATGAAATGGAAAGAAAGTGGCTATTGATATGCATAATGATGGGGGTGGCTTTGTTTTTGGGATTGGTGGCGTGGCAGATGCGGGTGGATAAAATCAACATGTGGTATGACTCCTTGATTGAGAGGGGGAAAACAGCGGAGGCCACGGAATCAGCAAAACCCAAAGTGGTCGATTTTTTTGCTTGTGGAGACAATTGCCCGGGGCCGGAAAGTAAGTATACGGTGAAAGTGTATGAGGGGGTGACTTCGAGTGAAGAATGTGCAAAGTGGGGAGGAAGGTGGAAGTCGTTTGTGGGGTGGGGAACAACATACTACTGTCAGGCGCGGTAGCCACAATTTAGTGTGATATTATCGGGGGGAATATGGATCAGGTTGAAGACGTAAAAAGTAAAGTAGACATGGTGCAGTTGGTGGGGGAATACGTGAAACTTAATAAAGCGGGGAGAAACTATAAGGGATTGTGCCCATTTCATGGGGAAAAAACACCATCATTTATGGTGAATCCGGAATTGCAAATATATAAGTGTTTCGGATGCGGCGAAGGGGGAGATGCATACCAATTTATACAAAAGATGGAGGGAGTGGAATTTGGCGAGGCATTGAAAATGCTTGCCAAGAGGGTGGGGGTGACTTTGCAAAGCTATACGCCCACTAAAGGAGAAGAGCAGCGGGAGAGGTGGTATGGAATAAACCAGATAACAGCTGATTATTATCACTATTTGTTGACCAAGCATGAGGTGGGTAAACTCGCTCTGGAGTATTTAACAAAACGGGGTATCAGCGAACAATCGATAACCAGTTATCGATTGGGATATGCGCCGGATGGCTGGGACTTTCTGATTAAGTATCTGGTTTCAAAAAAAGGCTACAAAGTTGAAGATTTAGAGAAAGCCGGATTGGTAGTGCCAAGTCAAAAAGGGGGGTATGACCGGTTTAGGAATCGGGTAATGTTTCCACTAACCAATCATCGCGGACAGGTGGTTGGGTTTGCCGGCAGAGTGATGCCGGGAGCTGATGAGAAAGCAGGTGGGAAGTATGTTAATACACCGGAAACAGAGATCTACCACAAGGGAGATTTGCTTTACGGGTTGGATCAAAATAAAGTGGAAATTAAAAATGCGGGATGGGTGGTGATAGTGGAGGGGGAGGTGGATTCGATAGCAAGCGTACAGGCGGGAATTAAAAATGTAGTGGCCATTAAGGGATCGGCTTTGACAGCAAGGCAAGTGGAGATATTGAAGAGATATACAGACACTTTGGTGCTGGCATTGGATGCAGATTTGGCTGGTGATGCTGCGGCGCGGCGGGGAATTGAGATTGCGCAAAAGGCGGGAATGATTATCAAAGTTGTCGAATCAGGGTCTTTGGCGGTGAACCCAAATAAATATAAAGATCCAGGAGAATGGGCGATGGCTGACGCGCTTGGTTGGGGTGCGGCTGTTGCGGCAGCGGTACCAATCTATGACTTTTATATCGAATCGGCGATTGAGAGATATGGATTGGATGTAGTGGGTAAAATGCGGGTAAGTAAAGAAATTTTGCCGTTGCTTTTTCGTATAGATGATGAGATTACGAAAGGGCATTATATTAAGAAGCTGGCAAAAGTTTTGGATGCTGCGGAGGATGATGTGCGAAAACAGATGGGGAAGTTGTCATTTGGCAAAAGTGAAGAGGTGTTGGATGGGCAAGGCGGAGCAAAAACCGGACCGAAGACACGAAGAGAAGTCAAAGAAGAATATGTGGTGGGGCTGGCGCTGCGGTCTGATTTGACTGAAAAGCTGCTGGCGCCGGAAGTGGTAAATTTGTTTGAAAGTGGAATCTGGAAGCGAATAGTCGATGAAGTGGGAAAGCATTACCAGCCGGGTATGAAAGTGCGGGATTTGATAGATAGGTTTCCTGCGGAAATACGACAAAAGGCGGAGGAGATAGTGCTGGCGGTCGGAGAGAGTATCAAAGAGGGGGATTTGGAAAAAGAGTGGGAAACGGCAGTCAGGCTACTTGAAGAGGCGGTCTTGAGGGAAAAGATAGCCAATCTCAGGGGCAGGGAAGGTAAGGAGGCTGAGGTGGCCAAGCTGGTGGTGCGATTAAACGAGTTGACGCGAGTCGATTAGCAGTGTATATTCTAGGATGTTTCGACCATGACGCTTGTGGTTGTCCCAATTTTAGATTCGGACAACCCTCGTTGACACAGGCCGTTTTTATATGGGAAACCAAGATAAAGAAAAAGATAAAGGTGCGCAGGCTGTGGCGAATCTGATCGCAAAGGGAAAGCATCAGGGGTACCTGACCTTGGATGAAATTTTGGAAGCTTTTCCAGATGCTGAGGATAGAATCGAAGAGCTGGACGCGATGTTTGCCAAGCTGATTACGGCAAGTGTGGATGTCTTTGAAACGGTTACTGAGAGGGAAGAGGAAGATGAGGAGCGTTCAGTTGCTGATCTGGAGAAAGAGATTGAGGCATTGACCAAGGTTGAGGGAGTGGTGACTACTGATCCGGTAAGAATGTATTTGCGAGAAATAGGAAAGATCCCACTTTTGAAGCCAGTGGAAGAAATTTCTTTGGCACAAAAGATTGAAAAAGGTGATAGGAAAGCAAAAAAGAAGCTTACTGAGAGTAATTTGAGGTTGGTGGTGTCAATTGCAAAAAAATATGTGATGAGAGGTTTGTCGCTGTTGGATTTGATCCAAGAGGGAAATCAGGGGTTGATTCGGGCTGTGGAGAAATATGATTGGCGCAAGGGATATAAGTTCTCAACATATGCGACTTGGTGGATCCGCCAGGCTATTACCCGGGCAATTGCTGATCAGGCGAGAACAATTCGTATTCCTGTACATATGGTGGAGACCATAAATAAGTTGATCAGGACTCAGAGACAACTGATGCAGAGTTTGGGTCGTGAGCCAACAGCGGAAGAAATTGCGACCACTATGGGTGAAATGACGGCACATCGCGTGAGAGAGATTCTTAAAATAGCTCAGGATACAACCTCACTGGAAACACCAGTCGGAGATGAAGAAGACTCGATGCTTGGTGATTTCATCGCGGACACATCGCAACCGTCTCCTATAGAAGCTGCGTCGCGTGAACTTTTGAAAGAAAACATTGAGGAGGTGTTGTCATCTTTGACAGATAGAGAGGCCAAAGTTTTGCGGATGCGATTTGGTTTGGATGGCAAGAATCCGATGACTTTGGAAGAGGTGGGTCGAGAATTTGGAGTGACACGGGAAAGAATTCGTCAGATAGAAGCTAAAGCTTTGCGAAAACTGAAACACCCGTCACGCAGGAAGAAGCTGCAAGACTATCTGGAGTAACCGTTGGGGTGAGTACTGTGCCACCTGTAGGCGTGAGAGATGATGGTAGCAATATCAGAACTGGTGGGTGTCCAATTAAGCCGTTTTTGAAGTTTGGTGGAATCGGCTACTAACTCCGCAGGGTCACCTTCGCGGCGAGGCCCAAAGTTGATGGGAAATTCTGTGTGGGTAACATCCTTTACGGTATTGGCGATTTGAAGATTGGAGGTACCTTTTCCGGTACCGACGTTGAAAACATCTGTCTGGTGACCATTTTTCAGCGCGTCGAGGGCAAGTGAGTGGGCGGAACAAAGGTCGTCAATGTGAATGTAGTCACGAATACAAGTGCCATCGGGAGTGGGGAAGTCGTTGCCAAAAATGGTGAATTGTTTATTTTGCATGGCCATCTTGATGGCGATGGGGATGATGTGCCCTTCCGGCTGATGATCTTCTCCGTAATTTCCATCGGGACTGGCGCCACAGGCATTGAAGTAACGCAAGGAGATAGATTTGATGCCAAATTGGCGGTCATAGTAAGAGAGAAGCTGTTCGAATGCGAGTTTGGATAATCCATAGGGATTGGTGGGAAGTTTGGGATCGTCTTCTTTGATGGGTGTGGAGATGGGTTCGCCATAGGTGGCAGCGGTTGAGGAAAATATGAAATGTTTGACCGAATGATTGACCATGGTGCGGAGTAGGGTGGTGGGGCTAACTAAGTTGTTTTGGAAATATTTTTCGGGAAATTTTACTGATTCCGGTACGGAAGTGTAGCCGGCAAAATGTATGACTGCTTCGATTGTGTGATGGGAAAATACATCTTCCAGAAACTTTTCGTCTCCTACGTTGCCATTAATGAATTCGGCTTCCAGGGGAAGTGATTCAGGATGGCCAAATTCGAGTGAGTCGATGACGACTACCTGTTTTTTAGAGCTGACCAAAGTGCGGACCATGTTTGATCCTATGTATCCAGCGCCGCCTGTGACTAAAATGCTCATCTTGAGATTTCGGTTTTAGTTTTAACCAAGTTTTTTGAAGTAATGTGGTAATTATATGTGGTGGTGACAACTTTTATGCAAGGTCTTTGTTTGAGATCACAGGATTTGACGGTAAAAGATATCTGATCTTCTGCACCAACGCTGGAATTGGTCGGGGAGGATAAGACAAAGCTTTCGAGTTGTTCGGCGGGAGTGAGTGAAAAAATATCTGACAGGAGTTCTGGGAAATCCGGATGGCTGATGAAAATTCCGGTGGTGAGATTACCTTTGGGGTCTTTGTGGACGGCGCGGACGGCAAACCATTCATCTTTGGGTGACCAGAGGAGATCGGATTTTTCAAAGATGAGATTGTAGGCATTGCTGATATTTAGTGCGTCGGTGGTGCGGATGATGGAGGAGCCGTCCTGGTCATAACAGGATCTGGCGATAAAAATGTATTTTTGGGTGGGGCTGATGCTTGTATCTTTGTATTGGCAGGTGAAGTAAGGTTTTTGGGGATCCGGAGTAGGCAGGGTATCTATAATCTGATTGGTGATGTTGGCATCGGAGTACACGATATTATTTGAGGTGATGGTGATGTGGGGAGTTTTTGGGACAGCTTTTGGACGAGTGGCGAAAAATGAATAAGTGATGGAGACTGCAGAGAAAACAAGGAGGAGAAAGAGTGAGACGACGAACCCGCGAGTTATCAGCATAGACGTTTTCAGTATAATGTATGTATGAAGTGGATAGTAAGACTCTTGGTGCGAACTTTCGCTGTAGCGATTACGGCTTACTTGCTTCCCGGAGTGCGGGTGGATGGCTTTATGGCGGCAGCCGTGACGGCTGTGGTGTTGGGGGTATTGAATATACTAGTGAGGCCGGTACTGCTGATACTGACAATCCCGATAAACATCATGACGCTAGGTCTGTTTACGTTTGTGATTAATTCGTTTATCGTGCTGATGGCGGCAAATATCGTGCCGGGATTTGGGGTAGAAACCTGGGGAACGGCATTCCTATTTTCGATAGTATTGGCTTTGGTAAGCTGGTTTTTGGACGCGCTGGAGAGGGGGTAGGGAAATCCTGGCTGGAAAAGTGGACTTTGAAGCTATAAAATGAGTGGGTTGGTTGACAATTGTCCCCAGTATCTTAACGGTAAGACCAGACCGTTTTGCTACGAGGGGATTACTGATCCTTTAAATTTAATCCCCTGTAGCTCACGGAGCGCTCCGCTAACCGTTGATCTACAGAACAATAC
>CAZCXU010000002.1:0-97509 GCA_964502885.1 uncultured Gammaproteobacteria bacterium
TAGGACTTCAGATTCTGGATCTGACTATCGGGGTTCGAATCCCTGTCCCCCAGCCGAAACGGGCATGATGGGTACCACGCCCTCATAGTCCTGACCCCTAAAACATCTTCTTGTGTAGATTTTCAATCTTTCAGTAGTCTGAGTTTTATGTATCAAGTGTTTTAATTATTTGCTGAGCCAGGGAAATAGTTTATACGACAAGTGGGTTACCAGATAAGTTAGTAATAAACTAAAAGCCAGAAGTGATAATAGACAGGCATATAACAAGCCAGGGTTAAGCTGATAGAGAGAAATTACTACCAATCTACCAATTCCATGATTTGAGCCCAGCCATTCTCCCAGCGTAGCTCCTACTATACTAGCAGGAACAGCAAGGCGTAAGGAACCTAGCAAGTACGGAAACAACAATGGTAACTGAACATTCCTGTATAAATTCACCTTGGAGGCTCCCCAAGTTTTTCCTAATTCATGGAAATCTTTTTCCAGACCAGACAATCCGTTTTCCAATGAGATCAAGATCGGAAAGTAAGAAATTAAGGCACTAATGAAAACTATTCCACCCCATGAGCCTTGACCGAATGTCATAATGATCAGTGGTGAAAATCCAATGATTGGGAAAGAGTTAATTGCTAAAGAAAGTGGAAATACTACTTTTTTTAGAGATGGGAAAAACCAGAATGCGAAGTTCACGCTAATAGCACAAATGATTCCAACAAATAGTCCACCTATAGATCTGATAATGGTATAGGAAAATTCTTGAAATATTACCGGTGCTTTTTGTCTAAGTGTATGGAAGATGGTAAAAGGAGTAGGTATAAATGCCTCAATAGATGTTGTTCCCTCAGGGGTTAACTGGCTTTTAAGAGTAATCCCTAACTGCCACGTAACAAGGAAGAATAATAGCAATGATACAGAGAATACTAATTTATTAAACTTCATGATTGATAAGCTCGAACAAATAATGTCTTAATTTGGCTACGTTTTTTGCGTATTCCACGGAATCTCTTAATTTAAGGTCACGTTTTCCATCAAACAAAATATTCATTTCCTTAACTATTGTAGAAGGTAAATGAGGAGACATTACGAGTATCCGATCTGAAAGAAAAACCGCTTCTTCTAGTGAATGTGTAACGAAAATTGTCGTCACTTTCTCCGATCTTAGTTTTGTTGCCAACTCAATATTCATGACATCTCGGGTATACGCATCAATTGCAGAAAAGGGCTCATCCATTAATAGAATATCCGGTGAAATGGCAATGGCTCTAGCGATAGAGACTTTTTGTTTAGTTCCGCCTGATATTTGGTGAGGAAACAATCGGGAATAGGGTTGCAATTTATACTGTTCTATAATTGCTTGGATATTTGCCGAACTAATCTTTTTCCCAATACATTTTAAGGGCAGTTTAATGTTCTGTTCAACATTCATGTTCGGCATAAGCACTGGGAATTGAGGTATCCATCCTATTTGTGGTTTCTTTTGGTCACCTTTAATTAGGTATTGCCCAGAACTAAGATGTAATAATTTGGCAATAATTCTCAGCAAGGTTGATTTACCACAACCGCTTTTCCCCACTATTGAAACAAATTCCCCTTTTTTTATCTCTAGGTTAATATTTTCCAATACATGTGAAGATTGTGTGTCGTACTGAAAATTACCATTAACAATTGTTAACACAAGTTTATTTACTCACAGAGTTCAGTATCGTTGTGTCTAAATATTCAGATGAACTAGGAGTCGAAGGAATTTGTCCGAGAGCATAGTAACTTGCCGCAAAATTGTTTATTTGTTCAATATTTAAACTGCCTATATTATTTTTATCAAATAAAGGAATTGACTTTTTAATTAACCACGATTCTTGTTCCTCATTAAAAGTAGATCCACCACATCTAGGATCAAGTATGTCTTTTGCTGCCTGTTCCGGATTCTGCATAATAAATTCAGACCCCTTAATAGTCGCTTTTAGCCATCGAGTTATTTGTACCTTTTTATCGCTTAGAGTCTTGTCAGATGCTACTGCTATCATAGAAGGTTGTTCAAAGCCGGGAAGTTCGCTAATTGGCAAAAAGCGGTAGGGAATATTAGCTTTCTCTAATTCATACGCCTGGGTCGTCCAATAGCCAGCAAGAGCATCAACTTGGTTGGTTAATAAGGGCGTCGCATCAAAACCAACTGTCATAAAATTGAGATCGCTTTCTTTAACTCCGGCGTATTGAGCTAATGCTCCCTGAATTACAGCATCAGCAGTTACTCCGATTTTAATTTTTGATCCATCCGGCTTCTTTTTGGCAAAGTCTTTGAGACTGGTAATTCCTGAACTCTCTCTTACCATGAACCCATAGGGATTATCTGTCCAGAATGAAGCAAAAGCTTTAACTTTGTATTTTTCAGAATCATTTTGCTTTGTTACTCCTTTTAATAGAGGAACCAGATCGCCATCAATACCAATATCTAAAGTAGAGTCTTGTGCTACCGCAGTTGTGGCTACAATAAAGGATGCACCACTGGGACCTCCGGGGATTAATTGTACGTCCAGGTTTTCCTGATCATAAAACCCTTGAACGATAGCTGAACAAACATTTGCAAATTCTCCGTTAAGCAACCAACCAGCTTGGACTTTCAAACTATCTTTTTTGCTGGTTGTTTCTCTTGGAGTTTCTCTATTTATTAACCCTTTGACGAAATAAACTGAAGCTAATAAAACTAAGACTCCCAAAACGAACAATAGTATCTTTTTCATACCCTGTTTTCAGATTTTAACACAATACGAGGTAAAATAGTATTCAATGATTCCTTATAAGTCAGGTCTAGTTCATGATGTTTACAAAAAAGATGACTACATCATTAAGGTTGCTAAAGAAAATTTCCCCGATTTCAACTCTAAAGACCATTTCGAGCTCGAAGTGAATTCTCTAAGACTTTTAAATCTACATGGTGTACCTACTCCACACGAAACCGAGGTTTGGAAATCAGAAGGGTCATTATCATACAAATTCGGAATTAAAGAATCATTCGTAGAAGGCAAACAGCTTGAATGGAAAGATTTACACGACTGTCATTTAAATACAATGATCGATCTTTTCAATAAAGCTCACCATATTGATTTGGATAAATTTGGATATTTGAATGAGAAAATGACAGGTAACTGCTATAAATGGAAAGATTTCTTAATTAGTTTTATTTCACCTTTTTTATCTGTATTCCGGAAAGGTAACGGCTTCAAAAAATATATATCACAGGTTGTTAATAATATTGAGAACTTGGAGTTCTCAGGGTCCGGAAAGTTTCTTTTTGTAGATTTGAACCCCGGTAATATGATTTTTTCCCAAAATGACATTTTGGCAGCCGTAATTGACATTGACCATCCCTATAGTGGTGATCCGCTTTATGATTTCGCTTCAGTTAATTGGTATAGTCCGGACACTTTTCAAAGGCTTTTAAAAATTACACGTATTACCCAAATACAAATTAAAACAATCAAACTATATACAATTATTCATGGAATGAATGTTGTGTTATGGATGAAGAGGCACAATTTAGATGTGACAAAAGAAATCGATAAGCTTAATAACTTTCTAATCAGTGTTCCAGTATCTTAATTTTCGATGAAGATCCAGATATGATTTCAGATCTACCGCCAATTGGTATAGTTATTCGCGGAGTAGTATGACCAAAATCAGCATTTGCGATTACTGGAATGTTCCCAAAAGTTTGCGAGTTTCTTTGAAATATCGACATTAGTGATTCCATTCCTATTTCACTCGCTGCTTGAAACCGTCCCAGAACTACACCAGCACAATTCTGAAAGCCCGGAGACAGAGCCAGAGATACAAGATTCCGATTTAAATGATCAAGAGAGTACTCGCTATCGTCTTCTAAAAACCAAATAAATTTATCCTCTGTGCTCGGAAAATAATTGGTACCTTTTAATAATTGAAGTGTAGAGATATTGCCGCCTAGAATTAATCCTTCTGCTTCTCCTGGTTTAATTGAAATGTATCCGGAATTTTCATTAAAGTGGCGTTTTTGTTGATCTTTCCCCCATTTTTCGTCGCTCCATTGCACAGAGCTATGCACTGTAAATTCGTTTTCTTTGAAAAGACATTTCTTGAAATATTCTAATGTATAATCGAATCCCTTTAAGTCACCAAAATCAAAGTAATGAGGACCATAATAAGTTAACAAACCAGTCTTTGCATAAATGGCACTAAGAATAGCCGTAATGTCAGAGTAACCACACACAACCTTAGGATTGTCTCTGATTATGTCGTAATTTAGGAAGGGTAAAATCTCTATCGAGTTATAACCCCCGATAACTGTGATAATTCCTTTGACATTCTTATCCAAGAAAGCCTGATGAAGATCAGAGACTCTCGCCTCAATTGAAGTAGAAGACATTTTGTCAATTTGATTTACATTTTGACCAAATGTTAACTTCAGTCCCAAGTCAGCAAATCTCTTATTAGCAATATCTTTCAGTTCTTGATTGATCCAAGGCAAAGCCAGGCTGCGAGCGGGAGCAACTACTCTAATTTCATCTCCGGTAGATAATTTGGAAGGAGTCATAATTTCATTATACTTTCCCAATCATCCAATTTTAAAGCATTAACTTGATAGTTGAGTTCTTCAAAACTGTCAATTTTATGCAAACCATTGAAAACTACTTCGAATGTACTATTTTCCCTAGCATATTTTTTATTTAAACCAAACATAGACCTCATCGATCCATCATACTCGCCCAAACACGCTCTAGATGTCCCCACATCTTTAATCAGTCTATTAATGGTATTACCTAAGGTATGCTCAACAATTAGTATTATGTAGTTGTTACCAAAGTCACCTTGTCGGTATGCGTTTGAGAATTGTTCAAGAATATCTTCAGAGAAATCCTTTTGATATAAGGTTTTAACATCATTTGAGAAATCGTTTCTTTTGTAAATTTTTTTAATTACATAGCCTCTATTTTTTAACTCAAGTATAATTCTTTTTAAGATATTCAAACATTCAGGCTTGATCACTAATAATGAAATATCAGAAGTCATACTACCAGTTTACCAGGAATAACCTCCTTAATAGTTTCCTTCTTCATCAAAGTCATCATCAACCGGTCAAAACTAATAAATAATCCCAGACAAGGAGGCAACCCTCGTTTGAATTCATCTAAGAAACCCAAGTCCAATTGAGCAGATGGCCTTTCAATTTTTAACTGCTCAAACTGAACTAATAGCTTTTGTAATACTTGTTGGTAATTTCCACTTTCTTCATTTATATGCATAATGGATCCAGCTCCGGCATAAACAAATTTTGCATCACATGCTGTTCCATCCGCATTTTGTTTGGTAAAAGGAGACGCCCAATTTGAAGGCTGATTTAATAAGATCTGAGGTCTTTTAGTTCTTTTGATTTTTTTATTGTATGTTTCCCGATCCTCCTCATTGAGAGTATTAACATCGATAGTCTCGTTAGGGTTGAGGATTCTTAATACTTCATCTTGTGATAAATTGGAAAGATCTATTGAGAACTCATCACCGAGCTCCTTAAGTATTTTTCGCATTAAAACCAAACCTTCATCTAAGCTCATATAAGGAATATAAGCTTCTACTGCAGTAAATTCTGTCTCTCTTCGGTTCGAGGTACCTAAATTTCTGTATAATTTTCCTACTTCAAAAACAGGCAACTGAGTCCGGCATAAATATTTCTTAAGCTCCAGTTCCATAGTGAATCTTAAATATGAAATGTCCCCTTCAATATCTTGTGTTGAAAATGGTACTATATTAGCCGTTCCAGAGTAGGGAGACATGGTTTTACTGTCAACCTCAATGGCTCCAGTTTCAAGCAAATTCTTCCTAATGATAGCCATTGATTTCGCTCGATTAAGTAATACCTCTCTTAATTCAAGGTCTTCACCAACATACTCTTCAGGTCGACACAATAGTTGGTATGATTCAATGAAAACACTTTTTTGACCAGTTTTTGTGTTCTTTGGTTCCCCATTACAAGCAACAAAATCGCCCAATTTAAGAGAAAAATCACCTTCGACATTCTCAAACACAGCTTGCGTTTTGCTAAGTCCATTAAAAATATCACAAAACACTGTTTGCTTATGTTTTCTGACCGCAATAACACGACCAGTTAACTCATTTACCACTTTATCAGGGGCTGTACTTGGTATCTCCCTGGAGCTCGAAGGCCTATTCTCAGTCATTCTATGGGATTATACTACCAGCTGTGCTTTCTAGGCCAATTGATCAATTATACGAGTTAAACAGATTTCCTGTCCTGCAAACAAGGGGTTAGTTTCTCCTTTTGATTCAGAGATTGAAAAAGCTGCGTTTCTACACCCACCCATACATAGCGATTGATACTCACAATTATCTCTAGAGCATTGACCCTGCAAATTTGTTGTAAGGTTTTGTTCGGTAACTTGTGGCGTTAAGATCTTGACATCAACATTTCCCAAACTAATGTCCACGTGTCCTGATTTAAGTTGAGGAAAAGACATTGCCAGAAAACATGGATAAATATCGTGTGTGCCTAATGAAATCCCTAAATATTGCTGGTCAATCCACGGACAAAAATATTTTGTATTTGGTCTCATACCTGATTCTCCTGACAAATATTTAAAATATTTGTTTGAATAAAAATTTGGCCCAAATGATAATCCAAATAACCGCAGGTTCATGTTAGGGTGTTTAATTCGTGACTTATTAATATATACCAAGAACTCTATAACGTGTTCTATGCTTAATAACTTATCACTTGGAAGTTGTTTTGCCCGTCCATCTGGTGTATAGCGTACAAACTTCATGTCTCGAACACCTAAATTGTAAGCTTCGTCAATTAAATCTGGGATATCGTGTACATTATCTCCATAAACGGTAGTAAATGTTGATACTGGAATACCGGATTCTTGTAATATTTGAATACCTTTTATTGTTTTGGAATATGCCTCTTCACTAATTCCGGTAAGCTCTAAATGATGCTCTATGCTTCCATGAATGCTTACTGCCGCCCTTCTAATTCCATTAGCCTTTAATATCTGAGGTGTAGATTCTGTAATATAAGAAGCGTTTGTTAAGATCTTATCCATATCTAATTCATGGTAAAAGGGCAACAATTGAAGAGCTGTAGTTATTTCCTTTGGGTATAACCAGAGATTTATACGATCATCTCTAGCTTTAAAATAATCTAATAATGTTCGGATCTCCTGGAATGATTCTGTATCTATTCTTAGATCTTGTTTACCTTGTTCCACAAAGAAGCAGTGATTACACTTCTGGTTACATATGTTAGGCACTAATATATCAATATTTTGTTTTGTAGGTTTAGTATCCATCTTACGGCTGAGCTCATTGGCATTTCGACAGGAAGTGGACCCCTGAATACGCTGGTCTAAGGATCCGTTAATGTTTATAAAGGTGGAAACTGATTCTTTGTTTGCCATTACTATCGGATTATAGTATTAAATTCTAGAA
The DNA here is from genome assembly GCA_964502885.1 of uncultured Gammaproteobacteria bacterium. Classification (GTDB taxonomy): domain Bacteria; phylum Patescibacteriota; class Microgenomatia; order CAZETR01; family Amesbacteraceae; genus XYB1-FULL-44-23. The sequence continues at coordinate 7,474 of CAZCXU010000002.1, forward strand.
ATTAATTAGATGATTATTCATTAAACACTTTCTAGATCACACCTTTTAATTTCTTTCCCTGATTAGTCCAGCTGTATGGTTCAGCAGAAGTAGATAGTGTCCGATCACGAATATACAGTTGTTTACCCAGCATTTTTACCAGCTCTTGTTTGTCATCAGTTTTTCCATACCTGAATGTGTGCTTGGCATATTCCTTCAGAGTGAATTCGACTTGTTTCGGATTAATATTCTGTTGATACAGTACCTCTTCTTTTACCCGTTTATAATCCTCAAAACTTTTAATTACAGTATCCGATATTTTCAGGTGACCGGAATGCACGTTTTCCATAAATCCGATGTACTTTACTATTTCTTCAGTTAGTTTCTCTTCACTAATATAAGGTTGTCGGCATTCACCCAGTTGCCTGGCACAATGATAATAGATATGTTGCCTAGCTGGTCCAACTTTCCTCTTTCTTAAACGGTCTTCTCCGATGATATTCCCCCGGCAGTTACCACATTTAAAGAAACCCTTAAAGGTAATTTCTTTGGCTCCCCACTTTGATTTCGGACAGGTAATAAGTTGGTGTTGTACCTGATCAAACTGCTCTTTGGTAATTAACGGTTGATGCTTGCCCTGGTACCAAGTCCCACTTTTAATTGGGTATTCAAATTTTCCATAGTAAAAAGGATTACTTAGCATCATATAAATCATGCTTAAAGCAATTGGTTTTCCGGCTCGGGTAGTGAATTTAATCTGGTCAAACCAGAGTTTAATTTTCCTTCCGCTATCTCCGTTTTTTGATACCCGATCAAACATTTCAATGACGATATCTTTTCTGTCTGGGTCAACGACAATATCTTTTACGCCAGCAAAAGATCGATTGTAATAACCAAGAGGAGGGGCTCCCGGTCGCCAGCCCATTTCACACTTTGCCCTGATCCCTCGTTTGACATTCATTCCCCGATTGTCATTCTCCAATTTTGCCTGGCTGCACAAAATCATCAGTAGGAATTTTTCGTTGGGATTGTTTGAGAAGCTTTGGGAGAAAGTTCGGATTTGTTGGAGTTTTCCCATATCCATCATATCCACTAACATCCCCAGATCACCCGCATTCCGGCTTAACCTGTCAGGAGCCCAAGTCAGTATTCCGTTGAACTTTCCCTCCCTGATCTCATTCAGAAGTGCACTGAAAATCGGCCGTTGTCCTGACTGTTTAGCCGAATGGCTTTCTCTTTGGATCTCTTTTATCAGTAGCCCCTCTTTTTCTGCCAGTTGCGACATCTCTTTGACTTGAGACTCAATCGACATGGCCTGTCTTTCGTCATCTTCACTGGATTTCCGAGCATAGAGACAATATTTGACCTTGTTTACTTTATCTTCATTCACCAGGTCAAAGGTACCGCAAACACTGCTGAAGTCTAGCCTAAGAAAATGCCCTTACAGCCTCATCAAAACTCTTTGGTTTATATTCATCCCACTTCTCTTGCTTCACATACAAGGCTTTATACGAAACCCTATCCTGCCTTCGGTTTACATCTTCGCACCATTTCACCAGACGTTCAAACTTGAGAGTATCATCTTCTTCTTCACGACCTTTTGTCTCTACAATATAGATTACTTTGTCATTAACCTTCACGAAGAAGTCCGGATAATAGGTGGCAATTATCCCGTCGGAGTTTTTGTATTCGATTCTCAAAGCACTGGCTTCCTTGTTTTGGAAATTTTTGGCAAAAGAAATTACTTCTCCGTCATTTTCTAAGAACTCTGAAAAGGTAAGTTCGAAATCACTATCTCCTACTATCCTGTTAAAGACTGACTTCTTTGGTAATAAGTAGGATTTGTCGTTGACCACAAACGGTCTGGCATCACTGATCTTGATATAGTTTTTAATTTCAGTATCACCGCTATCCTGAATAGTCAGATCATTTATCGCCTTCTTAAAGGAATCTTTAATAAGTCTGATATATTCCACCTCGGACAAATTTCGTAAGGTGTTTAAATCTGTTAAGTCTACGGGGGTATCAAACAAATAATTCTGGATAAAGTCTTTAACTTTGCCAAACAAGATGTCATAACAACCAAAAAGCCTAAGCTCTCTCATAATTACCTGGGTAAAGAAACCAACAACACTTATATAATCCGGTTCGATATCTCCCGATAATATTGTTGTATGGTGGGTTCTTTCATCGACAACATCCTTAAAAATTATTTCCCGTTTTTCCTCTTCGGAAAACATCTTAACTTTTACTCGAGGATTACCCAGTTGTGACACATCTAAACTGGAAAGATTCTTGTATTCTCGCTGGATCCTGGGAGTCATAACCGGCAGTTCAATATCCAGCTTCTCAATATCTTTATTTGGATTTTCTTTGTCTACTTCAATAACTACCGGAGCGATGGGTTTTGAACCAGTGCCCATCGCTTTCTTCTCTAACATCACACCCTCACCTTTGATTGATTCTACAAAATTCATGAAGGCGGGGGTTCCTACTACACTGACATATTCTTCGACATCATTTCTTCCAAAAAACATTCTTCTCAAACCTCTTCCCAAGGTCTGTTCCGGAAGAATCTTGGAATCAGCAGCATACGGCCTAAGTCCAACGATGGTGGTGACATTTTTAACATCCCAACCTTCTTTTAGCATCATTACGGATACAATTACTTTAAATGGGCTTTCCCAACTGTCAATTTCATTGGCTTGTTTTCTGAGTAAGTCCAACTCTTCCTTATTTTTTCCGGTTACACTTTCAGAGATTTCGCCACTTCTGTTGGTATGAATTACTAATACAGAGTCTCTAAGGTCTGCAAAACAGGTGCGGATATAGTCAGCTACTTCGTCGCAATTTTTAGTGTCGTCCGTCATTATAAACAGAATGGACTTCTTGCCCATCGGTTTTAAGGTTTCATATGTCTTATGCCATTCCTCTATTCCTAAATTAATATAATCCCTGTATTTCTCACTAAACAAAGCACTCTGGTTTTCTTTTAGTTTGCCTCTACTGGCAGCATCGGGAACGACAGGATTTTTTACAATTCGCTGGTGAATTGCCTCAACCAATGGGTAATCAGTGATTGTCTGAACGAAAATCGAACCATCATTTTTCTTGGGGGTAGCTGTAACGTCTAGCTGGAGTGCTAATGATGATCCTTTCTGTTGTAAACGATTATTTATATCCAAGATTGATTTGTACCAGGCCATATTTTCATCATGAATATGGTGAGCTTCATCGTTGATGACTATCAATTCATCAATATCCCGAACGATTACTCCGAGATCGACAGTGGAATCGTTTGTTTTTGTAACCGGTTTTGGTCCCAAAAAGTAAGCTGACGAATCTTCATCATCAGGGCTTGGTTTACTAACAGAGTTTTCAAATACCCGATGAATGTTGGTAAGAAAGATATTTCCTGTATCTGAGACAGTTCGAAGATCGTCTTGAAGATGTAATGTTACTTGAAAATCGTCCTGCCAGTTTTGCCCCTGATAACCGTTGTCTGGCAATACTGGATCTTCGAAAAAGATTTTCAAACCTTGGAAGTCGTTCTTTATTCTCTCGAAAACGATTACGTTGGGAGAGATTAAAAGAAAATTCTTTGAGAGTTTGGATTCGGGCTCATATTTTTTGTGGAAGTATGCCCAGGCTATCATCAAACTCATCACTTTGGTCTTACCAGCACCGGTCGCCATTTTGACTACAAACCTCAACCAATCTTCCGAGAACATGGCGGGGCTGAGTACTCCTGTAGAGTTGTATCTGATCAAATCATATTTGTCATTAACCTTAGCTACTTCATATAACCAAATGACTGTTTCGATGGCTTCTCTTTGGGCAAAATAATATCTGAAAGAAATCGAATTCCCGTTTTTATCGTAAATGTTATGTTCTTCATTAAACCACCAGTTTAAAAGCGACTTGGAGGTAGTACTAGCACCGGCATAGCGATTATCTCTCCATTCTTTAACTCTCTTTCGTAAATCAGCTACCAAAGGAGGAAGCAATTTATCATACCCCTTCTCCCTTAAGTCCTCATCAGCAGGAAACCAGCGAATCACCGGATCAAGAATTGCATATGGGTCTTTGGGAAAATCAGGATGTAATGCCATAATAGTTAACCAGTTCCAAAAAGTTCGGATAATTTAGTAAACAAGGGGGTGTAATTACGAAATGCCTCTTTATCTAAGTTGTAAAGCTCTTTCCATAATTCAGGTTTCTTATCTTCTTTTACTCGCAAATATTCACGATCAAGAACTTTTTCTGTAACACAAAGTCCCTGATCAACCAAAAATTTTTCTGGTAGTAAATTCTCAATTGCAACGAAACTAGTAAATTTTCCCTCCCGAATATCTGATACTCTATTTCTTAGACTGTCGGGTATGGGTAAGAGAAGAGAGTAGAAAAATGGATGATCGCTCCTTTTCTTGTAAAATCCCACTGAAAAATCTCCCAAAATGTTATCATCCCATCCTTTTCCTCTTTTTAAGAGGTAGAACTGTTCACACCCTTCACCATCAAAATCAAATAAGCATACAATTTTTTTATCGCGATAAAATTCCATGTTAGTAGATCTAGACAAACCTGCGACTGATCCTGCAGATTCAAATCCGTATATTTGAAAAGGTGCATTACTGCAAAATTTTAAATTAATATCTTCCTCCGAATTACTATATGACAAATCGTTAAGTTTCAACCATGCGATTTTGTAAATTTGATCGTATTTATCTTCAACAACTAGCGCTGGTTTTCCCGCTTGTTGCACCTGATTAAATTTTTCATTTTCTTTTTTAAGTTCTATTAAACGAGCTGATTGATTGGCGATTTTATCGTAGAAAGATTTGTTAGCTATCTGAAGTTCTGCGTAATCGTTTTTCTGTACATTTTGTATTCTTGATGAATCAGTGTTGGGTTTAAAGACTTCATAAAATAATGCACTCTCAGGTGCGAGAGAAATAGTAGTAGGGGAGTGTGTCGCTATAACTACTAAAATATCATTGGATACAAAGTACTTATCTATGATTTTATAGAATATTTCAGTAAGAGAGGGGTTAAAGTTTGCATCGAACTCATCAAGTAAAAGAACTTTTCGATTTTCTTGTTTAACTCCAGATAAAGAGGCAAAAGAAAGCGAAATGATCGCCTTTTCACCATCAGACAAATCAGCTAGCCTTCTCCGTTCATTCTCATCAATAACACCGTCTCCTTTTATTTGGTATAAGCTAGGTTGCTCGTTAAGCTGGAAACCCTTAACGATGTGATATTCATCTTTAAACCTGTACTCAAAATTAAGATCAGAAAAAAGTTCATTTAATTGTTTCCATGGAGGGGTAGCGAACACAGAAATATCAAATGGTTTACCATTTCTTCCTGCTTCAGCTTGGGCGTCGTACAATTCAGTTGAGTAATTAAAGAATAGTTCACCAATAAAATTGGTAAAAATATCATCAGACTTCCAAACGAAATCGTTTGGTAAAGTCTCTGTGAACTCTGTTTGAAGTATTTGCCCAGAGGAAAATTTCTGTCCATCAAATTTAGAAAGCAATATTTTCTTTGCGTATTCACATGACTCTTTGTAGTCCCATAAGTTTTCGTTTTCATAGTTTAACCTATAATTGTGGTAAGCGTTCCAAGCTTGATCCTTATGACTTTTTACCGTTTCCGTACCGGCTGGTGTTAACTCGGGAACATTAACGTTTTCCTTAAACGATCTACGTAAGATATCATTTCTAGTAATCTTTGCTTGGTTCAATAAGACGTTAACATTTATAGATTTTTTACTTCCATGGCTTTCTCGTTGTGAAATAATATCTATTAACTGTGATTTTCCACTGCCATTTACCCCAGATAAAATGATTAAGTCTCCTTCAAAAGTGGCAGTGAAACCGTTATTAAAAGATTTGTATTTTTGGTTCAGTTGTATAGTTATTTTTTTCATATTTTGTTAATGGCATTTATACACTAATCTCAACAACTTTGGTCGTATCGTTCCCAAAGATATCTACAACTTTAACAGCGATCTTATATTTCCCTTTCCCAACCTCTTTCGGAGCGGATGTCAGCTCTAGGTTTCGGTTCTTTTTAGTCCTGAAGCTTTGCCATTCGTTATCAAAGACATAATCACCAGTCCATGTCTCTACCAAATGTCCGTCTTTGTCATATTCGGCAATGATTTCTTTCCTGTCAGCAAAATTATAATCGACCGCCCAATAGTCGATCCAATCAGTCCATTTCTTAGTCAACACCTCTCTGGTAACTTCTTCTGTGGTTTTGTCTTTACTTATCTTAACCACCTGACCATTTTCGACAATGACTTTTGATCCTCCCGGTTTTAATGCTTCAAGCGATTCTTGCGAAGCATCTTGGTTGTAATATACAGAGAAGCCGGATAATTCAACAGAAATCTCCTTGGTATTACCTCTACCTTTTACCATGGATTTAACATCCAGATATGCGACGTCATAAAACTTAACTTGGTCTTTTTCAACGGCTTTTTTATCAAATACCTCCCTGGGAATAATTCTAAACGCAATATCTATTCCCTGATTTTTGTAGTCCTGAAAGTCCATGCCCATTTCGTAGTCAAAACCGAGCACATCTACTTTTGTGAAGTTATTCGTTTTGCATTCATCCACTACATCCTGAATTAACTTCGCAGATACGGGTGTACTGATTGGACCTACCGCCACCAGACGATCTCTTTTCTTACCTGACAATGAAATGAATCCTTCAATTAGTTCAGCCTTGTATGCACTGATGATTAGTTTTACGAATTCTTTTTCTTTAAGTTGTGCTTGTTTGTTTTTTTCCTCAGCTCGTAAATCGTCATTTGTCGCCAAGAAGTTTTCCCTTTCATACTTGCCTACGTTTAATATTTCAAAAGCTCGGAAATCTGTTCCAGCTTTTTTCAGTTCTCTTTGTACGCCGATAAGTCTTTTTCTCGAGGTGTGAATGGCAAATTTTCCTAAATCTGAACCGATCCACTTTCTACCAAGTTTTTCGGCAACTGCTAGCGTAGTTCCAGAACCACAAAAGAAATCAGCAACAAGGTCACCTTCATGTGAAGAAGCTCGAATAATTCTATTTATTAATAGCTCAGGTTTTTGAGTAGGATATCCAACCTCTTTTCGTTCAACACCAATAGGTCCTATTTGTGGCATATTCCATACATCATTGGCACTAACTCCACTCTCGTTTTTATATATTTTATAAGACTCAATATTACTTCCTCTCTTCCAATAAAATTCTTTGCCATTTTCATCCAACTCCCATTTATGATATTTCAAAGTAGTCTCTTGATATTCATCAAATACCTGATTAAAAATATGTTTATCAATTGTTTTTCCAAAATAATAAATAGTATCGTGCATTTTCTGATAACTCGATGCCCGAGCAGTATATCTTTTATATGACCAAATGATCTCATTTAAAATATTTTCTTTCCCAAATATTTCATCGAGAGCCATTCTAATGAAAGCACTAACCCTCCAATCACAATGAACGTAAATACTTCCATCTTCTGCTAATAAGTCATACATTAGCAACAATCGCTCATATATCATGGCTATAAAACTATCTACACCCATACCCCAGGTGTCACGGTAGGCAATTTCTTCTATAACAGATGGTTTTTTGGTAAAACTTTCATCACCAATTTCTAAATCCATAGAGAAATCCGCACCCACATCGAACGGAGGGTCTATATAAATTAATTTCAAACCACCCTGTGCTTCTATTTCTTTTCGAAGCGGACCATTTTTCAACGAAGAGAGAATCAGTTTGTTATCCCCCCATATAAGTTTGTTAGTCCAACCTGTGATTTGTCTACCTGAGGTGTCGAAAAGTGACTCTTGCATTCCAAACTTGGCATCACTTCTGGGTTCATCTATCTGCTCGATTGTCTGAAAAGGGAGAACTACATTTGTGACTTCGTTAGTTTTTCCGTTCCACAGTAATTCCACCTCGCGATCATCATCAAACAGAAGAAAGCGGTATTTTTCAGGAAGCGGCTTGTTAGCCTCAAGATACTTAATTACATCCCGCTTTTCATTATCAGAGAGCTTCATAATATGGCTTAACTAGGATTATATAACGGACAGCTTCATAAACCTATCTAAAACCCCTCGGGCAAGGAGGGGCTTTAGAAACCGTCCGGTTTTGATTTATTCGACCACTGAGCAGTCTGATACATCAATTACTCCGATGGTCTGTTTCCCAACAATTCCCTTTACAGTCACAGTTTGACCGTTTTTCAGGGACATAAGTTGGTTTTTGTCGGCAATCCGGCAGCTGATTTGTGCCATAGAAAAGTCCTTGGAGGCTACTTTACTGAATGACAAGCCAGAGTCGGTGATATTGGTGATTTCCGCACTGAACTGGACGAGTTTGCCCTTCCATTTGCTTTCGGCTGACACTTGGTTAGCATCGAAGTCGTCTGCTAATTCCTGAGCTTTTACTTTCATAGGTTCCTGTGCCGTTTGGGTGGGCTGGGCTCCATTGGACGTTTTATTTTCACCAGATTTTCCACCACTGGTAATTACGCTGATGATAATAATTGCCAAAATACCGATACCGACCCATTTAAGAAGTTTCTTCATCTAGTTCTCACCTCCTTTCCCATTTGTCACATAATACCGCTTCTAGCCATGAAATGCTAGTTATTGTCTGTAGAGCTATTGTCATCATTTAGCTACGATTTTGTTTAATTATGGCCGGAACACCTACCAGAGCCCAGTTTGGAAAAAGACTGAGGGCGTTAAGAAAGAAAGCCGGGTTATCCCAGGAAGAGTTGGGTTTTCGAGCAAACCTACACCGAACTTATATTGGTTCTATTGAAAGAGCTGAGCAAAATGTCTCCGTCGACAATATTCACAAACTGGCGAAGGCTTTGAAAGTTTCTGCTGACGAGTTCTTCAAATAATCCTCCTGGTATTTCTGCTCTTATATAGGAACGGGAACATTTTCCTATCCTGTTTGTCTGCCCAATCTTCACCGCCACTACTATATACACCTCCAAGCGGGTCTGGCCGGACAAATTTTATGACACCAACCTCCGAAGTAAGATGTTTCCCGATGTCATCCATAGCCAAAGGGATAAGGGACAAAGAATCTGCCAGATCATCAAACCGCTCTGTACCGAAATAAATTAATTGTTTTTCCAAATCTTCAGTACCGGAAACAGGGAAGGCAATTTTGTCTCTTAATAATTGTTTAAGCATAGACAACCGAGTACTTTTATCATTGCCTTGTGGAGAAACCGCTTGGGCATTCAACCCTTCCTGCTGCAACATCTGTGTCAGTCCGTTTTGGGTAGAGCCACCCTCGACCAACATTTGATATACCGCCCCGGAGCCAAATGATCCGATGATTTTCTTAACCAAATCTATGATTTCCGGCCAGGTTAACCAGTCGTTGACCGGATTGGGACAAACATACATTTTCATAGTATCCCGGGAACCGTAAATTTTAAGGATTGTGATGGCGGTTTTATCTCGTTTATTTGTCTTTTCTCCGAGAAGCGTCTATCGAGAATGAATACACTTCCCAAGGTGTAAGTACATTTCTTAAGGACATGGGGTATTAAAAAATGGAAAAAATAATTTCGGATTCTAATTCAGCTTTTGTAAAACAAACAATTGATTATCTCTCAAATATTCTTGGTATAAGCGACCCAAAGAAAGTATTGTGGTTGGTTTTTGGAAGCTACGTTATTAACATGAACAAAGAAGGCAGCGACCTAGATATTATAGGGATCGATGATAATTTTATTGAGGATAAAAGACAGTCCTTCACTTTCAACGATATACCTATTCATTTCACAACAATAAATAAAAATACCATAAAAGATGATGGTGAAAAACGACTTTACGGAGCGTATTTTTCAGGAAAGATAATAAATCCACATATATTCTTTTACGGAAATGATGAATCAAAACGTGAGGCAATTTATCATTCGGGCAAATTTATAGCGCCTTTGGCAGGTTATTTAGGCACACTTACAAATTCGACGTCATTTACTGCTTCGCAAGTTACCGCATTGGTATTTATCGCTTATTTAAGTACAGACCCCAGTTTTGATTCCTATTTCTTAAACTATTTCAGTTCACCGGAATTTTGGAGTATATGGGAGTCCTTATGCAAATCAACAATCCACATGCTCGTCACAGCAAAAGAAATTATACCAATCGGGAAAAAGTATATGTTCGTTGATAAGTTTTCTGATTATAAACAGTTCCATTCAGAAAGGATGAAAATTGCGGCTAGACACTGGAGTTATGGTGCTGTTTGCCATAAATCAAATTATAAGTTTCAAGATGAGATATTTTCTAAAGCGGAAGAAAAGATGAAGAAAACAGATCCATCTGGAACTATATACCAAGAGATGATAACATTCCTGAAGCAGGAATCTAAGTTAAAAGAAATTTATATTTAAATAATATGGACAATAATCAATCTACTAAGCCATTTCGGAGAGGAGTTAATGCTATTATTCTCGATAAGGAAAATAATTTTCTCCTTATCCAAAAAAACGGTTATAATGAGAACGAGTGGAATTTCCTGGGTGGGGGACGTGAGGAAGGTGAGACGCTAGAACAGAATTTATTTAGGGAGTTAAATGAAGAAATTGGTACAGATAATTCGGATTTTGAAATTATTGGTGTTAGTACACATAGAATTGAATATGACTATCCTCCAGAACTGGCACTGAAAGTTAACGGAGGTAAATACCGTGGCCAATCTTACGACCAAGTGGTATTAAGGTTTGTTGGAGATAAATCAAAATTGGTTTTTACACCGGAAGAGTTCAGAACACACAAGTGGGTTTTAGCAAATGAACTTGTTTCTTGTTTAGTTTTTCCCAATCAATATCAAAATCACAAAAAAGCTATCGATGAGTTTCTCCCTGCCCTAATAAAGTAAAGTTTTCAACAAATATGAACAATACTTATTATCTGGTCAGGCATGGTGAATCAAAATATAACTTGGAGATGAGGCACCAAGGCTGGTCATTCAGAAACCCGTTAACGGAGTTAGGTTTTTCCCAAGTAAGTAAAATCGCTAGCGTAATTAAAAATTATCCAATCGACTGCATTTATTCCAGTCCATTACTTAGAACAAGACAAACCGCCCGAATAGTCTCACAGAACATAAATAGACCAGTTCGTTATTCCAGGCATCTTTTAGACTACCGTCGCAGTAAAAGCCAAGAAGGATTGCACGTTCATGAATATTCGTCGTTACCAGAATATCAAGCCTGGAAAGCCAATTCAGCCAGTAATCCGAATTTCAGTCTTCCGGACGGCGAGTCACGTCAGCAATTATCGAATAGGATTTCCAAATTCATCCAACAAAGTAATAATCGACATCATCAAAAGCATATACTTGTGGTTGCCCATACTGACGTCATATACCAAATGGTTTTTCATATGACAAACAAGACAATAGATAAGCAAAATATTTCACACTGCATGTTATGTATAATTGATCCAGATAAACAAGAGTTAGTTGTCGTTAACGCGTCTGCTTAGTATGGCCAATACTGAAAAATTATTTCAAAACAAACAGGGTGAAACATTCCGTATAAGTGCGGGAATATTTACCAACGTAAACAAGATCATCAGTGAAAGAGAAAAACTGGGAGATGCAGTAATTGCAATTGGATCTCCATCTGAAATAACAAAGATGTCTAGCCAAAATAACTCTGGAGATAGCTGCTCAGCCAATGATCAATGGAGGAGATAATACATATGGTGGAAGAGGAATCTTGGGGTTTATTAACAAAAGAACAATTTGAGAGCTTTTTAGCGGAATTTACCAAAAAATACGGCGCACCAGTTCATTCCAAGAGGTTATCATTCTCTTTTTGGGATCATAACCGAAACGAGATTGACACTCGGATAAGAATCACTGATGGTAAGTCTGAAGTTATGCAGAAAGTGGGAGGAATTGGAGATCAAAAGGTTAGGGTGAGGACTGAAAGGAGAATTTCGTTAACCTCCACTGTAGAAGATATATTTAACACGTATAAAATTTTTAGGGTATTAATTCCCGGAGATGATTCCTGCTTTATATACCAGCATGACAATTACATTTTTAAACTACCGGATTTTGAGATAAAACTCACTCATCAATTGGGAAAGACGGATAAATATAATTTTGAAGTTGAGGTAGATACTTCAAAACAAGATTTGAATCAATTACTAGTGGAATTAGATCTATCAGATAAAGTAACTCTCACAAATGCTGAATTTTGGGACAAGTGGAATGAAGAGTTAAATCTTAAAGATATAGATTTAGAAGAAGATAAAATAAAAGAGATCATTCAGCAATACGTAAAGTAACTTAAACAGTGAGAGATACATTCTGATATTGCTTAATTTCCTCCCATCTTTCCCGAATTAATTGGATTTGGATGGTGTCTTCAAAGGCTTTAACAATCTGTTCCAAAGCACTTATAATTATGGCAGAACTTGGCAGCACACTTCCGCTATTAGAACCTAAACCTTAATGCTAAATAATGAAAAACAGGTAATTTCAACACTCCGGTTTATTGTAGGTGTTTTTAATAAATATGAAGTCGAATATAGATTTCTTGGTTCCATAATTACATGCTCCTTGGAAGGAAGTGTTTACAGAAAAATAAACGATTTAGATATTCTTGTTGATAATAATAAAATAAATTTAATTGCAGATGAGTTGGTTGCATACGGTTTCCAAAAGAAAATAAAAAATCATTTAAGAGTTTCTGAGCAACTCAACCTTCATATATATCAACACCCAGCATTGCTTGAGATAAGTTTTTTTGGCATTAAATTTTGTAGCGATGGTTCTGCTAACTTGCAAACTAAAAATATCAATGCATATATACCAAAAACAACAATAAATGCTGAGAAATATTCACTGAACAAATTCACTTTTATTGGAATCCCTGCTTCAGTGGTGTATAAAACAATCTTATTAAACAAATCAAATCCAAAAAGAACCAAGGAAATCGAAATATTTAAGGAGAACAAAATAGAACCATTAAAAGATAATATTTATTCGGTAAGGTTTAAGGGTATTGATATCACAGCCCTGACAAAATTGCCAAATATCTTACTTGACATAATCGGTAGATTGAGACTTTTAATAGGTAAAAGTTATGATATATGGAAAAACTAAATACAGATTGATTGAGTTTTAATAGCTTTAATCTCTTCCCACCTTCCTTTTATTAACTCAATTTGAATAGTGTCCTCAAAAGCCTTAACAACCTTCTCTAAAGCACTTATAATTAAGGCAGAACTTGGCAGCCAAAATGAACAACAACTTTGTCGAGAAAGTAAACAGTGCATTTGATACAGCAGTAATATTCTTTCTGTTTTCCGGTAGTTTGTATTTTATTTATTACTCGTTGCGGGCAGGCAAAATAGAATATATTTTGTTTAGTTTATTAGTATATTTCATAAGTTTTGGCTATAGACAACTAATCGGTATTAAAATTGGTGATTCCGGATTTACTGAAGCGGGCATCTTTCTTATATCCTTCTTATTTTTGGCTTACCTAATTACTTTATTTAATTTAGATAATGAAGTTAAGAATTACCTTCCAGATAAAATACTCTCAGGAAGTTGGAGTAGTTTTGTTTTCCTGATGATTATTTCTGTAATACCTCCAAGAAAAGTGGGTATCATTAAGTTTACAATCGCAATTACGATTGTCGTGACGCTGATACTTCTAAATATTTTTAACGGTGCAATTAATGCCTACCTGCAATCGATTTCCGGGTTATCTGGATTTTTAATTGGGTTTCCGTTGATATATCTTCTAATGGTACTAATGGGTCTTAAGTCCAATACTAGTAAAACGTAGTGCAGTGAACGTTTCGAAACCGGTATACTGAATAAGTCTGTGCAGTGCAACACTACTCAAATTTTGACTGGTGATTCACCAAAACAAAGGTGGCGCACTTGGAAACATCGCGCAAACTGCGGGCGCCAATATATGTACAACAAGAACGCAAACCTCCCAAGATTTCTTCAACTGTATCTTTGATGGGACCTTTGTGGGGAATAATTATCTCCCGCCCTTCTGAAGCACGATAGCTGGCTTTGCCTCCGTAATATTTGTCCATGGCTTTTTTACTGCTCATACCGTAAAAAGCCTTATACTTCACCCCGTCTTTTTCGATTAATTCTCCCCCACTTTCGTTGTGACCAGCGAACATCTTTCCCAGCATGACAAAGTCCGCGCCACCACCAAACGCCTTGCAGATATCTCCGGGCGTAGTGCATCCCCCATCGGCGATAATTCTGGCTCCCATTCCGTGGGCGGCGTCCGCGCACTCAATTACTGCGGACAATTGGGGGTATCCGACACCGGTCATTTTTCTGGTGGTGCATCCGGCCCCGGGACCAATACCGACCTTTACGATATCTGCGCCAGCAATGATAAGCGCCTCAACCATTTCACCGGTGGCTACATTTCCAGCAATAAGGGTGGTCTGAGGGTACTTCTGTCTAACCCGGGATACAGTATCAATAAAACGCTGTGTGTAACCGTTGGCTACATCCATACAGATAAATTCCGGGTTTATGCGATTGACTAAGATATGCAAATTTTCCAACTCTTCTTCTCTAATTCCAGTTGTGATAGTGACGTAAGGGAGAATATCTGGTTTGTTGACCTGAACCAGATCTTCCGGAGAGTGGAATTTGTGGAGGGCGGTGATTATTTTGTACCCAGACAAAACAAGGGCAACATCTATGGTACCGGAAGTGTCCATGTTTGAGGCGATGATGGGGATGCCTTTCCAAGTCTTTTTGGAGTGGGGAAAAGTAAACTCCCTATTTAAATCGACATCTTTTCTGGAAGTAAGGGTGGAGCGTTTCGGACGAAGCAGGACATCATCGTAATCTAACTTGGTTTCGGTCAGCATCCTCATGCCAAATGATAATATACCAAACTTATTCTAATTTGCATCTGCAAATCATTCGTATATTCAATACGTTTCGTCTGCGTTAGCAAATTTAGTTGTTGGCTATAACAAAAAGTGCAAGGCCGTCGATGGGGTATGGGATGACTCTAGGGAAGAGAGGAGGGTTTTGATTTTTCTACTATGTGCGCAACTAGTTGCTTTGATAAAGTTTCCGGACTAATTATACCCGTGAGAGGTATTCCGGCTTGCGAGAATGCCCGAGCAAAACGATTTTTTATGGCCAAAATCAATGATTGAACATCAGACAACCCTTCGTCTTGTAATCTGTCATCTTTTGTGGGTTTAAATTTGGAGATGCATGGGCCTGATCTGCGAGAACAATTCTCCAGTTGGTCAGCAGCATTTTTTCTGAGAACCAGTAACAGTTGCCCTGGATTCAGGTAGAGATCATTTTTACCGGCCTGGTGAGCTGCGGTTTCAAATTTGCCTCCCCTGACAAATGCAATAGCTTTTTCTGATTCCGGGGAGAAAAAGGAATTTAAAAAATCTTCATTTCCCTCGCCTTGGACAACAATCTCGCCATTACGAGTTATAACCCCGCCCGTCCGCATCAAACTCCATATTTGATCCCCGGTGGCAGTAATAACTTTTTTAATTCTTGAGGTTCTATTTTCAGCTAGTCCAAGACTAGATATCGAATCGATTAGTACTCCATAGTCTACTTGTCCCTGAGCGTAAACCTGCTCCTTTCCCTTTGATTTGGAGGTATATATAAATCCATTTTCTTGCTCTCTCCTCATGAGCCATATTATAGGGCTTAATTAAGAAATTGTCCACCCTCCAAGAAGTGGTTTGGGGCGAAGGAGCGGGACTTACGCATGGAGTAGACGTTATTATTAGGTCGTGATTATTAAGCATTTACAGCCAAATACTTCGTTATTGCTAAATCCTGAAACTATAGCAAAATATATTCCGGAACAATGCATTGATGCAGTTGTCTACAGGATACATGGTAAAGAATATACGAAAAAGCACCAAATGGGAAAAGTGGTTTTGGGAGACTGCCTGGGATGTAACGCAATATTTGTTTGATACTCCGATTTTGGGAGAAATAGTAAGGTTCATTTACTGGCAGAGGTGGATGGTTAAAAAATTGATGAATAGGATTCCAAAGGATCTAAATAGCATAGAGGCCTTGCCGTTTTGGCTGTGCCTTGCAGTGGCACTATTCTTATTTGCATACACTTTTGCTTTTTGGTTAGGCTTGTTTTGCATACTAGTGTTTGGATATGGAATAAGAAGATTGAGGGGGATTTTGAGAGTGAAAGTTACAAAGTGAAGCATTGACCGTATTAGTCTTTGGAGACTAGAATGAATCTGATGAAGAAACCAATAGTTTTACTTTTGGTGGTAGCAGTTAGTGGAGCTGTGTATTTTGCATATATCGCTTTGAATAGGCCAGTAACCAATGTCGGAAATAAAGAAGTCCAGGCAGTCAACGAGCAGACGCAGATGGTTGGCGGCGATCGAGACGAGCATGGCTGTATAGGGTCAGCCGGATATATATGGTGTGAAGAAAAGCAAAAATGCCTGAGGGCTTGGGAGGAAGCATGTCCCGGGTTAATCGATGCCAACACCGAGGAAGAACTGAAAGTGCAGATTAAACGGCAGATTGTTGAGAAGCGCGGAGAGGGTGCTAATAAACTCGACATTTCAGTGTCGACGGTCCAAGGAAAGTATGCAAAGGGAGGTGCTAGCGCAAAAGATATGGGCGGAGGTATGTGGTTTGCGGCGAAAGTAAATGGTGAATGGAGTCTGGTCTGGGATGGAAACGGAATAATTTCCTGCAGGGACTTGTCCGCTTATCCTGATTTTCCAAATTCAATGATTCCCCAATGTTTTGATGAGACAACAAATGTATTGAAATCACGCTAAAAAAAGAAATTTTACAGCGTTGAAGATATCTCTCCCCATGCGGATTTTTCCACCATGAAGCTTCTCTGGTTGATACCTGAGGTATCTTCCCGCTACTGCTTCGTATGAAGCGTTATCCCTCCGAAGCAGAAATTTCTTCGTATTCACCCTGTGGCTCGCACCCCCGGTTTTCTGCAAAAGTGGGCAAAACAAGACTTGTCAGGTTTTTGTGGTGTCATATGCCCAATGCAATAATGCCTGTCTCTGTTTGCGGCGACAGGTGAGATCTCCTTTGCGACAATTTTTTTGGAGCTGCGCCAAGTGGCGGCGCATATTGAGCCATCTTTTGATCTGCTTCTCATCTTCTGCCGGAATCCGGCGCCCATAATAATACCGGCAGTACCACTGAAACCAACCGCGGGGATCATCATCGCTAATCCAGCCTTTTTTGCGCCAGACTGACAAGGGCTGGCTGGCGTTGACACCAAAGAAATTCAGATTGGGATCGTGCCGTTCACTACAGAGTTTGGCAGTAGTGAACCAGTCAGGTGGAAACTCGCTCCGGCAATCGGTCATGTATTTTCCGCCAAATACTCCGAGCGAAAGCATTTGTTTGGGAGAGAGTTCCGGCTTAAATAAGGGGGCAAAATTTTTGCCAACCGGTTCGGTTAACTCATAAACATAACCGTGCTGCATTTTGTCGTAGACGTGAACCTTTTTGGTCATAATTATTCACGCGGCGGCAATGGAAAAAACACGCTGGTCCTCTTTTTGTAAACCTCAAAATCCGGCCGGCCGGCATATTTTTTTTCAAGAAGCGGCACACCGGAAACAAAGAGGATCAATCCTGTGATGGTAAGGGGACCAATAATGGTGATGAATGATCCGGTACCCGAAAGGGCAATAGCAAATATCCCCCACCACTGGACAACTTCACCAAAATAGTTCGGATGACGTGAGTACATCCATAGACCTTTGTCCATAAGTTTACCCTTGTTTTGCGGATTGTAAGTAAACTCACGAAGTTGCTTGTCTGCCGTACTTTCGAAATAAAAACCGAATAGCCAAATTGCTAAACCAACCAGATCAAATAACCCCAAACCTCTCGAAACCGACAGGTTGAGAAAAATGACCGGAAAGGATACCAAATAAAGCAGTAGCCCCTGAAGCATAAAAACCTGGAAAAAACTGCGTATGTAAAAGTTTTTCCACGTCTTCCTCCACTCCAGATATCTGGAATCCTCAGGCTTTGCTGTGTTGCGTTTGTAGATATGTGCGGATAAACGCAATCCCCAAAATGTGACCAGAGCGTTGACTAATACTGATCTGAATGAGAATCCGGAAATAAAAAATGAAGCCCAGGCTATGAGTACAAATCCCAGTCCCCAGGCAATATCTGCGACATCATTTCTTTTTTTTAGTATCGACACGGCAAACCAGAAGATCATATAAACGAACAGACAAAG
Organism: uncultured Gammaproteobacteria bacterium; assembly: GCA_964502885.1. Lineage (GTDB taxonomy): Bacteria > Patescibacteriota > Microgenomatia > CAZETR01 > Amesbacteraceae > XYB1-FULL-44-23. The sequence goes on from CAZCXU010000002.1 coordinate 25,751, forward strand.
AACAAGAATCAAGTATCTATTCACAGACCAAATTTACGAGCTATGAAATAAGAGATTACCGAAACAGACGCAGAGAGAAACATACCCCAAATTAAATCTACGACGGTGACAAGAACCGGCCAGTTTTTTATGCTAGCCAGATTGGTGAGATCGTAAGTCGCATAAGTGACCAGCCCAAAGAAAGCTCCGGCAAGAAGAGCGTGGGTCCATAATCTTTTATCGAGCGATGGTGTGATGACGAAGAAAACCAAGCCGGCAATAAATAGAAGATAAAAGACAAGGGCGGCGGGCAAATTTGGATTTTTGGCAAGCAAAAAACCGATCTGTTTGGCATAGAAATTCTTTGCGATAACGGTCAGCCAAACCATATCAATAGCAAGAAATACGGGGAGGGCGATCAGGTAGAGTTTGAAAAACATTTTATCCATTCATATAAGTAATTGTCAGCTGAAGAACAGTTGCAAATGAAACCCAAAGCAGATAGGGAATCTGTATATAAGCAATCCATCCTGAAAAACGATAGATGACCCGCATAGACCAAATCAGGGTGATTAATACCAGAATAATATCGACGGCAGCGAGCAGATTGTTCCTGAGTCCGAACTGCAACGGGGTAAAAGAAAAATTGAAAATCAAATTGAGTATAAAGGGTAAAGCAATATTGAAGGTTATTCGCTTTTTCCAAAATAGGAGAAACACTTTTCCAAATGAGATTGCAATTAGGATATACAGAAGCGTCCATACCGGACCAAACAGCCAGCCAGGAGGAGCCCAGAGAGGTTTTTCCAGGGCTGAGTACCAAACGTAGGAATTGTCCATGCCTAAACAGATGACAGTATACCAAGTAATAGGGACAGATGCCCGTGTCGTGAGCTTGAAATGCCAAGCGCTGATGTATTACAATCTGTGGACTCTGCATGAATAAGAAAGCCCTGATAATAGGAATTAGCTCGCAAGACGGTTCATACTTGGCAGATCTCCTCTTGGAAAAGAATTATGAGGTTATCGGCACACTGAGAAGAAGCACAAATTATGTCCACCAGAATATTTTGCATCTTTACGGAAAAGTGAACCTGGAAATTGCCGATCTTTTGGACGGGGAGAGTATCAGTAGACTGATACGAAAATATAAACCGGACGAGGTATACAACATAGCCGCTCAATCGGTACCAGCCGACAGCTGGAATCTGCCGTTTTATACTGCGGAAATCAGCGGACTTGGCCCATTGCGAGTTCTGGAAGCTGTGCGACAATTCCATCCCGAAGCGAAATTGTACCAGGCGACAACTAGAGAAATATTTGGAAATATTGAAGCTGAATCGGCAAATGAATCGACATTGATTGACGCTAATAACCCATACGGAATATCGAAAGCTTACGCACACATGATGACCCGATGCTACCGCGAATCATACGGGTCATTTGCGTGCAGCGGGATTTTGTTTAACCACGAAAGTCCGCGCCGAGGACTCTGGTTTGTCTCGCGTAAGGTGACCGCAGGAGTTGCATGTATTAAAAATGGTGTCAAGAATCCTCCAATAAACGAGTTTGGAGAGCCTCTGGTAACTCCTGATGGGAAACTGCATATGGGAGACCTGACTACGACCAGAGATTGGGGATATTCAAAAGAATATGTGGAGGCGATGTGGCTGATGCTGCAGCAGAAAAAACCGACTGATTATGTAATAGCAACCAACACCCTGTATAAAATTGAGGATTTGTGCCGGATAGCCTTTGCCCATGCCGGCCTGGATTACAAAGAACATGTCGTCAGCGATCAGAGATTTTTCCGACCCACAGAAATTAAGTCACTCAAAGGAGATTATTCGAAAGCAAAAAAGGAACTGGGGTGGGAACCAAAGACATCATTTGAACAACTTGTGAAACTGATGGTGGATAGCGATCTGGAAAAATACAGGTAAAACCGGAAACTAGGTAATACTTCTCCAATATTCGAGAATGTCATGGAGAGATTGTTCGAAAGGAATTTCAGGACGCCAGTTAGTTAGGGTCTGCACCTTAGATGAGTCAGCTACGAAGTCAGGAATGTCGCTGGGACGAAGTTTTGCAGGGTCTGTAATGGCTTCAATCCGCTTAGTAGAGTGATCCAGGAAATATTTAAGAACTTCTTCAATCCTATGAGACAACCCGGAACCTACATTGTAAACTTCTCCGGGAATCCCGCGCTCCATCAGCAAGACATAAGCCCTGACCATATCCCTAACGTCAGTAAAATCACGCCGGGCGTCAAGATTGCCAACAGAAATGGTAGGTTCCTGTTTACCTTTTTCAATTTCTGCAACCTGCTTTGCAAAATCAGAGGTAACAAAGCCGGTCTTTTGTCCCGGCCCTATGTGAGTAAACGGGCGGACACGGATAATCGGTAATTTTTTGGCGCGCCAGTACTGGAAGGCCAATAAATCACAGGCAGCCTTGGAGACCGCATAAGGATTGCCCGGACGAAAAAGAGTGTCCTCTTTGATTGGAAGCTCCTCGGGGCGAACGTACCCGTAGACGTCGGCGGATAGGACAACAAGAACTTTGGTATTGAGCATCTGCAGTTTTAACAAAGACTCAAAAAGTACTAATAATCCATCAATATTGTTGTGGAGGGTGCCGGCAGGATCGCGAAAACTTTCGGCAATAGCAGCCTGGGCCGCAAGGTGAAAGATAAACTCCGGTCTGGTGGCCTCCAATACCTTCTCCACGTCGGCTGGCTGCAGTAAATCCGCCTTGTGTAAATTAATCATATTTCCAACCGGAGAAGAGGCTTTTGACTCTTCACTGCGATAGGTACCATGTACCGAATAATTTCCGTCTTTGAGGAGCTCCTGTACCAGATACCCCCCCACAAAACCGGTGGCTCCAGTGACTAGCGTCTCTTTCATTGTGGACATGACCATATTCTACAACTAGACATTGCAATATGCGATTGACTATGATGTAATTTGCGTACATCAAGAGTGACAGTTTCAAAAGAACTGTCCGGCAACCGAGCACAAAAACCGCCGCGGTGCCAACTTTTCGAGAGAAAGGAGATGTGCCAAGTTTTAATCCTTGGAAAAAGTTCTAACTCTCGAAAGAGAGTTTTTTTATGGCAAAAACAACTTTTACATCAGAATCAGTCTGCTCCGGCCACCCGGACAAAATCTGCGATCAAGTATCTGACAGCATTGTGGATGCAGTGCTGGAGAAGGACAATTTGGGGCGGGTAGCTGTGGAAACCCTGGTAACTACTAACCGAATAATAGTTGCCGGGGAGATTACGACAAAAGCAAAAATAAATTTTGAGAAAACAATCCGCAATGAAATTGCCAGACTGGGATATACAGATGAGAAGTATGGATTCAGCGACAAAGCAAATATGGAAATATACATACACGAACAATCACCGGAAATTGGTGCGGGAGTAAAAAAATTGGGGGCAGGCGATCAGGGAATGATGTTTGGATATGCCTGCAAAGAAAGCCCGGAACTAATGCCATTGCCTATCGCGATAGCCCACAAGCTGGCTGAGGGAATTGACGCTGCAAGAGAAACCAACACTCTCCCCTACCTGTACCCCGATGGAAAGACACAAGTGACTGTAGAATATGAAAACGGACGACCAGTCGGGATAGAAAAAGTGGTGGTGGCAGTACCTCATTCCAAAAAAATTGAACTGGCTGATGTAAAAAAAGATATTTATAAAAAAATAGTTTTGCCAATACTGGATACATTTGGATATAAGGTCGGTATAGGACAGCTATTGGTAAACGGGACCGGAGTGTGGCATCAGGGAGGACCAGCTGCGGACACTGGAGTTACGGGAAGAAAAATAATTGTCGATACTTATGGCGGGTATGCCAGGGTCGGGGGCGGGGCGTTTTCCGGGAAAGACCCAACCAAAGTTGATAGATCCGGAGCTTATGCGGCAAGATTTCTTGCCAAGAACATTGTGGCTTCAGGACTGGCTGATAGAGCTGAGGTAAGATTGGCATACTGTATAGGAGAAAGAAAACCACTGATGCAGGAAGTGGAGACTTTTGGAACGGCAAAAGTTACGAATAGACAAATACAAAAATTTATGGACAAGGTTCTTGATACATCGGTAGCCGGGATACTGGATGCTCTGGACCTTAGGAACCCTGTCTATAAGAAAACTGCAGCATACGGACATTTTGGCAGACCTGAATTTGCGTGGGAGAAAGTTTGAGTGGTAGATTGAATTAGTGGGGAAAGGAGCAAAAAAATTAGTAACCCTGGCGGCGTTGGCTACCATAACAGGAACCGGAGCCTGGGTTCTCCCATATTTTGTGGGTGAGAAAGTTGTCAGCGTGATAGATGGAGATTCATTTAAGATAAAAAATGACCAAACAATCCGCATGGCCAGCCTGGATGCACCGGAAAATGATTTGTGCGGGGGCAAAGAAGCGACAGAGGCATTGAGAAGTATGATTGGAAATAAAAAGGTAATTTTAAGAGATATGAAAACCGACAGATACGGAAGGATACTTGCGTTGGTGTATCTGCCAAACGGAACATTGATAAATGAACAGATGGTCAAACACGGTTATGCGCAGACCACCACCGAAGCCGGAGATGAGAACGAAAGGGTGAAAGCGGCGAATGATTTTGCACGGGAAAATAAATTGGGCATTTATGCGGAAAGATGTTCACCGACTAATCCACCTGATCCGAAATGCAGAATTAAGGCAAACTACAATTATTACGACAGGACAAATTATTATTTTTTGCCTGATTGCAGACATTATGAGAAAGTGGTGGTGAAGCGGTACCAGGGTGATAATTGGTTTTGCAGCGAAAAAGAGGCAAAAGCCGCAGGATTTGAAAGATCGGAAAGCTGTAAATGAGTCTAGCCGTCGGGGTCGGGAGGCAGAAATTCCTCACCGTTTGGGGCGGGATTGTAGTCCGATTTCAGCCATTCGACAAATGTGCAGCCAGTGGCTTTTCGGGCTTCCCTATCCCATCCGGCTGTTGAACATTTTTTCATCTTTTTGCCAGCGCTGGTAGTAAACAATACTAAGGGTTCCTGACACTTGGGACACTTTTCGTCTAAAGCTTCCGTAGTGCCATTTAACCATTCAACATAATCGCAGCCATCGACTTTTTTTGTGGTGGAGTTCCAGACACCAGCGCTGCACTTTTTCATCTTTTTGCCAAATCTGGTGGCCTGTAAAACCAATGGAGAACCGCATTTGGGACAGGTTTCATCTAAAGTTTTGGGTTCAAACGGGAGCCATTTTACATAATCACAACCGGTGGGTTTTACCTTGGGATTCCACGGCCCTGCGGTGCTGCATCTTTGAAGTCGTTTGCCGGTGGATGTCTCGATCACTTCTCCCAGTGATGCGCCACATTTGGGGCATTTATCTGTTTGATCCATGTATGGAGAGTACCACCGGTCGCTACATAATTGCAACCCGTAAGCACGTCGGCTGCCCGGAACCGTGTATATATAAAAAATTTTTTAAACCATTTGCTATTCAATTTTTTCCTCACACGATATAAAATCCGAGATTACTATGAAAAAAATCATCTTTGTCACCGGCAATGAGAGAAAGCTCGCCGAGGCCAAGTTGGGATGTCAGTTGTGCGGGATTGAAGTCGAACAAGTAAAACTCGACATAGATGAGATTCAGTCAGATGATCCGGCAGCAATATCGGAAGCTAAGGCAAAAGACGCATTTGAAAAACTAGAAAAACCGCTGGTAGTTACCGATACTTCGTGGGGCATTCCCGCATTGAATGGATTTCCCGGGGCGTACGCAAAATATGTAGCCAAGTGGTTTGGAGAAAATGATTTTTTGCACTTGATGAGTGGTAAGGCGGACCGAAGAGTTTCATTTACAGAGTCAATAACTTATATAGATGAAAAGCAGACAAAGAAGTTTAGTAAGCAATATTGGGGGATGATAGTGGAGACACCAAGAGGCACAGGTAATTCAATCGAAAATGTCTGTGAATTTGACGGGGTGACCCTTGGAGAACGACGACAAATGGGTGGATATAGCCATAAGCCGGAAGAGTATATATGGCATGAATTTGCAAAATGGTACTCAAATCTTTAGACCAAAAAAAGAAAGACGGGGCATTTGTGGTACTTTTTAGAGATAACTCAAAGAGTGAAGTATTTTTGGTATACAGGTCGGATTGGCCGATTTGGAACTTGACTGGTGGAGGGATGGAGAAAAATGAGAACCCAAAAGAAGCAGCAATCCGGGAAGCGTTTGAGGAAACGGGGTTTAAAATCAATATTGTTCGTAAAGTGGGTGTGTATGAATTTGTGGAACCAAGAAGTGGCCGGCACATCAACTACAGCCATTTGTTTGAAGGGCGGATTGTATCTGGATCTTTTGTACCGGAATTCCCCGGGTGTCGAGGCCAATGGTTTCCTCTGGCCAAACTACCAATTGATACGACAGACAGCACAAAGAAGAGGATATATGATGCGGCATATTTTTCCGGTAAGCCGTTTACAAAAAAGTGGTGCAGATCAACGCTCGTCAATAATTTGCACCTGTTTTTCCGTCATCCAATAGCAGCCGTAAAGTACTTTGGTCGGAAATAACCATCTCTGCGAAAAAGTCTTGCCAACCTTAAAGAACGGATCAGTATGGATAGGAAAAGACTGAACCACTACCCAGCTCTTCCTCTATTCGAAGCAGCTCATTGTATTTACCCACTCTTTCGGTACGGGACAATGAGCCGGTCTTTATTTGGCCAGTACCCAGTCCAACCGCTAAATGTGTAATACTGGTGTCTTCCGTCTCGCCGGAACGGTGCGAGATGATGGAATGAAACCCAGAACCCGTGGCTAGAGAAATTGCACTGATAGTCTCAGTAAGTGTACCGATTTGATTCAACTTGACCAAAATTGCGTTACATGCTTTCTGATCAATCGCTTTTTGTAAGAATCTGACATTGGTTACCAGCAGATCATCGCCTACAATCTGAATCCGATTGCCCAGCGTTGACTGCAATATGCTCCAATTTTCCCAATCATCTTCTGACAAGCCGTCTTCAATTGATTGAATCGGATAATTCGCCACCAGGTTTTCCAGGTAGCTGATCATTTCGCTGCCGGAAAGACTCTTCCCGTCAGCTTTTAGTTCATAATGACCATCCTTGTAAAATTCCGAAGCGGCAATGTCCAGAGCGAAAGCGATATCTTTTCCCAACTGATATCCGGCAGCTGAAACTGCACGGCTGACCAATTCCAGACTTTCCCGATTGCCATTTTTTACCCGAGGGGCGAACCCCCCCTCATCCCCCACTGTGGTTTCGTATCCGGTTTTTTTGAGAATATCTTTCAAGTGGTGAAACACTTCTGACCCCATGCGCAAAGCTTCAGAAAAAGTCTTTGCTCCAACCGGCATAATCATAAACTCCTGAATATCTGAAGCGAAATCTGCATGAGCACCGCCATTTATTATATTCATCATCGGCATAGGCAATGATGGCGTTACCCCAGGGGATAGAGAGTTGAGATATCCATAGAATGGAAGTTTCAGAGAAGAAGCACAAGCCTTAGCATAAGCCAAAGAAACGGACAAAACTGCGTTTGCACCGAGATGAGATTTATTTTCGGTGCCATCCAGATCGAGCATCTTTTTATCGAGTAATGCCTGATTATAAATATCGGAGCCTACAAATAACTCACGCAGATGGGTGTTTACATTTTCGACTGCTTTTAAAACTCCTTTACCCAAATAAGCTTTAGGGTCCCCATCCCGCAATTCCAAAACCTCATGAGTACCGGTGGACGCACCTGAGGGAACTGAAGCGCGGCCAAAACTGCCGTCGGCTAGCTGCAAATCAGTTTCGACTGTAGGATTACCACGAGAATCGAGGATTTGACGGGCAAACAGGCGAGTAATCTTCATAGCTTTATGACTATTGTAGAGTGACTTTGTCAATGTAGCAAATACATCCAACCAACACCATTTTCGCCAAGTTATGTAAATCTGAAAAGCCGGATATTCATCAAATCCTGTATTTAAACTCCGTTTCACAGGTTGACAGCATTTGGAATCCCTGTACCGCAATTAATGCGATTCCGATTCAAGCAATTATCACAAATATTTGAGATACCGATCGTACTCCAAAAAAGCCCGGGCCAGAAAGCAACAAAAATTTTTTTGAAAAAAGTATTATAATTTGCTCGATTTATTCAGGTTTATTTCAGATTTCAGGTGTAATTTGATTTTATGTTGAAAAAGGCAGTTGTTTGGGTAAAAAACAGGAGTCTGAAGCAGAAATTGCTACTGATCTGTTTGTTGGTAGCGGCAGTAGTGGTGAGTTATATGTCTACAAGCAACAACGGGTCTGCAAAGACGGTATACGCATCTGCAATAGTGGAAAAGGGGACATTGGTGACTTCGATTTCCGGGTCTGGAACGATTTCCTCGGGAAACTACAGCAACGTAAATACAAAAGTTTCCGGAGTAGTAAATAAAGTATATGTAACAAACGGCGACAAAGTGGTACGAGACCAGAAAATCGCGGAAGTGACGCTGGATGATTACGCCAAAGAAAGACAAACCGCAGCATGGGTCACATATCTGGAAGCTACCGAAGCCGTAAAAGAAGCACTAAATAATAAATCTCTGGCAGATATAGGAATGTGGAACGCAAGACAGGAAGTGCTTGATGCACAGGAAGCAAAAGATGATATGGAAGATAACGACACAAACCCTGCCACACACGCTGTATATACCGACAACGAAAGAATGATTATCAATAAAACACTCGATCAATCGAGACTGGCTTTTTCCGTTGCGGAAGCAAAATACAAAAACGCTGATGCAAATATCGCCAACGCTCATGCAAAAGTCGCTGCCGCCAAGAGAAATTACCAGGAAAACTCAGCGACAATCACAGCCCCGGAAAGCGGGGTTATCAGCGATTTACTACTGGCACCAGAACTGATCATCAATTCCAATTCAACAACCAGCAATACCAGCGGAGCGACGATAGTATCTGCTCAAACCATAGCAAAAATCAGCAATCCAAATGGCCAACTGATGGCGACAGTAAATATGTCTGAAATAGACGTCATTTCTGTTAAAGCGGGGCAAAAAGTGACGATTATACTGGACGCTTATTCTGATAAAACATTTACCGGTAAGGTGCTTGCTGTAAATACCAGCGGAACTTCCAGCTCCGGCGTCACTTCATATCCGGTAACAATTCTTCTAGACCCGACAAAGACGGAAATTTATCCAAACATGGCAGTAAACGTAAATATCATTACCAAAGCAAAAAATGATGTCTTGATGGTGCCGACTACTGCCATTACTTCCGCAAACGGTGTATCGACCGTACTGGTGAAGAAAGACGGCAAATACGAGACTGTGCAAGTAGAAACCGGAGATAGCAATGATTCACAAACGGAAATTGTATCGGGACTTTCAGAGGGCGAGACCGTGGTGACTTCAATTACCACTGCGGGCGGATCAAATTCCAGCACAAACAATACAACATCGCCATTCAGCGGATTGGGGATAAGAACCGGAGGCGGCGGCACCAGGGGAGGAACATCGACATCAGGAAATCGAATAATGATTCAGAGTTTTGGCGGTCCAGGAGGATTCTGACATGGACAAGCCAATAATCGAAGTCTCGCATCTGAACAAAGTTTACAAATCAGATGACCTGGAAACTACTGTACTTTCGGACATATCAATAAAGATCAATCAGGGTGAATTTGTGGCAATTATGGGCCCTTCCGGATCCGGGAAGTCAACATTGATGCACATACTGGGAGCCCTGGACCTGCCGACAAGCGGCAGTTATAAACTGAACGGCGAAGAAGTGGGCAACATGACAGATGACAAACTTGCAGAAATCCGCAATAAACAGATTGGTTTCATTTTTCAAGCGTACAATCTCCTACCCCGGACATCTGCGCTGGATAATGTACTTGTGCCAATGGAATATGCCGGTATTCCGGAAGATCAGCAAGAAAAAAAAGCAATTGAACTGCTGAAAATGGTAGGACTTTCGGACAGGATGCATCACACTCCAAACAAACTTTCCGGAGGTCAGCAACAACGAGTAGCAATCGCAAGGGCGCTGGCCATGAATCCTACAATGCTTCTGGCTGATGAGCCGACTGGAAATATAGCCACTGCGCAAGCGGAAGAAATTATGAGAATTTTTCAAAAATTGAACAAAGCGGGACATACGATTGTGATGATTACTCACGAATCAGATATCGCCGGATATGCACAGAGGGTAATTTATATCAGGGATGGGAAAATAGTGACTGATGGAAAAAATTTAAAACAAAGATTATCAGCCGCATGATAATGGTTGTGAATATAAAGAAATTATTAATTAATGGAATGAAGAATTTGGGAATTAACAAAATGAGGACTGGGCTGGCGATGCTCGGAATTGTAATTGGAATTGGAAGTGTAATAGCTCTGATGTCGCTGGGAGAGGCCAGTAAGATGGCAGTGCAATCGCAAATACAATCTATCGGATCGAATTTACTTACGGTATCTCCGGGTTTCACTGTGTCCGGAGGGGTCAGAGGCGCTGTTGGGGGCGGGACAACTCTCACAAATGATGATGCGAAAGCGATTCGCAACTCCGCTAAAGTAGCAACTATTAAGAATGTATCTCCGGAATATTCCGGACGAGCGCAAGTTACGGCCGGCAGAAATAATACAAATACAACAGTGGTGGGGGTAGAACCTGTGTATGCGGAGGTAAGAAAGATCTCTCTATCTTCCGGAACATTTATAAATGAGCAGCAACTTACCGCAATATCCAAGGTGGCAATCATCGGTCCAAATACGGCGGAAGACCTGTTTGGTTCAGGTGTCGATCCGGTTGGTCAATCTATCAGAATTTCGGGCAAGTCGTTTCAAATAATCGGGGTCACCAAGTCCAAGGGCGGGTCGGGAATGAATAATCAGGATGATCGAGTACTCATACCCCTAACGACGGCCCAAAAACAAGTGTTTGGGAAGAACTATCTGACCGCGATCGCCCTGGAGGCAAAAAATGAAAGTGTCATGACCAGTGCACAGAATGAAGTCGGGTACCTACTGCTGGAAAGACATAAGATTTCTGAAGTGGCTGATGCTGACTTTCGGATAATGTCGCAAGCTGATATCCTGGAAACCGCTTCGCAGGTGACAGGCACCTTTACTTCAATGCTTACAGGAGTTGCGGCGATTTCACTCCTGGTAGGAGGAATCGGGATTATGAATATTATGCTTATGTCGGTCACTGAAAGAACGAGAGAAATAGGACTCCGAAAAGCATTGGGTGCAAAACGAAGAGTCATAGTGGCACAATTTTTGACTGAATCTATCATTTTGACTTTTTGGGGAGGAATAATTGGAATTACCGCCGGAATATTAGGTTATCTATTGTACGCAAAATTTAATGGCACCGCCTTTGTGGTATCACCAGGATCGGTGATGTTAGCGTTTAGTGTGTCTGCTGCAATAGGAATCGCATTTGGCTGGTATCCGGCGCAAAAAGCTGCCAACTTGCAGCCAATTGAAGCCCTAAAATATGAATAGTCTTAAGGATTACTTCAGTTTAGCGGGAATAAAATAGCACTATGAAAGACGTGAAGCCAGCGGTCGCAGCCATATTAATAGTGATGGGTGCGATAGTCGGATTTGGAGGAGGGATGTGGTACCAGAAGTCGAGGAATCCGATGCGGTCAGGGTTTCAGATGAGCGCCGGTAATCGATTTGGTGCGATTGGCGAAGGAATACAAAGACGGGCAATGTCGGGGTTCAATGGCGGTGGAATGGTGGTGGGTGAAGTAGCTGACAAAGACGGTGAATCATTGACAATTAGGACTATCGACGGCAGCTCAAAAATTATCCTGATAAATTCTTCCACTCAATATCGAAAATCAGCCGACGCAACCAGTGACGATATAAAAAAAGGAGACACGGTAGCAATTTCCGGAACAAATAATCAGGATGGCAGCATTACAGCCTCCAACGTGCAGCTTAACCCCGGGTATGGTGTGAAAGTGACTGGTGTGCCCACGGAAAAATAATCGGGAGTAAGCCGCTTTGACGAGTGATGCTATTTGTGGAAAAATGTGTACATGAGAGAAGAAGGAAGAGAATTTTCAAGTATGACGGGGGGGATAAAAATTGAACTTGGCGATCACCCAGACAGCGCCACTGATTACCAAAAACTGGGGAGGAATTTTTTTGGTGGAGATTTGTCGGTTAATGCATGGAATCCGGAAGTAGGTAAAAGGGTGGCAGTATATAAACCGGATACCCTTGCGCTCGATGGACAGCCACGGACATGGGGAGAAAATGATTTTTCTCGGATTGAAAAGGCAGAGATATGGATACGTTTGCCGTCGAGAGTTGCGACGCTGAGACCGAAAGATTGTACCATTCAGATCGTATGTGGGGATGTGGCATTTACAAATACCCCAGTAATTACCTCCCCTGATGTTGACCCTAATAAATACGATCAAGTTCGATATGGAGAACGAGATTTTCAACAAAAAATGACAGCAATAGCAAAGTTATCAGCAAATGTCGGCGCATTACTCGTAGCAGCGGGAACAACGATTGGTGAAAATACGGATAGCCGGGGGGAAAAGTCACGGGGGTTGACGAGAAGGCAGTTTCTGAGAAGAGCAGCTTTGACCGTGGCCGGAGTCATATCCACAAATTTGATGGCAGGATGGACGCGAAGGGAGTTGCAAAAAATGGCTGCGAAAGGAGAAGACGCATCGGAGGCTGACGCGGCAATAGATGGCGCCGATTTCCTTTCCAAATTTACACCCTGGAACGAATATGTGGACGGGAGGACGGCACTTTTGATTGCAAAAACCAGAGAAGTATCCAATAATGCGGCCATTCTCCTCGGGTATAGCCATGGAACACGACTGCGGGAACTCCTATCTTCAGCACAAACCAGGGGGAAACTTATAGCGGGACTGGCAACTTACGAACTGGACCTTATGGATAGGATCATTGATGAATATTTTCCGGGTGCAGATAAAGTCGAGGCTGCAGACAAGATGCGACTGTTAATTACCACCACGCAAGTGGCCGAAGTCAAAGACGTAGAGAATGAACTGCGTTCAGGCGATCCATTGGGATATGTGGATAGACATGTCAGACTAATTAGCACCCAGATCTGCAAAGAGGCGGAAGATGCAGTCAAGCCTGTTTTTGAAGCATACAAAGAAAAGGTCCAGCAGTGATTTGCGGTATTTGACAAATATATGCAACGTCATTCGTAACGGAGGGCGTTGAGAGCAGAGATTTTGGTTGCCCGATGAGCAGGATATATGCCGGTGAGCAGTCCGACGACCAGAGAGAGCCCGATGACTATGAGTATGAATGCGGGAGGCACATGGGAGATATCAATAAACCCAACCCCCTTGAAAACGGCGAATGCCGAAAGCAGTACTCCCAACAACTTGCCCATAGTAAAGCCGATTAACACTCCGATAGCGCCGCCAAAAAAGCCCATTATCATGGATTCGGTGAGAAACAATTCCCGAACTTCATCCGATTTCATGCCAATTGCTTTCATGAGCCCCACTTCCCTGGTTCTTTCCAGCAATGAAACAGTAAGAGTATTGAACATACCCAATGATGCAACTGCCAAAGCTACCATGCCCAGCAAGGCAAGAATGGTCCTAATTGTCGCAAAGAGATTGTTGACCTGTTCGACAGTATCTGCGACCGACCGAGTGGTGAAACCCAGATTTTCCACTGATTTACGGATTTTATCCAGATTTCCAGGAGATTTGGCAGCAAGTTTCAGTTGGCTGAAGTTGATAATGCCAGCCCCCCGAAGATCGATAAAAGGGACGTACATTATGGGAGATCTATCCTCCGGAATTACCCCGACTATTTTGTACTCAGCGGGAATGGTCTCAATTTTGGCTTGATCTTCCCCCGTGAGATTACCCACAATCACAAATGTGGTTGAGATGGTTTTTCCGATGGCTTCAGCGTCTTTGAGACCCAACACCTTTACCATAGCTCTACTGACAACCGCTTCCCGCAGCGACTTATCGGATAATGGCACTTGCTTTACCGGAGCAACTGCGGATTGAGCGGAAACACTGGCAATCTCCACCCAATCTCCATCCTCAATAATTCCGGATTCGGTCGCAAGAACTTCAGGGTTAAGTATTCCATCCGCACTGATGCCCAGAACTGATGAAGCTGGAGAAACCTGAACGTTTAATTGGGCGATATAACCACCTTTCACAACCTGCTCCCCCTCCTCTGTGACTTTCTGATATCTGCCATCTTCACACTCCGGCAAACTGGGGTCGCACGCCCCCAGTTTCCATAATGGGAAATCGGAGTTAATCCAAGGCATCAGGAGATCTCCCCGACTATCGGCTGCCTGCGGCAAATCGTCTGACCCCGCATAAGAACTACCCCATACTTCTTTGCCCCGTAATTCACCGAAGTTCCTTTTTGTGTAACCTAAAATGGTGGATTTGGTACTGGGTCCTTGCCGAACACGCACCCATTCATCCGGTTCGATAGAATAATTGACGTCTCTGGAAAAACTGCCAAATTCCGCAGATAGACGCTCGCTGCTCATACCAGCTACACGATCATCCGAAGGGATAGATGAGATAGAGAGGTCATTGTTTTCAAACACTGCACCCTCAACCGGTTTTATGGCCGACTGTTTGAGATAGTCAGAGGTAATACCATAAACGGCTATGTCGGTGATTGAATTTTGGTAATTTATCCTTCCAACTACAGAGATAACTGGCAGGACAGACTCGACTGAATCGATGTTTTTGATATCGTTGATGATTTTGTCATTTATTTTGACTTTGCTCCCAGTCTGCGGGCTGACGTCAGCCTGGCGGATTTCTTCAAGCCGAGCGATGCGGGTAACCACTAAATTCTGCAAACCATAGCCCAAAGACACCAGAAAAACTATTGCTCCGATGCCAATAGTCATGCCCCCGATAGTAATCATGGTGCGGGTACGTTTGGCGCTCATATTGCGAAGAGATAGTTCAATTAAATGAACACGAGAAATTGATCCTGCTCTACCACGATCGACGAATGACACACATCTGTTGAGGAAATTTTCCGAGGACTTTGTCCAATTGTCGCGTACAGATACCGGAATCAGGCGAAGGCGTAGAATCCTGGAAAGAGCCTGTGTACTCATATAAACCGTCAGCAACAACATGAAGGAAAGGGTGGCCGAAGTCGATGATCCAACGCTTGTCCACAACCTGCGTGAGCCAATATTTTTAAATTTACTCAGTAATCTGAACATTACGCTTGCCTTTCATATTTGAAAATAACTTGTCCTTACTTTTTTCATCATACATACCCATTAATTTTCCATCGAAAATATGAATGGCAGACTGGGCATACTTGATATAGTCCAAATCGTGGGTGACCATGACGACAGTTTTCCCCTGTTTTAGACTCATGTCACGAAGCATCTGCATGAGCATTTGTCCCCCTTCATAATCCAAATTTCCGGTGGGTTCGTCGGCGATAATTATTTCAGGGTCGGTGACTAGAGCTCTGGCCAAAGCTATACGTTGCTGCTGTCCACTGGAAAGATCGGTGGGGCGGTAATTGGCCCATTCCAACATACCTACCTGCTTGAGAACTTCAGAGGCCCGGGCAGTGGTGATATCTTTTGCCTTACCCAAAAGCAGCATGGGAAAGCCGACATTTTCGATAACGGTCAGCGATTTAATCCAATTAGGCTGCTGATACACCATGCCGATGTGAGATTTACGAAAAGCGCTGCGCGCATCTTCGTTTGGCAGAGAGTACAATTCCTGACCCAATATATTTACGCTTCCGGAAGTGGGAGGTTCCAGTCCAAGAATAATGTGCAGAAGAGTAGACTTGCCACATCCTGAAGGCCCGAAGATGACCACAAAATCACCCTTGGTAATCGATATTGATATTCCCTTGAGAATATGAATATCCTGGCTACCTACATGAAATTTTTTTTCGATGTCTGTAGTGGAAATGATTGATTGTCCCATATATTTAACGACCAATTTGCCCCAGGAAACCAAATGCCTCCTGAAGACTACCTACAACTAAGTTAAGAGCATCGTCTGTGGCCTTGGGAGTAATAGTGACGGTATCTACTGAATAGGCGATGTTCTGAGCCTTATCTTTTGATACGGCACGGAAGTGGTAGACCTTTGATGGAGACAGACCGGAAATTATCACCAGGTGGTTGAGTGTCATATTGGTATCTTCCTGAGTCTTTTGGCTATAAGTAGTTCCGGAACCTTCACCAAACTCCACCTGTGAAGTTGTCAATTCGTCAGTATTCCAGGAAACAACGATTTGGGCGGTCTGGTCAGACTTATTGCCGGAGTTTGTGACTATAGACCCTTCCGCCTGAAGGTCGGAAATTAGCGCCGGACGTGTATCTGTGGCGGTATCGAATTTTTGCGGATCAGATACAGCTTCATTCCCGGCTTTGTCACGACCTTTGACGACCAGAGTGTAGGGAGTTTCGGACTGGAGGTTTTTGATAAGAATGCGATGCAGGCCCTTTACCAGGGTAACGTTTACCTCATCTTTGGCATCGGATGGTTTTCCTGAGGGATAGTAGGTGACGATGGAACTAACTTCGGTATTGGTTTCCCAACTCACCAGCACAGTCGGCTGGGCAGTGCCTTTTACCTGCTGGATACGAACGGTGGCAATCTTTGGACGCGGCAGGGTAGAAAAGCTTAGGATAGTCCCCTCGTATTCAGCTGACTCACTGTCAAAAGTATTAATCTTGTAGTAGTACTTTGTGCCGTCTTCCAAACCTGTCAGCTCCTGAGTGTAGGTGGACTCCGATGTAGAAGTGGAAATAGTGGCTACCCCACCAAAGGCCGTGGTCTTGCCATAATAAATCTTGGCGCTCGATGCGCCGGTAGTCGTGAACTGGACGTAAGCTGAGGTCAGGCCGGCAGTTTTTATAGCAGCATCTTTGACGGTGGGAGCGGCAGTCGTCGTGAAACTTTTCTCTTCGGAGGTGCCTGTATTACCATCTTCGTCCGTCCACTTGGCTTTGTAATAGTAGGTTGTGCCGGGCGAAAGATTGGTCAAGGCAATGGTGTGACTGGCGACCTGGCTGGAATTACTCGGCTCGACTGACCCATACGAACCGGCGGATGTGCCGAATTGAATTTTTGAATCACAAGTGCGATCGGTAGTCCAGGTAATAGTGGCCTTTTTGGTAGTTATTGATCCGGCAGTCGGACCGGAAGTGAGCGAAGCTGCTGTAGTGTATTTTCCGGTAGGTGTTTCAGAGACCGAACTGGACAAGGCACCGCAATTGTCTGCATCATCGCAAGCCTTTACTTTATAGTAATACTCGATTTGAGACAATCCGGTATCGACATAGGCTGTGCCAGTCGTAGACCCCTGGTAGGTATATGTCGAATCATTTGTGGAGCGATAGACCTTGTAAGCCGAAATACCGGAACCAACTGATGATGGGGCAGCCCATGAAACCGTAAGTCTCCAAGTAGAACTGTTTTTTATGGATATATCAGAAACTTCCAAACTGAGAGGTATGCCCGGAGCAGATGTATTGGCTGAAAATGACTGACTGCGGGCGTTGGCGTAGTCGATAGTACCTCCGTAGATGTCCGGATTTTTGGCGACCACCCAAAAGGTATTGTTTTGCATGGTAGCAAAATTGTCCGGTCCGACCGCGGTAACTCCGGCGGCAGTCCAGTTGCAGTGTTCGGCAGCATTTTCCGCAGTCGGCTGGCGATTAACCATGTAGCAATAACGAAGTTCTGATGACGCCCCAAGGTAACTACCAGAATCTGGCGCGTTCCAAGTGAAAGTAAATTCATTGACCGACTTAGTCTCATCGTCCACCGCAAGATTGTTTACCGGCCCAGGACCGGAACCGGCATAATAAAAAGTGACATAGCTTGGTGAAGCGGTAGCGTTGCCGGCATTATCGATGGCCCGAACATAGAATCTATTGGCCCCGCTGGTATAGGCGATATCGGTCAGAGAAATTGATGTTGAAGTGGTGGTAGAAGACCAGTCTGCCAATTCCGCCGAAGATGTGGCGGCATATTGGTATCCGGCAAGACTGGAATCTGAGTCTGAAATTGCAGTCCAACTAAAACTGAATGAGTTTTGGCTGGTGTAGACTTCGGGGGAAACCGAAATTACGGGAGCTCCGGGAGCCGTGCCATCGTACTTGTAAGTAAAAGCATCCGTGGTCTGACTTTTGTTGCCGGCGTTATCCAGCGCCTTGATTAATAAATGCAACTCCCCTGACTGGGTGGCAGTTACTGAATAAGTAGTGCCGGCCTGAAAAGCCCCGTCGGTTTCCGGATCCGGATTTGAGTCCGTGAGACCAAAATAGACATAGTAACCAGACACACCAGCTCCGGTATCAGTGGAACCGTCCCACGAGAAGTAAAGCCGATTTTCGCCATACCACTGGGTATCCCCGCCGGTAATGATATCCCCTGAAGCATTGAGGACACGGGCTTCGGCTGTATCAGGGTCAGAGGGAGGGGTTGTATCGGTAGTACCATCGACACGGAGAGAATTGATCTGGACCTGCTGTGTACCATCCCCGGAAAGAACTGCCCGCCAGAGGATCCCGTTTGAATTGACAGGGAATGAGGAAATATTTGAATTGATGTCTGATACTGAACTGGATTCGCCCAGGGAACTGCAAGCGGTGGTTGTCCAGGCAGAGTTGTACCAATACTTCCAGGTGGTTCCATTGTCGCTGGATATACAGTATTTAATAGTCCCCACTGCCGATACATCGGCAGTAAAGCCGCTCCAATCGTCTATCTGGGTAGTCAAACGTTTGGTGACAGGCTGTAGAGTGACGGCTGATGATGAGTATGGAGCAAGAACGAAGGAACTAGGTGATCTGGCAGTACCAGATACTCGCAGTTCATCAATGACAGCATCCAGGAATCCCCGTCCCGACCAGGTCTGGGAGCTACCATAAGAAGTACCCACAAGAAGCGGTCGAGCGGAATTCTCTAATGTGATAGTGCCAGAATCGTTGTTTGTCTGGACGCTACCATCTATATACATAGAAGCAGATGTGCCATTGTAGACTACGGCATAATGATGCCAATCAGTCGGAGATGAAATGGCGGAATCTGATTCAACATATAAATTGTCTCCATAAGACCAAACTGTAGTTTCTGTCTGGTTTGAATCTCCGGTACCGGCATATAACTTACCTTTGAAAGCAGTCAATCCGTAGACGGAGTTTATGTTATCAGTTTCCAACCAAGTGTTGTTGTCCAGACCATCACCTCCGACCTGAGTCCAGGAAGTGCCGTCAAACCGCCAAACTTCTCCCTCGGCGTCACCACTGGATAGCCCGGCAAAAAGATAGCCGTTGTAAACTGTCAGTGAACGGACGATTTCATAATCGGCCCCCCAACCTCCATATCCGGAGTCAGCACCGAGTCCGGCCACCTGCGTCCATGCCGACCCATCGTATTTGTAAACTTTGGCGTCACCAGTCGAAGCGCCCAGGCCGGCATAGAGTTCGTTGTTGTACATGGCCAGCGAATAGACACCCTCGATACCATGAGTATTCCACCAGGAACCATTGGCTGGCGCGGAAGTGGCCCCGGCATTGGCGATCTGGGTCCAGGTACCGGCTGTTTTGTTGTAGCTCCAGACATCACCATCACCCGCCGAAATACCCAATCCGGCATATAACGTACCCGCATCGCTGATCAAACTGAGTACCGACTCAATATTGTCCGCATCCTGCCAACCAGTAGCGAGGGCGGGAGATTTTCTACCGGCAATCTGAGACCAGGTGTCTGCGGTGCCGTCGTACTGATAAACTTTTCCATCATCTGTCGAAAGACCAAGACCAGCGTACAAGTAACTGGAGTCGGAGGAGAGGCTGTATATGGCTTCGATATTGTCGGCATCCACCCATGAACCAGTCTTGCCTGATCCGTGCCCGCCAATCTGCGACCAGGCTGACCCGCTGTATTTCCATACCTGGCCGTCGTCACTGTTGGTAGTGTTTCCAAGTCCGGCATAAAGATCGCCACGATAATCAACCAAGCTCTCAACGGTTTCAATGGTGTTGTAAGCCCAGCTACTGTTAGTCTGCTGACCTCCAACAAGAGACCAAGTGGACCCATCGTACTCCCAAACAGTGGAATCACCGGTACCGGAACCTGTACCGGCATAGAGTTTTCCTGCCCTGGTGCTAAGCGACATAACCCGATCAAGTCCGTTGTAGCCCCAACTACCGTACTTGTACTGTGTACCTACAAGCTCCCAGGAGCCAGTATATTTCCAAAGCTGGCCCAAACCAGCGCTATTTGTATAAACCCCCGCATAAAGAGTGGAACCATCGAGGAGCATTGACCTGACATAAAGGTAATTAGCTCCTGTCCAGGTGGAGTTGACACCATCTCCGCCCAGCTTGGTCCAGCCAGCTGTATTGTTACAAGTAGAAGCCAAATCACAACTCCAAACCTCGGCGTCACCTCCACTATCTCCAAGGGCGACATACAATGTGTCCGATCCGGCCTGATCATCGACTGCCAATTTCCAGATGCGTTCGAATGCATTGTTCCAGGACTGAGGCGCTGTACCTGAACCCGTGTTGCCATCAACAAGCGCTGTCCCCCCCCAGGCATTGGCACCGGTGCAGTTGGATGTGTCGGTATAGTTGCAACTCCAAACTTCGGCATCACCAGCGGAAGCACCCAATCCTGCCAGTAACTGAATATCCCCTGATGTGTCTGTGTAGCTGGTGATGGTCATAACAGCCTCATAAGCGCTGTTTGCCCAGCTGCCGAGCGTGCCATCGCCGCCGATTTTTGTCCATCCGGCAGTTCTGGTGCATCCCGAAGACGTATCACAAGCCCACAATTCCGCTTCGCCAGTCGTATTGCCAAGACCGACATGAATGCGGTCTCCAATGAAATGAATGGCCCAAACCTGATCGTATCCTGAGTTCCAGCTATAGCCAGCAGAGGCACTTCCTGAGTCACCGCCAATTTGAGTCCAACCTGTAGTTTTTGTACAAGCCACAGAAAGATCGCAGGTCCAAAGATCTCCTTCTGAAGCCCCATTACCTGTGCCGACGTAGAGATTTGTTCCATTGACTGCCAGAGCTGTGATCATATTTATGCCGGTATTCCAGCTATAGCCTGCGGAAGTACTACCGGAGTCACCACCGATCTGATTCCAGGAAGTCTCTGATGAGTCGTAGTACCAAAGATCGGCATCACCGTCGCCGTTGCCCATGCCGACAATGAGATCATCACCATAGGCAACCATCTGGGTAACCTCGTCGTATTGGTTGTCCGGCCAGCTACTGTATAAGGAATTGCCGCCTATGCGGGTCCATGAGTTGGTACCATCGAAACGCCAGACTTCAGCATCACCATTTGAGTAACCAGTGCCGGCATAAATATATGAACCAACTTTTACCAGAGAACTGACGCTCATCTTTCCGTCGGCGTCCCAACTGAGGCCAATTTCACCACCGGCCTTCTGCGCCCATGTCTGGGTGGTGTTTGGCATAGCCTCGTAAACCAACTTGCCGGTCTGATTGTCAAAGTACATTTTGTATTCGCCTTTGTCGAGAATGTATTGCCTGTCCGGGTGTGTCCCTGCCGAAAAAGAATTATTGAATTTGACCCAAGATTCAAGAGTGTGCGAGCTTGAATCAGAAAGCGAGACGGCGTTTCCAGTGTCCGGTACGGAAATGTATGTGGCGGAACCATCAAGCTTTAAAGCACCAACTCCGGTACCAGTACCATCCAGTTTACCGGAGGTCCAAAGAACAGAGGGCGTCGGATTCGGGAGATTAAGCGTCCCATGATTTGAGCCAGTACTGGAGTCAGTGACGGTGGTCCCGGAAAGATCATCAAAGTGGGCCAGAAATTTGGTATTTGCATCGGATGAGTAGTTTCTGACTTTGAGCCGTGCAGAGGAACCGGTAATTTCGATAAGACTTGAATCGGAAAGAGTGTACTGGTCAGCAGAAACAAATGTCCATTGATAGTGGCCGGCGCCTGATGAGTCGGCCAGAATAGGAGCCACACGCAGAGTTGTAAAAGCACCGGTAAGAAAACCTAAAGTGAATCCCAAGACCACCAGAAGATTGAACTGCCACCGCATAAAGGTGACATGGCTATTTATTTTTGGCAGGAAATATGACATGAAAATGGCTTTTAAATCCGGTTTACTGACAATTTTTACACTTAGGCCACGCAGCAATCTCCAATGAAGTGGCTTTCTTATGTATGGTAACTATATCCCGCAGAGATAATTCCTGTAAATAAGGTGTTATCGCCAGTTTTTTTTAAATTCGATTAGATAACCTGCCGGATATCCATTCATGATATTCTGATAGTGATGTTTGCAAGCATTGTGTATAACTTACTGTTAACCGTAGTTTTCGGCTGGCTGAATACCTGGGCCGCAGCGACAGGGCTGGAAGAGACATTTGTGACCCTGGCGATAATGTACGGAGTGTTTGGAATAGGCGGGAATGCAATGATCACAACATGGCTTATGAGAAAACGTAAATAAACTCGTTTTTGGTCTTTTATGTATAATCTGCGAACGATGAGGATAACGGTTGTTTATGACTCTCAATTTGGGAATACCGAAAAGATAGCAAGGCAAATAACCAAAACGCTCCAAGGGATGAGACACAAGGTTAATCTGGTTCATGCTAAGGACGCAACAGAAGCAGACACATTGAAAACAGATATGCTCATAGTCGGCTGTCCGACACAGGGAGGCAGACCTACATTGAAGATGCAACAATACCTGGTGCAAATTCCTGATGAAATCATGGCAAATGTAAGAGTAGCCGTTTTTGATACCAGATACATGAAGCGGGAACAAAGTTTTGCATTGAAATTACTGATGGACGTAATCGGATTTGCCGCCGAGAAGATGATGGAAACTTTGATAAAAAAAGGCGCTAGACCGGTATCTGAACCGATGGGGTTTATTGTGGAGACAAAAGATGGTCCAATTCGAAAAGGAGAACTCGAAAGAGCTTCCAGATGGGTGAGGAGCTTAGTCTAAAACTAAACTGTTTGGGTCGAATCTAATGATGCGATCGTCCCCGGGTTTTGGCAATCCCCTACCATCAGAATTACTTGTGGAGAAATAAATGTATCCATCATGCCCCAATCCTATTGCCCGCAATCTGCCAAATTGGTTTTTGTGGTGAACTATTAACGATAACTGGCCGCCTGAAGTGATTTGTGCCTGATATAGGGCTTGGCCACGAAGACCTGTGAAGAATAAGTTCCCACGGTAGTGGATAAGCCCAGCAGGGGCCCAGGTGTCGCGGGCACCCGACTCTAAAACAGGAGGGGTCATACCCGGCATTTTCTGATCGCCGCGGATATCCGGCCAACCGTAATTTCCCCCTTTGCTTATCAGGTTTATTTCATCGTGTCCGCTTTGAAGACCGGATGGACCATGCTCCGACGACCACAATCTACCAGAGTCGTCCCAAGCTAGCCCTTGGGGGTTTCTGTGTCCATAGGAATATATTGCTGATCCAAAGGGGTTATCCCGAGGTATTGAACCATCTTCAGCAAGACGCAGTATTTTTCCGTTTAGAGAATTTTTGTCCTGTGCCAAATTGGGCCTTTCTGCGTCCCCAGTTGTGATGTAAAGATATCCGTCCGGACCAAAAGCCAACTGACCCCCATCATGATTCGCTGACCCCCAGATACCATCAATAATTACTTTTGGGTCTGAAAGCAGATCGCCAACCAGCCGATAGCGCTCAACGCGGTTGAAGATACCGGATTTGTCAGAATATGTATAGTACAAATAAATGTAGCGGTTTGAAGAAAACTGAGGGTGGACTGCAAGCCCCAGAAGACCACCCTCGGCGGTGTGAAGAACACCATTGATACTGGCAATATTTTTGTACTCTGGACTAATTTTCAGCAAGTTTCCCCTTCTCTCCGTCACAAGTAAAGCCCCATCTGGCAGAAAAGCTATTGACCAGGGAACAGACAGAGAATTGGCGACCTCTAGTATTTTACTCTCGGGTAGGGGGGTCAACGCAGCATTGGGCGAAGTAAAAGTCGGCAGCTGTCTGATGACTGAATTGTATCTACTCGATGCCAACACAGACGCTACAATGATGAAGAAAAGCGAAATGAGAAGTTTTTTCATGCCAGTTTTTATCGCTACCCTAAACACGATTTAGTTTAACCTGTGGTGACAAGAGATGTATTGGATTTTGTGTGATAGGATATGAAAAATATATATGGTAAGGGGGTGATAACTAGTGAAAAGAATATTTAGTCTCGTACTGACAGTAATAATGGGTTTTATTCCGGTAGCAAGCGCTCATGCAAGTGCTCCCGACACAATAGCTACTGGGGCCGGATCATATAATGCGTATGGTCTGCAAAGATTTGCTGAGTTTAACGTGAGAAAAACCTCAGAATCTTGCCGTGTCGATTGGAACATCAGCGGAAAGTGGCAGTTGACCGTAGATTTCAATGGGCAACTGTATAAACACGATGCTGAGTTTACGCAAGAAGGGGGAGTGGTTTCCGGAACAGGAAGCTACCCTTCCGGAGGGCCCGCGACTGTCACCTGGACATTGGTAAACAGCACAGTGTCTGGAAACATGGTGCATCTGGAACTGGATTACGACAACTCCAATTATGCAGCCATCTTTGATGGTGAAATAAACGCTGATGGGAGAATCCACGGAAATTGGAGCAGTAATGCAAACCAATCCGGAATCTGGAAAAACACCCAAGGCCGAGCAACAGCCACACTGGAAGGGTGTAGCGGCAAAGGAAAATTCCACTACAAGGATCTGAATAGAAACGCATACCATGCGGAAGTGAAGTATGTAAATTCCGATGGTGATAATGTCTGGTTTGCGGCGCAAATATACAGCGCAACCAATCAAGCCTGGGTGGGAAGTTGGGTATTTGTAAAAGTGTACGATGGAGACAAGCCCGGAGCAGGCATAGACCAAATCTGGGGGAGTTTTTCAGGAGAAGCGGCTGCGAAAATGGGTGTAGCTACAAAAACCAGCCCAGCAGATGGACCGTTTACGTTGATTTCCGGCAATTACCAGGTACTCTAGTTGGTAGTTGGGGAGTCAAAAAGATTCCGGGGGAAACTCCGGAATTTTTTATTGATTTCTGCGGGAGAGATACGCGGCAGAGAGAAAAGCCGTAAGCGGAACAGCCATCACCAAACCAATACTTCCGCCAATGGTACGCACCACCTCTTCGGCTATCATTTCGCTGTTTAGAATTGACCATACCGGATAGTTGTTTGGGTTCAGTATGGCGAACAGAAACAAAGGCAAGGCCGAACCGGCATAAGCGAGAGCAAGAGTATTCACCATTGAAGAGATATGCTCTCGGCCGACAGTCATCCCAGATGAGAAAAGATGTGAAAATTTCAATCTGGGATTTGCTTTTATTAACTCAAAAACGGACGCCGTCAAACCGGTAGTGATATCGTCGAGAGCTCCCAAGGAACCGATTATGACTCCCCCAAGATACAATCCTTTGAAATTGATGTGCGCAGTTTGGCCGAACTGGAGTGTCAAAGCCTCATCCGTACCCAGTCCGGTGAGCGATACCAGCTCGACAAACAACATGGACAAAACCCCGGTTACGGTAAGCGTCACAGCGGTGGACAACAAAGAAATTGATGTGCGCACCGAAAATCCATGAGACAAGTAAATGCTAACTATCATGATAAAAATGCTTCCCACGATGCTAACAAACAAAGGATCGCGACCAGAAAGTATCTGCGGAACTATAAACCTAATGATGACAAAAAGGCCCAATAAAAGTCCCCCTATTGACCCCACTCCCCGCCAACCGCTAAGAACTATAACTAAAACAAAAAACAGGCCCACGATTGTCCATAGTTTGTCCAAGCGGTATGAGTCAATAATCTGATAATCCAGCTGATTTTCAGGCCCGGGAACCCTTACCAAAACAACAATCTGCCCTACTTTAACCAACTGATTTTCTTCCAGATAAACAACCTTGCCGTGCTCTATCCCGACTGTCTCACCAGCCATATCACCATCAAGAATCTTTACATCGATAATCTGATATTTTCTGGTGAAGCCGTTTTCATTTTTTTGGCCGGATTCAAATATTTTTACTACTTCAGCTTTGTAAAATTTTTCCCTGTGGATAGCGCTCCCCTCCTGAGCAGAGACTGAAATACCAAAAACGCCGGATACACATATAAAAGTCAGGCAGATCAGGAAGATTTTTTTGCGCATGAGTGTATATTAGCAGCAAGCTTTCATATTTTTGCTCTGCGGAGAAGAAGTGAATTTGAAACAACGGAAACTGAAGAAAATGCCATTGCCAGACCGGCAAATATGGGGTTTAAGAAAATGCCAAAGAATGGGTAAAAAATACCGGCGGCTACGGGGATTCCAATAACATTGTAGATGAATGCCCAAAAAAGATTTTGACGGATGGTACGCATGGTTTTGCGAGAGAGAACTATGGAAGCAACAACTTTCTGCAGATCACCATGCAGGAGGACAATATCAGCGGATTCAATAGCGATATCTGTGCCAGTGGCCATAGCGATACCCACATTGGCTTGAGTAAGAGCCGGAGCGTCATTTATACCGTCTCCCACCATGACGACCTGCGCTCCTGACTTTTGCAATTCTTTGAGATGTTCTAATTTATGTTGGGGGAGCATGTGAGCTCTCACTTCATCAATGTTTACCTGTCGAGCAACAAGTTGTGCTGCAGACTCGTTATCGCCGGTAAACATAACAGTCCTGATACCAAGAGAATGTAATCGTTTGATGGCATAAATGGCAGAATCTTTAACCTGATCACTTATGGCCAATAAACCAAGAGTCTTTTTTCCGGTAAACAGTCCAATCACCGTCTTACCCTGATCATGCAAGTGAGAAGCTTTAGGATGATCATTGGCTGCTACCTTGCGAAGCTGGTATTTTTTGCCGGCAATGCTGCCCGCAACGCCGATACCGGGAGTCTCAATGAAGTCGTCTGTCGGCAATAAAGCGAGAGATCGATCTGAGGCTATGGCTACAATGGCCTGAGCGAGGGGGTGATTGGAGTTGGCTTCCAGACTGGCGGCAATCTGCAACAGATCTGCTTCGTTGGTGGAAGAAACAGGAATAATATCAGTAACTAAAGGTTTACCGACGGTAATGGTTCCGGTCTTATCAAAGACTACCGTGTCAACATGGCTGAGACGCTCGAGACTTTCGGCATTTTTGACCAATATTCCACGACTGGCGCCAGCTCCTACTCCAACAATAATTGCCGTAGGAGTGGCCAATCCTAAAGCACACGGACAGGCAATGACCAATACGCTAACAAATGACAATAATCCTAAAGAAATGGAAGTAGTAGCACCTAAAAAAATATTGCCAACTGTCAGCCATAACAGAAGCGAAACAAAAGCAATAAGGAGGACTAGGGGGACGAAAATTGCTGAAATGCGGTCGGCCAGATTTTGGATGGGGGCCCGTGAACCTTGTGCGCTCTGAACAAGCGAGATAATCTGGGCAAGCATGGTATCTGAACCTACCTTTTGAGCGCGAATAGTGATGACACTTTGACGATTTAAAGTGCCACCTATAACCAGATCACCAATGTTGCGGTCGACGGGTAATGGCTCTCCGGTGATCATTGACTCGTCGACAGAAGAGATACCGCTGACAATTTGTCCGTCAACAGGAATCTTTGATCCTGGTTTGACGAGTAATAAATCCCCAACCAATACCTCGGACAAGGGAATTTCAAAAGTTTTTCCTGCACGCTGAACAAGTGCAGTCTTTACTTGTAATCCAAGCAGTTTTTTGATGGCTTCTCCAGTTTTGAGTTTGGACTTGGCTTCTAAATATTTTCCATACATGACAAAGCCAATGACGACAATAGTAACGTCAAAATAAGTAAATTCAGGAATCTGTAAAATTTGAGACAACTTGGGTACCAAGAGAACCAGAGAACTATAGATGTATGCCGTGAGCGTGCCAATACCAATAAGAGTGTCCATATTGGCTTCGCGATACCGAAACAGTCTGACTACACCTAAAATAAACTGGTTTCCTACACCAAAAAGAATTAGCGACGAGAGAACAAAAAGTATAGTGTTGAAGATGTTCATAGGAATTGGCAAGCGCGGCAAAAAATCAATCAGCTGAGAGCTAATGTCCCACAACATAAAGAAAAAAACGACTAAAGTAATCGGGAGAACAAAATAGACTTTTGACTGTAATGACTCCAAATAAGCACTTTGATTATTTGAATCGGAGATTTGATCCCCGTGATGAGTGGAAACGACGTGACCTGCCGGACGCATCGAATAACCTAACGGAGCTATAGCACTATTCATCCGAGAGACTTCGATGACCTGGGGATCGTAATTGATTTCGGCTTGTTCGGTGGCGAAATTTACTCTGACATCGGCAATGCCCGGAAGTTTTTTGAGTTTGCGGGTGATAACTGAGCCGCAACTGGCACAATGCATTCCGGAGATATTGAACGGTTCTGATATCAGCGGATTATTAGATTCCATACCAAGTCTGACGCCATTCTTTGAGCGTGGTTAAAGAGGTTTCTAAAAAGTTCTGAACTGCATTGGCATCATTGATTATTTCTGAACGGGTACTTTTGGTACGGATATCCCGCGTCATTTCAATACCTGACTCATGATGATAAATAAGAGCGTTTAGAAAGCGCAAATCGTAAGTGGAGTCTACTGATCCTAGTTGGGGTACAGGATTTTTCGGAGCCGGACGGGAGTCGGAATAAAACTGTTTTTTGTAGTCGTAGAGTTTGACTATCAAAGTTGGTTCGCCTTTCTGGATGTCTGCAGCCAAGGCTTTTATTTCTGGATGATTTGCTGAAGCAGCGGCTTGTTTAGCCAAATCAAGAGCCACCTGATGGTGAGCTATCATTTGGTTGAGATAGCGTAAATCAACGAGTCGGTCAGCAGGTCCCAAGTTCATACTTTGTTTTTCGTACATGACGTCCCGGTATTCCGGAGTAAAATAAAACCCGCCGGCCAAACCGGTTATAAAACTACAAATAATCAGGGATACGGCCAGCGGTGTAGAAATTTTTGGCATTGTTAATTTGATTTTTTGAAAACGTTCATAACCTCGGATATCGCCTCGTCTTTACGTCCGCTACCAATTGCGTCGACGACACAAGAGTGCAGATGTGATTCCAAAATCAGATTGTCGTTTTCTTTCAGAGCTTTTTGAACAGCCTGGGATTGGTGGATAACATCGATGCAGTAGGAATCCGACTCGACCATGGTGATAACGCGACGCAAATGGCCCTCGGCAATTTTTAATCGATGCAAAATCCTATCTTTGGTACTTTTTGGTGTAAATGACATATCCCCCCTATGGGGATATATTACGGCAGAATATTGTGTCTTGTCAAGGTAAAATATAGGGAGCTATGAAAAACATCGGTAAGATAGTTAAAGTTTCCCGCCCTCTGTATACGATATTGGGACTGATTGTTTTCCTGATAGTGACATCTGCCGGGTTAGACCTGGCTGCCCCCCTGGTATCAAAACAAATTGTCGACAACATCATGGCACAGATTTCCGGAGGGAGCAGCGGCAATCTGACTACTTTGATCTGGCTTGTGATCCTAACTTTTGGCCTAAACCTGGCCGGAATTGTCGTGTCTGCCATATCAGAGAGACTGGGAGATCATTTTGCCGGTAAACAAAGGCAACTGCTCACTGAAAAGTTTTATGGAAAAGTACTTGCGTTGCCACAAACATATTTTGACTCGGAAATGTCTGGAAAGATTGTCAATCAGTTAAACAGGGGGATATTTACAATTCATGGTTTTACGAACGCGGCAACAAATTTTATTGTCCCATCGCTTTTACAGAGCATATTCACCATTGTGGTGTTGGCGAAGTATAGCTGGCCTATTGCCGTATTTGTCTCTTCATTGTTTCCTATCTATATTTATCTGACATACTACTCCGCCAAAAAATGGGGAAAGGATGAGGATAGAAAAAACTCACTGGAAGACCAACTGCGAGGAAGAATTCAGGAAGTAGTGGGTAATATAAAAATCGTAAAGGGTTTTTTGATGGAACGGCATGAATACTCATTTGTGTCTGAAAAACTGACAGAGATTAACCGTATCTACAGCAAGCAAAGCACGATTTATCACCAAATCGATTTTTTACGAAACTTATCTTTGGTGGTGATTTTATTGGGAATAAACATCGTGGTTTATTACCAGACTTTTACAGGGGCAATGACAGTGGGAGAGATGGTGCTGATAATTCAGCTTGTGCTTCAGGCAAGGAGACCATTGTTTGCCATGTCATATATTCTCACACAAATGCAGGAAGCTGAGAGCGGATCAAAAGAGTTTTTTGAAATCCTGGAATTGCCTGAAAATGAAAAATATGACACTAATCCAAAAGCGAAAAAGCTAGTCAGACCATCTTTGGCATTTGAAGATGTCTCCTTTAATTACAAGGATTCAGGAACCGTGTTGGATGGAGTGTCTTTTAAAATTGAACCAAACGAAAAGCTTGCCATTATTGGTCATTCTGGAGCAGGAAAGACTACTATCACAAATCTTATTTTGAAGTTATATCAGCCAACCGGCGGAGATATTTTTCTATCAGGAAAAAGTTACAAAAAGATGGATTTTCGGGAAATCCGCCAAAATATTTCGTTGGTGTTTCAAGAGAATGAATTGTTTTCTTCGACAGTGAGGGAAAATGTCGCTTATGGAACAACTGCCAGCGAAAAAGAAATCATTGAAGCCTTAAAAATGGCAAATGCATACGACTTTGTGATGAAACTACCAAAGGGCCTGGACTCAGAAATAGGAGAAAGAGGATTAAAACTATCGGGAGGACAGAAACAAAGAATTCAGATTGCCAGGGCCATTCTGAAAAATGCACCAATACTGATACTTGATGAGGCAACCAGCAGTCTGGATGCCAAGTCGGAAATGGAGGTACAAACCGCTTTAGACAAATTGATGAGAAATAAACTGGTAATTATTATTGCGCACAGGTTTTCTACCTTGCAGAACGTGGATAGAGCTATGGTAATTTCCGGCGGAAAAATACAACAAATGGGCACACCACATGAACTTGCGCAAGCTCCGGGAATATATGCTGACTTATTGAGATATCAGATCGAAGGCAATAAAAAATTACTGGAGGGTTTTGAGCTGGCTTAAAAAATGCCACTTTACAAAATAACAATACTGGGCTTATAGTTTCGGATAGTCAATGTTAAACACTCACCTGATGATGGGGAAGCTTGGAAAGACTTTGGTGCTTGCGGCGGTATTTTTTTTCTTTGGTTTAGCCAAATCGGCAAGCGCGCAGACGTGTGAATTCATTCCGATGGGGCCGGCTTTGACTGATTTGGGATCAAATGAATATCTGCGAATGACCTCACGTTCACCGGCAACTTTCCTGACTGCCGGAGTAATCGGAGGCCTATATCCTAATGGTTCGAACATCCGGCCAGCAATACACCAGGCTGCAGGGGAAAGCATAGCTGCCCAAATACGGCCTTTGGACGCAAATGGAAACCCCAGTACATCCGGATGGATAGGATTTGGGTCAATAGGTATGTCGAATACATCGATGGAATTTGGAAAGTTCAAATCTGTCGCTGATGCTGACCCACAAGTTCATGACAGACTGAGAATTGCCAATACGGCGTTGAGCGGAGGGGTAATTGAGAGATGGGTCGATCCCCTGAGTCCATACTATCAACAGTACTGGAGCACTTTTGATCAGCAAGTGCACAATTACGGCCTAACGCACAGTCAAATACAGATAGTGTGGGCAAAAATCACTCAGTTTGCATACCAGCCAAATTTCCCCGATGACATGGTAGCTTTGAAAAATATGTACAAATCACTTGTGTATGAATTGAGAAACCGTCTGCCTAATCTGAAGATGATTTATTTCTCCAGTCGGACCAGATCGTTCAGTTACCTGAGAGGGTTGGCACCCGAACCAACTGCTTTTGAGAACGGAATCGCGGTTCGATGGTTAATTGAAGAGCAACTCAACAACGATCCATCCTTGAATTTTCGACCGGAGAATGGGCCAGTAACGGCACCCTATATCAGCTGGGGTCCGTATTTATGGATCGATGGACTTAATCCCCGATCTGACGGGAGAGTGTGGCCGATTTCATATGTAACCACCGACTGCACACATCCTTCCGAAACGGGAATCAATTATGTATCAGATATGATGATGGAATACTTTAAGTCTGATCTGACAACCAGACCGTGGTTTGTGAATTCGTGGGCCCCCATGCCAACCCCTCGCCCAACTTCTACCGTCACTCCCACACCTACCATAGCTCCAACTCCCACAGAGATACCGTCAGCCACTCCAACGCCAACGACAGAGATCACTCCGACGCCTACAAATATTCCTACTCCCACAGCTACACCCACGGCTGTCCCCACAGCAACACCGACTCCGACACCACTTCCAGCAGGCAGCCCGATTTCCTGGTGGGGGTTTGGACAGGATATGGTCACAGACGAAATCAACGGGTGTGGTGACTGCGCAAACGTTTCTGCCACATGGTTTACTCCCAGCGTAATTTCCGGAGGGTATGATTTTAACGGCACCACTTCTTACCTGAACCTGGGAGCTTTCCCTTATCTCAATGGGCGGAGCACATTCTCTCTGTCAGCCTGGGTCAGGCCGGATTTTGCGGTGACTGACACCACATGGAGATATATATTCTCGGATGGTAACAACGTACAGTTGTTTTATCTGGGGCAAAACCGTTATTGGAGGGCCAGCGTGAGGACAACCGCTGGCACTATCCGTGTCAATTCACCCACTGCTTCATGGACTCCCGGGACATGGCATCAGATAGTAATCACTTATGACGGGGCCGCTATCAAGATGTACTGGGATGGGACACAAGTTGCCAGCGCTGTGGCCACAGGAAATGTGATGCCGGAATCCGGAGCCACCACTCTCGGGGGATTGGCCAGTATATCAACTACCAGATTTGACGGAGCAATAGATGAACTTAAGATCTACCCACAGGCGTTAACCGCTGAACAGGTGAACTCTCAATATTTGGCTCAGTAATAGTAGGCCGTATCTGGTATGGATAGATAAGTTATGAGGATTTGATGAGTTCGCAGACCAGCCTGATGTCTTGCTCAGAAATGTGAAATCCAAGAGGAAGAAAAAGAACAGCTCGTTTTTGTGACCAGGGACTGTCGGTGAATTTAAACCAGACAGGAATTCGGGATGTACGAAGAAGGATGTCAATGTGAGAAGTGGTTTTTTTAGAAACCACCAATGGAAACGCGTGCAAGTATCCAAACTCAGAGGGGGCCGGCCAGTTGACTGACAAGATGCGTGAATACTGAAGAGACTGCCAGTTTTTGAGATGGAAAACTTTTTTGTAATCGATGCGTGAAATATGGAATAACCAGAAGGGATTGCCAGCGTGGGGACGATAGCTGTCGCCAATAATGTCGTCGTGGAATCGGAGGATTTTGGTGTGGGCAAAGGTAACAAGCCAAAAAGACTTAAAATGCATCCCCAGCAAAAAAACCAAACGGAACAGCAAAAAGGATAGAGACGAAAAGATAAAGTAGGAGGAGAAAAAATTTTTACCAGGTGGGGGGAAATTTAGACTGGCCGACCTGCCAAAAAGCCTACTGCCAGGGAAAGGAGAGACTTTGCGTAAACTGTCGATAACAAAATGACGATTGCTCAGAAAGTATAAGTCGCAGGGATCAACCAACCGCTGAACAGAATCTTCGATTATAAGTGAATGTTTAGGAAAATCAGCAAGCCAAGTAGTATCTGAAAAGAGCTGCGATTTAACGCCGCAGGCATGAAAAATGATCACAACATCCGGCTGAAACAGCCAAAGATAGCGGCGAAATGCAGAGGGGGAAATCTGAAAATGGTCATCCAAAGGATAATAGACATAGTCGTGTCCGTGACGGCGAAGATTATCCAATACATCCGAACAGTAGAAATCCGGAACCAGAAATTTGAGTTTTTTTTCGGGGAATTTATTTTGCACAAGATGCCAGAGAGCGTCTTCGAAAGAGTGATAGTAGTAGAAGGACACCCCTGACGGAAGCCGGTTTTTTTGCGATTTAAGAAATGGTTTAATATCAGTCTGATAATAATTGAGCATGGGGTATTACAACTTACCCGCGATCTGTGCGGCTACAAATTGGCGACCGGAAAAGTTTAAATGCTCGTTGGGATACTTCTGCTCACTCCATGCAAACTCGGAGTGAGGTAATGCAAAACTCAAGTTGAGAAGACTAAACCCATAACGGCTGATGATTTCTTCAATTCTTTTGATTTTCAGCGAAACCAAATCGCGGAATTTTGCACCCAAATACTTTTCGCCAATTTCCCAATCAAGCGGGATGACGTAAAAAACCACATGTGTCCCCTGCTCTTTAAAGAGTCTTGCTAGTGTTTCTAAAGCTACAAGTTTGCGGTTTTTGAAATCTAGCGGTTGGAGGTAAAAGTAATGAAGTATATCTTCCATGTGAGAATCGCTGTAGGGTTGAAAACTGTAAGACTCCAATTCTTTTGCATAAACCAATCCACGGGGAAGATAGACCGGAGCATGATCAAAGATCTCCTGTCTTGAATAGGAATGTGAGGAGCTAGTCAAACTTGCAACAAATCCAAGAAACGGCTTAACTGGTGTATTGGCGAGAGAAATCCGTAAACGAATATCGGAAAACTGATACTCCGGCCGCAAATCCCAAGTGGAAGAAAACGAACGCAGATTGATAGGAATCACAATGAATGGAGGTAGATTCTTTTTATCCGCTAAGTATCTGACATACAGGTAGTACATCTCTAAGTGGTAGGCTTCGTGGTATAGCGGATAAACGGAGAGGTCGGGTAGCACCGACTGAAGAAGTGTTGGGATAGACCGTTTATCCAGGTCGGAGTCTGGAGAAAAAGCTATCGTACTATCACCAAAGTAGAGCAGCGAGCCTGGTGAAGCCAATGGTGCATTGAGCACCTCTGAGTATGGTAATTTGTAGGGAAAATGCAAAGAAATGTACTGTTGAAAATTGAGCAACAGAAGAATGAATAAAATAAATTTGAGAAAAATATTGCGAGAGGCCATATTAAAACTGGAAATAAATAAATGTCGATTTTGCGGGTGTGGAAAAATTGAGCACTATCAGGGCCAGGACAAAATAAAATAACAAGCTGAACCTTGAATAGGCAGAGACGGCTGATGATGGACGATGTTCTTCTACTAATTCGTAAATAAAGAGAATCGCCAGTCCGACAAGAAGAATCCACGTCTCCGAAAGTGAAATACCCAAACCGGATCCCTGGCGAAAAACATAAGCAAATGATGAGAAAAAGTCCAGCTTTAAAATACTTCGCACCAGGCTTCCCAAACCAGTATGAAGGTGAGTGGAAATATAAAATGCATCGGAAAGATTGTTGGCACGGAAAAAAATCCAGGCAAAATTCACGAAAATGAAGGTGAGTAGACGTCCGAAACGGAGGTGTTTTCCTGCCAGCATGTATAACCCATGCAGACCTCCCCAGACAAGAAAGGTCCAGTTGGCACCATGCCAAAATCCGCTCAATAAGAAGACCGCAAGAAGATTAAGATTGCTTTTTAACCGGGAAACCTGATTTCCACCCAGAGGAATGTAGACATAGTCACGAAACCAGGAGGAGAGGGAGATGTGCCAACGCCGCCAGAATTCTCTGATAGTTTTTGAAAAGTATGGCCGACTGAAATTGAGACTCATGTGGTACCCAAACGTGCGAGCAGCGCCTATGGCAATATCCGTGTAACCTGAAAAATCGCAATATATTTGGATACCAAATGCAAAAGTCCCAATCACCAGTGGCGCCCCCAGGTAGTCATGAGGGTTGTTGAATACTTGATTGGCTATGAATGCCAAACGGTCGGCAATAACCATTTTTTTGAAAAATCCCCAGAGCATTAATTTGAGACCGGAAATCAGATTGTCCCAGGAAAAATGAATAGGCGTGTGAAACTGCGGCAGCATATTGGATGCACGTTCGATGGGGCCTGCAACAAGCTGAGGGAAAAACATAACGAATAGTGCGTATACTCCCAAATGTTTTTCGGGATTAATTTTGCCGGTATAAACATCTACAATGTAACCCATACTCTGAAACGTGTGGAAGGAAAGACCCAGAGGCAAGATGAGTTTTAACAAGGGAAAGGGTAAATTGAGACCGGTAATAAAAAAGTCGTAATACTTGAAAATAAATAAAGCACCCGAATTGGCGAAAATGCTTACCAGAAAAATTATTTTTCTAGTAAGGCCAGATGTCTTTTGAAGCAGGATGGCGACCGAGTAATCAACCACAATGAGAGCAAACAGTATAAATAGGTAACGGGGAATCAGTGTGGCGTAAAAGTGGCAGCTGGCAACAAGAAGTAGCACCCACCGGAAGCGGTGCGGAGTGTTATAGAACAGGAACAATACTAGAGGGAAAAACCAGAAGAAGTCCAGAGAGTTGAAAGACACGAGTGGATTATAAGCCTAATACAGCCTTAAAGCACCGACCTGAGATGAGCCATACTGTCCCAATCGTGAATCGAGACAGGAACAACACGATAACCAAGCGAGGAAAGATCCTGAACCTGATGGGTCAACGTCTGCTGGTCTACTAAATCAATTTTTGTAAGCAGGATATGTCGGGGAATAGAGACCAAACGGTAGTCATATTTTTCCAGTTCGGCATTTACCATAGTAAAGTCCGCTAAGACATCCGGTGAGTCAGCGGATATACAATGCAGCAGCTTCTGAACTTTTTCGATGTGTTTGAGAAACTTTATACCTAAACCCTTTCCCTCCGAAGCACCCTCAATAAGCCCAGGAATATCAGCAATGACTTTGGAATTTGGAAGGGTTCCCAAATTGGCTTCGAGGGTAGTAAAGGGATATGCCCCAATACGAGCTCTGGCTTTGGTAAGCTCGTTTAGCAGACTACTTTTGCCAGCGTTTGGTAAACCTATCAGTCCATAATCGGCCAAGAATCTGAGGACCAAATGCAGGTGACGAATTTGACCCGGAAGTCCCGGCTGAGCTCGTGTCGGAGAGGGATTTCGCGGCGACTTGAATGAGGCATTTCCCCTTCCGCCTAATCCCCCACGACAGATTAAGAAGTTTTGATCAGAAGAGACGATATCAAACTGCTCGCCGGTATCCAGATCCGTCAGTGTGGTACCTACGGGAAGTCTGATTTCTATATCATCACCCGATTTTCCGGATTGTAAATTTTTGCCTCCGGGGCTACCGTCCGGGGCAGAGATTCTATTGACGGCTGAAAATTGATTGAGAGCTCTCAAGTCTGAGATCGCCTGGATATACACATCTCCCCCACGGCCACCGTCTCCCCCGTCAGGGCCGGAACGCAGCATAGGACCAAAGGAAACCTTACCGGCACCCCCATGACCCGCACTGATAGTAATTTCGACATCATCGATAAGCATCGCAGTTAGCAGTATACGTGACAGAAGAAAAAAAGCCTAGAAAAGAGGACAGAAATTAGTGATTACTAAAATGTTTACAAGACTTCATCCGGAGCTGGGGGTGGCAATTCTTCGGGGGGAACACCCATGGACTCCTCAGGAATAGTCATGCCGGGATCGTCCGTAACGGGGGCGAAACCTTCAAGATACCCGATGGCAAATTGAGGAAGAACTTTTTCCTGCGCACCTGACTGGGTATGCTTCCCCACGGCTGAGAACATATCAGTAGCATCGCGACCGCAACCGTTGAGAATTTTTTTACCTCCAGGGTGATTGCCAATAAAGCTGGTCACATCGTAAACCTGGCCGGAAACGGCAATCCAGCAACTTGATTCGGAATTGTGCATGGACAATTCATCCATTGAAATCACACGAACTTTTTGAGAAGCAGAATCTCCGGAAGGAACAGCATTGTCGCCGGCATCTTCCTGTGAGACAGTGGCTGCATCTGAAGATGTAGCGGACGGAGAGAAAGATTTGAATGCAAAGACGGCAGCCACCAATAGAACCAAGATACCCACAACAGCACTAATAAGAATTGCCGGTGAGGAGGATCTTTGGGGTGAGGACACTAAATTTTCTTCCATTACAGGTATTGAGAATAAAAAATTAAACTGAAGGGACGCTGAAATCAGCCCGGGGGAACACTTTCCACTTATACCGGGCGATTTGCAGGTTGGCTTATCGATCTCCCCGACGATTATTTTGGCCCATAGGACGACCTTGAAAACCTCCACGGCCTCCACTGAAACCTCCACGATTGCCGCCTCCGAAGCCACCTCGGTTTCCACCGAAGCCGCCGCGATTACCACCTCCGAAGCCACCTCCGGTGCGTTGTGGACGATCGCCTTCCTCTCTGGGCTTGGCAATGTTGACAACGATAGTGCGGCCATCGAGTACTTTACCGTTAAGTTCCTGTACGGCTTTGTCGGCTTCTTCGGAAGTCGCCATTTCGACGAATCCAAAACCGCGCGATTTACCTGTAAACTTATCGGAAATTACTGAAGCTGATGTTACGTTACCAACCTGTGAGAAAAATTGATTGAGGGTGTCTGATGTAGTTGCCCACGCCAAACCTCCTACGAATAATTTGTTTGTCATTTAGTAATCACCTCCTTTGTAGATACTAGCCTTAGTCGCTGTAAAAGACGCGTTTCCTCTGAACTGCTGCCAGGGAGACGATTACTAAGATTCCAGGATACTTGGGATATTATACCAAAAACGGGATGGCAACTACTTGTATAGGGCAATAACAAGCGTGCCCACGGTGATTAAAGACGTGCCCAGGACTACTGGAAAAGTAATTTTTTCATGAAGAAACAGGGAGGCAAGCACAATGGTAAGCACCAGACTGAATTTGTCGATGGGGGCAACTTTTGAAGCCGGCCCGAGCTGGAGAGCGCGAAAGTAAAATAGCCAGGAAAGACCGGTAGCCACAGCAGACAGGAAAAGGAAAAGATAGGTTTTTTGCGATATGGAGCGAAGATCGATATCAACTCTATTTAAAAATACGAAACCCCAGGTAATAAATAAGATGACTGTGGTACGAAGAGCTGTGGCCAGGTGACTATTTATATTTGAAACACCGATTTTGGCAAGGATAGCAGTAGCCGCGGCAAATACCGCTGAAAGAAAAGCATAAAAAAGCCACATGAGATGGAGTATAGAAGATTAGGGCAAATTTGACACGTCGAAGTCGATGTAGACTGTGCCTGCGGGTTTGACACTGGTGGGGATGAGACTGGACATGCTTATAGTGGACCAGGCCGACCAACTATTGGTAGATACTGTGAGTGTCCGTTTGTAGACATTCTGACCGTTTGAAGATAGAGCGTATTGGTGAATCAAATCACTGGTTTCCTGATAATAGTCGATTGAAGTAGCTGAATCACCGTTTGGTAAACCGGTAATTGTGGCGTAGGTTGTGGACCAACCGGACAAGGGAGTGTAGCCTGATCCGTTCCAAGGAGCTGTGCGAGCATAGAAGACCTGGTCTCCTGTGCTGGGCTTGGCATAAAGAACTGACTGCT
Organism: uncultured Gammaproteobacteria bacterium; assembly: GCA_964502885.1. Taxonomy (GTDB): domain Bacteria; phylum Patescibacteriota; class Microgenomatia; order CAZETR01; family Amesbacteraceae; genus XYB1-FULL-44-23. The sequence continues at coordinate 65,350 of CAZCXU010000002.1, forward strand.
TAATGAGGGGGGTGCCGGAATTGGTGAGTACTTCTTCATCAAATCCATACTGAGTCCTGCCTACCGCCGGCAAGTCCAAGGCCGACGAAGCCCAGGCGTTGTACTGTCCGTAATAACTGCCAGCCCAGGGAGCTTCACGGTAATAGACACGACCATCGCCGGCATATAAGAAAGATTGTTTGAGGGCCTTGTCTGACTGCTGGCTTTTTACGACATAGTTGAGCGACTTTACTGGGACATTGATACTCATCTCGGTGACATTGCGGGAAGTCCAGGGAGTCCAAGAGTTGTCATCTCCCTGATAACGGGTAAGAATTTCGGTGCCACCTGCAACAACCGCTGTCTGAATGACCTTTTTGTGCGGGACAGTGAAACGATAACTGGGCGCAGATGACCAGGCTCCGGAATACACGGCGTGAACCCAAATATTGTAGGTGCGGCCCGGTTGGAAATGGTAACTAAATGATGATGCAGATATGGTCGAACAAATATCTCCTTCGGAAGAATTGATACAGTTCCAAGGGTCACTTTCATCGTTTATGCGAAGACCTGACTCAGTAGCTCCAGCTGGAAGCGTCCAGGAAATTGTCTGTTTGCCGGCATTTTGAGCTGAAACTGTGAGGTTGGTAGGCGCGAGTAATGGGGTAGGCGTGGGGGGCGGACGAGTGGGAGTGGGAGTATTGGTAGGGACGATGGTCCCAGGAACAGTTACTACTCGTGAAACGGACCCTGACCATCCACTGGCATATACAGCATGGACCCAAATGTTGTAGGTACGGCCAGCCACAAAATTATGAACATGAGATGAACCTGAAATGGTAGAGCATGCGTCTCCAGGGTTAGGAATACAGGAACCGTTCCATGGATTTGAGGTATCGTCTACCCTGACCCCTGATCCAACAGCCCCAGAGGGAAGATTCCAACTAATAGTCTGATTTCCAGGCGAGACGCTACTAACTGTTAAGTTATTGGGCAAGGGAAGTGGTGTGGGTGTAATAGCTCCCTGAAGCAAATCGTTTATCTCAACCATGTAAGTATCCTTTCCATAGTTTATGGCTGAGTCATTGCGCATCTGTCTGGTAGCTCCGGTGGTATTGTTTTTTAATGTGACGTTTCCGGTGGAATTGACTGTAACCTGAAGCTCGTAAGTACGACTTACTCTTCCATTTGCAGGATTATCGACATGGTAGTAATAGATGGATGACTTGGGTTTATTTGCCGTGGACGCACTGTTTGCAGCCGCAAAAGTCGCGGGGGAAATGTAAATATGGGCCCACATCTTTTTGTAATCGTTTTCATCGGCCATAATCAAAATCTCCTTTTCTTTCATAAATACCGGATAATTGATCAAATTTGCGGAACTGTGGTTGTAGAGTATTTTTCCACCAGCGCCACCCGGGGAAACAATCTGAGATTCAACTTTTAGCAAGGACTTCCAGGTGCCAGCAGGGAAGTACACATATGAATCATTGGCGGTGGCGTCTTCGAATATCGGCCTGACCAATAGGGCATTGCCAAACATGAATTCGTTGCGAGGGTCTTTTTTGACGGCGTTTGTGACCGAAAGATCTGGATTATAAAAGTCATATAGCTTATATACCTCAGGATCGTTAGGATAATCGAAGAAAAGCGGTCGGGTGACGTACATTGACCCAGTCTCGTAGCTGCGCATAGCCTGATCATAGGCATATTGATGCAATCTGTTCCTGAGTTTCCCGTAAAATATTAAAGCGTTTTTCACTGTAGTATTGGAGGTTTTGTCGAAAGGTACTGAGAAAATGGTGGCTCCCTGAAACACAGCTAACTGATTGGAGCGGAGAAAGACGTTGTTGTTTATGGTTCTGTTTGTGTTGCGAGTGCCATCTGGATTGAGAACGCCCTCATTATAGACATCGTTGTAGAAAGTGACATTTTGTACTACCGGGTATCCCGACATAACTTCAGTAATTGCAGAGTCCAGTTGATACTTAAGTATGTAAGTGAGACGTTGGTCAAAATGGCCACGAATATCTTCGTGTATGTAGTCGGGAACTACCACGTCGGCAGGATTTGCGATCCAGGAATTGCGGGCAAGAATTACGAACTGATTTCCCAATCTATTGGTATAGTGCGGCATAAAGAGCGGGCCATAATTGTCACCTAAGTTTTGGGGTACTCCTGCAGGAGCAACTGTGGGAACACGATTTGGACCCATAAACGAAACCACTTTGGCCTGATCATGTGCAGTCATGTCGTCAAACTTGACTCCTCCAAAATTGCCATAACCGGTCAAGGAGGCCCCATCGCCAGAACGAATAAGGTCAATCCAGCGATTAATCACCTGCGCAGTCGGAGAAAGCAAATAATGATCATCGCCGGGATCATTGCGGTTTGGGCCCATATACATGCGATTTGCGTCTATGAGTGGGTTACTTATCCCTACCTGCGAGAACTTGCTGAGGATTAAATTTTTATGCTTGAGATTCTGCGAATCATTTGCGGCATTGTCCAGTGACTCATATTGAGTGACTCGCTGACGCATGCCTATCAAGGGAACCGTACCTCGACCTGTCAATGCTTTGTTGGGATGATTGGAAGTGCTGGTCAAAAATGAGTACCACTGACTTAGGCCGCTAATTCCACCCCAACGATCCTGATTTACCAATAATGAGTCAGTGGTGCGGATAGGATATTGAGCAGGTCCCCCAACATCCTGAGGTCCACACCCAGGCAGCTTATCACTGGCCCAGTATCCAGAACCGATTGTCGCAGTGGTAAGGACAATTTTCTGGTCAAGATACCAGTTTACCCTGGCCATGGCATCGGTGCGATTGGCAGCACAACCGAGATCTCCAAACGTCTCCCACCCGGGACCAAAAGCCATATAGGTAGGCTCTTTGTCGTAGTAGCCCAGCTCCGTTTTGATTTGCTTGTATGCCTGATAAACTTCATCAAGAGTGGGTTTTTTGATGATGATCAGCTCTTTTTGAGTAGCAAAGTTGGTTTGCCCATCCCCCAGTTTCATTACTATGCAGGTATTGCGATCTCCGCAACTGAATTCATTTGTACGCGACAATCTAACAACTTTTGAATAGGGCTGCAGGTAGGCAATCAGCAGCTTCTGTTCGGGGATGACAAAGATGGGGGTCCGCATCCGGCATGACGATGCCCACTTTTCATTTCGCTCCCTGCCTGAGGCAGTAATTTTGGTGTCGACACAGTGGCTGTAGCTGAAATTTTCATCGGTAAAATCTGCCAAAGCGGCCTGATTGGTAATGACGTGCATACCGGCTCCAAAAACCTGAGGCGCTGGTTTACCTGTGATAAATGGCAGTCTGAATTCATATCTTTCCTGATTGCAGTTGGTTGTATAGGGAGCACAAGTAAAACCACTAGCCTTGACAATAAAGGCACCCTCAGACACCTTGGAGACTGTAAGCTTGGCGTTGTCGGCACTAGTGTTGTTTCCAAAAATAAGATCTCCCCCCGTCACTCTCTCAAGCTCGGTGATATTGGAAGTGGAGGTGCTAGCAGAAGCAGAAAGATTTGTCTGAGTTTGAGTCAATTGTCTGGTGACACCTACAATGGAAAAAAGACCAAATACAAACAATATTCCACCAAATATTAAGCCGTGTTTTGGATTGGATATTTTGAGCGGAGGAATGTGCACTGACTTACGAGGTGATGTTAAATAGAAGCCCATATGAGAAATTTACTTCTGAAGCTCGACGATTGTTGTTTGACGACACATAACTACTGTAGCACTCCGTATTCAAGCGATCAAGAGAGGTTCCCATATGTTCAAATGCTATACAATCCACATAAACATGAATCGTCTTAAACTAACAAGGATCTGGGACAAAGAAAGCCAAAGCTACTCCCAAGCAGCAGAAACGCAGCCGGATTATGTGGCGCACTACCTGTTTTTGAAACAAATGCTTGGCGATGTGCGCGGGAAAACTGTGTGCGATGTAGGTAGTGGAACGGCAATTACTAGCTCAATTTTTGCTAATGAGGGGGCTAGTGTAACGCTTATCGATATTTCCCCAGAGGCTTTGAAGTTTGGTAAAAGTGTGTTTAAAAAAAAGAAACTGCCGGTTCATGTGGTGGAAGGAGATTTGTTTAAAATTAACTTGCCAGCAAAAAGCTTTGACGTGGTGTGGAATGGCGGAGTGATAGAACATTTTTCTGATGATGAAAAGGTGGAAATGATAAGAAGGATGTGGAAGTGGGTGAAGCCGGGAGGAAAAATACTTATCAGCGTACCTAACGCCGATGATCTGGTTTTTATGGCAGCAAAGTGGCTGCTGATAAAAAGGGGTAGGTGGACGTTTGGATATGAAGATGATCTGACTTTTCCCCGACTAGAAGATCTGGCGCGGCGGGCGGGAATTGACAATTTTCAGATAAAAACTTACAACCCGATTGTGGGATGGTGGTTTTTGCCGTGGGGCCGTGAAATTACAAACATTCTCGGTCTTAATACTGTAAACTGGCATGTGAGGGAAAACCGATGGGGACATAATTTAGTGTTTGTAGCTCAAAAATAATGTTGAAAACTTTCTTTAGAATTACCGGAGGACTGGCGATAATAGGAATTGGAGTAGTGATATATGTCCTGAGAACCCCTCCGGAAAAAATACAGACTGCTAAAAGAGAAAGCGCAGTGCTAACAACAACCCTGGAGGAAATCCTTACAAAAGAAAAAGAATATGCCTGCAGTCTGGATGACGCCACAAGAAAAACAACCGGAATTTTATATGTGTCGGGAAAGAAGGTAAGGGGAGATTTGCAAACTGAACTGGAATACAAACGAAAAGTTGAAACTCATTTCATTCTGAATGGTGAATGGTACTACCTATGGAGCACCGGAAATACACCGTTTAAGCTGAATGTGGGAGAACAGGCGGCGACTGGATCAGCCAGTCCGATAGCAAATTATGGCACCAATAAGCTTAGATGTCTGTCCTGGAGAAATGATGGCAAGACTTTTGAGCCGCCGGAGGGAGTAACTTTTATCGATCTGACAGAACAGCTGAGGAAACTTGATGTACGGGCAACGGAATCCGCCAGTCCTAAGCCAGGGAATCAATAGACGGATAGAAAAACTGCTACCCAATTCTTACTGAGCTGGTCTCTTGCTGCTGACAAAGTAATATTGCCATTACAAACCTGGGAAAGGAGGAAACTCTCAGCGCGATTTTTTTCAGAATAACCAGGTCTTGAATCGATAGGTTGGGGCCAAAGATTGGACAGGTCCATCGTCCCTCCCAGCTGCTCACTGACCAACTGGTCAATCGCATAGGAACTGTAAAGGTAATCGGGAATGCCATAAGCTGAAAAGACTTGGGCTGCGATCTCTTTTGATACAGAGGTCTGTGTGTGAAATTCCTTTTTTTGACACATGGCATCCAGATCTAACTGAGGATTAAAATGTCCTGGAGTACACACCGGATCCGGCAAGCGGTAGCGGATATGACAGTTGCGGGGAGAAGAAGTCTGGGTGCCCAAGATATGCCGCGAACGAGAAACGGTAAAACCAACAAAAATTGAAAAACTGGAAAAGGCAAAAAGTACAAAGAGCGAGAATAAAAAAGTCACCCTACGCATTAATTAAGTATACCCCAGTCAGAAAAGACTGGTTTGGGCAGTTGAGACGGCTGCCTTTGGATAAGAAAAGTTGATGGATATCTCACGAGGTGTGTTCCAGTGGTCAGTAAATTTGAGATGTGAATTTTTGAGTCCATAATCGTAAATATCTCTGGTGATACGAACATCAGATTCGCAATAACTCTGTAGTTTTGCCAGGCTCTCGGGGTCATGTTTTTGCCAATAAATGATGGCATTGGCACCAGAATCTATCTTTGCGTCCCCAAGTGTGTCTTTTGCAATACGATTCAGAGATACACGCCTGCCAAAAGATTCCTTGACGTGGTCGAGTATATCGAAATGAGGAAGTTTGGAAAAATCGGCGGGGGCGTATGGCCGTAAAGCGGGAATGTCGAAATTTATTGAGTTGAAACCGATGATCCGATCTGCTTCCCGGAAATATTTCCACATGGCTTCCAACTGATCCTCCCAGAAACTCAACATCTGGCCAGAAATTTCCTGACAATTGTCATCAAGCTTTCGAGTGTACAAAGACACTACGGATACACCCAGGTCAGCCGGATCAGAAGTGCCGGTATCGTCAAAGAATTTTTGGGTTTCCAGATCAAAAATCACTTCGTACATTGGTGTGAAATTGTAGCATATAGCCACAATGAAACAGAGTGGCGACATATCATGCATAAAAATCTCACATTTTTGATTTATGCTCGCTATATAATTACACAATGAAGCGGATGTTTGCGGTGTTTTTCGTGGTTGTATCTCTATGGCTGATGCTTCCAAATAATGCTGAAGCAAAAAGTTACAGCATCAAGAGAGTGGATATTCAGGTAGACATACACTACAACGGCGATGCGCAAATTACAGAGTCACGAACGTATGATTTTGACGGGTCTTTCAGCTGGGCGGATATATGGATAGACAATGTTAAGGACAGGATTGAGAATATTACGATTGCGGATGAGCGGGGTCAACCTCTCCGATTTACCGCTCAACAACAAGCAGGTGGACGTCTATATATCAGATGGTATTACAGTGCGACTGATCAGATAAAAGTATTCAGACTGAACTACACGCTGAAGGATGCGGTTGTACAACACCCGGACATTTATGAGTTTTACTGGAAGCTAGTGGGAAGCGAGTGGGAAAAACGCAGTGAACTGGTCACAGCGCGGATCCGATTGCCAGCTGCTGTCGAACGCGGTCGAATTTGGGGGTTTGGACATGGACCACTAAACGGGAAGGTGAATATTCCAAATGAACAAGAGGTGGAGTTTTCTGCCGATAATCTACCGGCTAAGAAGATGTTTGAAGTGAGAATGCTGTTTGACCTGTCGGGCATGATGATAAGCGGGAGAGAAAATCCGCAAACACTCGCTGATATTCTCACCGAGGAAAGAGGCTTTGCTGAATCGGCGAAACAGGAAATTGAAAAGGGAAAGAAGCAAATGGGCCTATACATGACGGTTCTGGCAATAATCTCCGGTCTGATGGTGTGGAGAATGGCTTTCTGGATAATTAAGTGGTGGAGAGTGGGTCGGGATACTACCCCACCTCTAGTAAATCTGGCAGGAACGCTCCATGAGCCACCATCCGACCTGGAACCGAATCTGGTGGAAGCTCTGATGTCCTGGGACTTAACGCCGACCGGAAAATCTATCACAGCAGTAATAGTAAACTTGATCAGAAAAAAGGCGATAACAATACAAAATGAGGAACAGTCTCCGATTTTGGGTATTTTTCCCAGAGGTAAAAAGTACATTTTGGTCTGGCAACCCCATTTCAAACGAGAGGACCTACTGTCAAGCGAGAAAGATCTATTTGACTTGATTTTTGCAAAATCCAATGGGGGGATGGTTTCGTTGGAGACAATAAAGAGCCTCGGCAAACATCAACCAACGACGGTAAAAGCTTTTTGGGAAAAATGGAGAGATTCAGCAAAAGAAAAACTTGTGGCACAAGGCTACCTGGAAATAGAAAGCCACAGTGCAGCAAAACAGGTGAAACGTGAGGCAGTACTAATGTTGACTGCGGGATGTATGGCTATTTGGTTTGTAATCGAAGTCGAAAGAATTGGCAGTAGTAATGCCTGGTGGTGGATTGTCCTATTTACTTCTGCCCTTGGCGTTGTGGGAGGAATAATACTAATTGCGATAAGCAGGGTAATGCAAAAGCGCACGCCTAGAGGAGATCAGGAGTATGCCAACTGGAAAGCATTTCACAAATACCTAAAAGACTATAGAGTGACCAAGAATTACCCGATTGACTCAGTGGTTCTATGGGAAAAATACCTGGTGTATGGAATAACCCTGGGAATCTCTTTGAAAGCGTTGTCTGAGCTTCCGATAAATTTTTCTGAACAATTTGCGGGGTCGGGTATATACATGGGCATGGCACACAATGGACAGATAGGTATAACTAACTTCTCCGCTAATCTGAATGAGGTTTTTTCCGGACTTAATGGAATATCCAGCGGTGTAAATTCGTTTGGGGCGAGCGGTTCGGGGGGAAGTGGAGGATTTTCCGGCGGGGGTGGTGGTGGAGGCGGAGGCGGTGGAGGTGGAGCCGGATAGGCTTCAATGTCGCGAAGACTTTTTGGGTTTTGATATCACTTTTGATATCTCCCCCAGAATCTCCTGCTTGATCTTTTGTGCGTGTCTTTTTATTTCCGCCTCAATTTCCGGATGCGCATGAAGTCTTAAGTAGTCGAGGTGCCCGGTATCATGCGGGGCAGCGTGGAACTCAGCAACAAAATGCGCATGCTTGTTTTTTGGAAGATGGTTGAGAATTACATTAAGAATATGGTTGATAAGTGTCTGGTCGATGATCTGAACCAGTTCTGCTTTTTCTTCATCGGAAATCCGGCATGAATCCAGGTAAATATCTATCTCCTCGCGGATGACCAGATGATCAAAGAATAATTTCGACATAATTATTGGGCCGTCAAAAGCGGTGGACCTTCCTCTAAATTGTATTCTAACGGGCCTAATGGAATTTTATTTTCGGGGTCGTCCACAAAGAAGAGTACAACTGGCCCCCGCTGACGGCCATCATACATGCGTAAATAGTTCATTACTTCGGGTGATCCTCCGAATTGCTTGCCAGTCCATGCAGCGGGTCCGGAATCGGCAACTACCGCAACAATAGTACGACCGTTTTTGGGATTTGCGACCAGCACTTTGCGGTGTTTGTACCAATCACGCAGATAAGGCAAACGTGTCTCCCAGTCGGGAAGATAAAGGGTCTGAACGGCAACGTAAAATTTTTCTTTTTGGATTAAGTCTTCGGTCAACTCAGATTTGGATCGGGCAAAATATCCCCAGGCACCGCGCCCGGGAGTAATGCCGTGCTCCTGTAAGGCATCGTGCTGAGAAACCGTGTCACCCGGAAAACGAGGAAGGTGCTGTTCCTGACCAATATAACCATATGAAGTATTCAGATGGTTGCCTTCCAACTCAGCAAAGGCATGAATGCCCAGAATGTCGTGAAGGTCCTTACTAATTTTTGCCTCCTGATCCTCCGACAATGGCTCAACGGTTTTGGGGAGAACATCAGCAAGACGGTCACGCAAATGAGAACGAAAGTCCACCGGAGTGACCCAATCGCGATGATTTGACGCTTCCGGTAGAGTGCGCGAGGGAGAGGTAATGATAAAAGGCGGGGCGGCTAAAAGAATTGCTGAAGTAGCTGCCCCCGCAGTAAGAAGTCTGGCTGCATGAGCTCGCAACCCACCAGGACGAGTCCCTGCGGCCTCTAACTGAGCGACAGCCAAAGGATGATGATTTCGAAGCAGATTCTCGGACTGGATGCTCTTCAGTTTGAGACGGGAACGCAACAAGGAAATATTGGGGGTCGGTAAACTGCGGGCAGACATGTGTTTACTAATCAGTATCAAGCACCCGATTGATTCGAGCAAGTGACTCTTTTTGACCTATATAGGCCATGACGTCTGTAATCGGCGGCGTGGAACGACTACCGAAAATCGCAATTCGCAGAACCATGAAGAAATCCCCCACTTTCCATCCATTTGCTTTTATTTTTTCCACCAGACCTGCTTCTATGTCTGCTTTTGACCAAGCGGTTAGAGCAGACAAGTGAGCTGTGGCGAATGTTAAGTATTCGGCAGCTTTACTCTCCAAGTCCCCCAGAAGTGACCTATCGACTGATGGTGATGATAGAAAAGGTCCAATAAGATCATTTACATCAGATAGTTTTACCAAACGATCCTTAATTAAGGGGATTATTTGAGTAAGTTGTGTCTGCGAAAGATCGCTTTTCACTAAAGGTTTCACTAATTGAACAATTTCTGTATCTGATTTACTGCGGATGTATTGACCATTGAACCAGTTGAGCTTGGTATCACTAAAGACTGCCGGTGACTTTTGGAAGCCTGAAGGATCAAAAGCAGCAACAAATTCTTCGAGAGTAAATAGTTCCCGATTGTCTTTGGGAGCCCACCCCATAAGAATAATGAAGTTCAGCAGGGCTTCCGGCAAATAGCCGTCCGCGAGAAATTGTTCGCAAGCAACATTTCCTTTGCGCTTGGAAAGCTTGCCGCCGGACGGATCGAGAACCACAGCCGGATGGCCAATCTCGGGTCGTGGTAATCCTAAATATTTGTATATCAGAACATGAATAGGGGTGCTCGGGAACCATTCAGTAGTCCGGATAACGTGCGTTATTTGCATATCAGTATCGTCTATCGCTACTGCAAGATGGTATGTTGGAAATCCATCCGACTTGAGAAGCATGGCATCGTCAACCACAGAAGAATCCCAGTGTGTGGTGCCTCCAGTAACAAAGTCGGTGAACTCGATAGTTTCTCGATCCGGGACTTTGAGACGAATTGCAGGCTTTGTACCTGAGGCAAGTTTGGCCTGAACTTGTGAAGCACTCAATAGGCGGCAGGGGTCACGAAACTGTAGCTTTTTGGAGGCGTGATTGGTCTTGATCTCTTCTTTTGTTTGAGGAGGGCAAAAGCAATAAAAAGCGTGACCTTCTGACAATAATTTGTCAGCGGCTTTTTGATAAATACCCAACGCCACACGTTCGGATTGGATGTAAGGTCCGTGTGGCCCTCCTACCAAAGGACCCTCGTCCCACTTGATACCAAAAGTGTGAAGAATTGAATAAATTTTCTCGGTAGAACCTTCCACATAGCGACTCCTGTCTGTGTCCTCGATGCGCAGCAGAAACTCTCCGGCAGAATGCTTGGCCATGGCATAAGCGTAGACAGCAGTCCTGAGGCTACCAATGTGCAAAAAACCGGTCGGTGAAGGGGCAAAACGAGTGCGGATCATGGTACAATTCTAGCATGGCCACCCTGACTGAAGTGAGCGTGATGGCACGCAAGGGAATTAAGTATGGAATCATAGGCCTGGTGGTTATGGCGATGATCCCCGGCGCGTTTTCGATGCTGAGAAAAATTATTCTGGCATTCAATCCCCCGCCGCCGCCAGCTCCGACAGTGAGATACGGTAAGCTTCCGAAACTGATGTTTCCAGAGGTGCCCAACTTTGCCACACCGGAATATAAACTGGAAACGATTACGGGAAGTTTCCCTGCACTGAAAAACACAGGTAAGGTGTATCTGGTAGGTGTCAACAAAGCCAGACTCCTGGTATTGGACCGTATGAAGGCAAGAATGAGAACTGTAGATATGAATCCGGAGCCCGTGCAGTTGGATGAAAAAACTTACAGATTCCTGCATGCCAAGGAGCCAATTGACCTACTTTTTGACTCTATTACCGGGGGGTTTTCCTATAAATACGACTGGACCACCAACAAAGCGATTTACACGTCCAGAGATGTTTTGATCGGAGATCAGGCGATAGCCAGAGCAAAATCATTTTTGCAAAAGCTAGGCGGATTGCCTATAGATCTGGCGAAAGGCGACGGGAAAAACGGATTAATTAACGTAACTTACTGGGCGGCGACAAATTCGGCAATGGTCCCGGCAGTTTCGGCATACGAAGCAAATTTTGTAAGAGTAGATTTATTCAGAGACAACAAAGACGAAATGAAAATCGTTACAGTGGGGGGCAATACCTCACCTGTCAATGTAATCATGTCCGGGTTGCCGGGAACTTTGGAAACTGTACAAGCAAATTTCCACTATTCACAGATTCTGGATGATGACTTTGCCACATATCCGCTAAAAAGCGTAGAAACTGCATGGAGGGAATTAGTATCCGGAGGCGGTTTTATATCCAGAAGAACTGCGGAGAAAACCGTGGTGGTAAGAAAAGCATCTCTAGCTTACTTTGAAGCAAATGAACAGCAATTATTCATGCAACCCGTGTTTGTGTTTGAGGGAGATGCGGGATTTGTAGCGTATGTGCAGGCGGTTGATCCCAGCTATGTCACTGACTTCTCCAAGTAAAGTTATCGTAAACCCAATCGATCAAAGATTTCGTTTCATTGAAACGGTCGTCGCTACCCAATAGAGAAATAATCACCTCGTGTCCATCGCGATTCACATAAGTGACAACAGACTCACGGGCCAGATCTGTAAACCCCGTCTTGACCCCCATTACTCCACTAACTTTACCCAAAAGCTGGTTTACGTTTGTAAGCGGGTGGAAGTTTATCTGGTCTGTAGAAGTAATTACGGCATTTTCGGTGGCGACAATTTTTGCCAAGTAATCGTTTGCTAAAAGATGATCAGCAAGACGAGCCAAATCTGCAGCTGACGAGTAGTGATTTTCTTCATCCAATCCCGTGGGGTTTACGAATGAAGTGTGAAACAACCGAAGACGGGAAGCCGTGGAATTCATATCAGCAATAAACCCGGCTCGTCCTCCCGGGTGATTACGAGCAAGAATCTCGGCGGAATCATTGGCAGATTGAACCAATAATGCGTAGAGCAAACTGTCAACACTCACCTGCTCTCCGGAAGTCAAACGAATATTCACGCCCTCACTAAAAGGCGTATCTACTGTAAGCAATCGATCAAGCGGATAAGTCTCATAGGCAACCAGGGCTGTCATCATCTTTGTGGTAGAGGCAGGATAAATCTGCTGATCTGCGTTTTTTTCGAAAAGAACTTTTTTTGACTTCCTGTCGATGACAAAAATATTTTGTGCGGTAAGGTTGGGGAGCGGTAATTCTTTCCCAACCGGAGGAAAAACCGCTTCTGATGTAATAGTTTCAGAGCCAAAAGATAGTCTGGAGATAAACCGAAAAGCAGAACCCACTGCAAGGACAGTAAGTAATAACAACACTAATATTCGGACTGAGGAAAGAAACTTGTTCATCTCGGTAGTGAATTTTTATTCTACGACTGGCCTGGAAAGGCGGACATCGATGCGGTCCATATCGCGAGGAAATAGTGAAGCTTCGCGGATATTTTGCAGACCCAAGATGTGCATAGTTACCCGTTCTGCACCCAGGGCAAATCCACCCAAAGCCGGAACAGCAAACCTAAATGACTGCAGATAAAGCTCGACATCTTCTTCGCGAAGCCCCCATTCAGAAATATTTTTTTTGATCGACTCGTAATCATTGAGACGCTGACCGCCACTGGACCACTCGACTCCACGCCCCAATAAGTCCACACTGAAAGCGTACTCCGGATCTGCCGGGTCCGGGTAAACATAGAAAGGCTTCTTTTTGGTCAAAAAATGGGAGATAAAGACAAGGTCAGAAGCGCGGTTCTCGGCAGACCAACGGCAGATCTCTTTTTCATCTTCGGGAGAAAGATCTTTTTCCTGACGGCAGTCCCGCCCGGTACGCTCAAAGATAATCTGCTGTGCTTCGCGAAGCTTGAGTAAGGGAATGGTGGCAGCCATTTTTGGCAGAGTCGCACCAAACAGCTCAAGCTCGTCAGCACAGCGCTCCTGCACTTCTCTGAAGATGTACCGAACAACGTACTCCTCCATTTCCAGAACATCCTTCCAGGAATCTATAAAACCGAATTCGGCATCTAGACTGACGACTTCGGTCAAATGACGAGTAGTGACAGACGGCTCTGCCCGAAAAACTTTGTTTACTGAGAAGACCCGTTCAAAAGCACCAACAAGCAGTGACTTGTAAAGCTGGGGGCTTTGCGACAGATAGGCTTCTTTGTCAAAATACTTTACTCGGAAAACTTCGGCGCCACCCTCAGGAACCGCAGAAATAATGGATGGGGCCTGGAATTCCAAAAAACCTTTTTCCTGGAGGCTTTTTCTGAAAGCGTCGATCACCACCTGCTGGACTTTGAATATGGCCTGAATGCGGGGATGGCGAAGAGTCAGTGAACGATGGTCCAAAAGAGTCGGCAACTCGAGATTGAGCTCGGGAAGACCCATGTCAAATGGCAACTCAGCGGCCTTTACAACAATATCAATCGATTTGGCCTCTACCTCGATTGTGCCGGTAATCAACTTGGGGTTGATAAGTTTGTCGGGCCGTTTTTTTACTAAACCTTCGACATAAACCACATCCTCGGGTCTGGCATTCCCAGCAATATCGCTAGTGATGACGACTTGAACCAGGCCTGAGCGATCTCTAACGTCTAAGAAAACTATGCGACCATGATCACGTCGAGTACTAACCCAACCCTTGAGAAGAATGGTCTGACCGACCAACTGAACAGAATCTGCAATTAGTGTGCGTTGCATATACGGCTAAATTTTACCACTACATGGTACAATTAGCCTATGAAGCACTTTGCTTCTGCCTCTCTACACACCTACACCCGCTTCCAGGGCATTTGCGCTGGAGTTTTGATGTGTGGTGTTTGGGGAGGGTAATCGCAAAACAAATTAAATAAAAAAAGAACAACCCTCCACAAAAAAGGAGGGTTTTTTAGTGATGACCAAAGTTGAACTAAATCTAATTCACGGTAAATTGATTACGGCTGTCTCGGGTGGAGGGGTGGAGGCCCTGTGGGGAATAGCGAGGGGCACAGGCAAAACGGCTGAGATCGCTGCGGAAATTCTGGAGCTAGTCACTTCACCGTTTGTGGACATATCAATAGAACAGGCGATTGAAATTGTCATGAAGAACCAAAAGTAACATTCTTCAACTCACACGGCCTAACTCTTTGGCTATTGAACGTCGGGCAGCTGTGGAGACGACAAACTCCAGCCAGTCGGGATTGGGTTTGCGGCGTTTTTTGTCGATAATAACCTCAACAACATCCCCGTTTTTTAAGAGATGGTTTAAGGGGACCATCCTGCCGTTGATTTTGGCACTACTAATGCTCGAGCCTAGTTTCGTATGAACAGCATAAGCATAATCCACAGGGGTGGCTGCAGCAGGGAGATCGTAAACGTCACCCTGGGGAGAAAAAACCAAAATACGTTTTTTGAAAGCGTCCAGAGTGAGTGCATCCATGAATTCATCATTTCCACGCAACTCCTGCTGCCAATTTAATAGTTGCCTTACCCAATCAAGCTTGGTGGGGGCATTGAGAGCTGACTGCAATGCAGCATCGGATTTGGCAGTGTTTTTGGCCTGAGCGTATGTCCAATGTGCTGCAATACCCATCTCTGCGTGTTCGTGCATAGAGCGAGTGCGGATCTGTAATTCGAGTATCTTTCCGCCAGGTCCAAAGACCCGGGTATGGAGAGACTGATAACCGTTTGGTTTTGGCGTAGCTATGTAATCGGACAAACCCAAGTATGGTACCGGGTGAAAACGAGTATGCACCAAACCCAAGACCTGATAACACTGTGGAATAGTATCGACAATCACGCGTGCGGCAAACAGATCATGGATTTTGGAAATATCTCCGGCAATTTCCTGACGGGCTAATTTACGAAACAGGCTGTACATGTGTTTTTGTCGGGTGTTTATGATTGCGTTGGGTATATCGGGCAGGATCAGCTCTAGCAATTGACGATGAACACCCTCAATGTAATTGCGCTCAGTACCCAATAGGGGTTTGACCATTTTCTGCAAATTTGCGTACTCCTGTGGATAGACATACGGAAAAGCCAGATCTTCCAATTGCCCTTTTACTTCCCCCATCCCCAGGCGCTCTGCTAGCGGAGCATAAACTTCTAATGTTTCACGGGCGTTTTCATGTTGTTTTTCCGACGAAAGAAAATTCAAAGTCTGCATATTGTGAGTACGGTCAGCCAGCTTTACCAAAATAACACGCAGATCTTTTGCCATGACGACTAACATCTTGCGCAAGTTTTCAACAAACAAATCCCGTGTGCTTCCAGTAAGGCGAATTTCGGTAATTTTGGTGACTCCATTGACGATTAAATCGACTGTGGCACCAAATTCCTTTACCAACTGATCGCGACTCACACCTGCGTCTTCGACGGTATCATGCAAAAGGCCGGCGACAATTGATTCAGTATCAAGATTCCAACCAGCCAAATAAGTGGCAACAGCCAGGGGGTGACTAATAAAGGCCTCACCTGATAAACGGGTCTGACCAAAGTGAGCCTTTTGCGCAAACAAATAAGCCTTGGTGATGCGTGCGATATCGGGGGAAGTAGTGTTGCGTGAAAGTACTGATAGGAAATCAGCCGGTAGCTGGTCCACAGACGTGATTATACCCCGGCAGGCAAAAAAGGAGTCTGCCATAACACATCTCTACCGGTACATCCGTGATCTATAAGGGCTAGCCGATGGAAAGTAATAGTGGATGGGAATTCCGGCTCAACCAGCGCTATTACCTGGGAACCACTGCTTTGCGGCACTTCGCGGATAATCTTCATATGGTCACCAACCGGACCAAATTTACCGACATACTCAAAGTTGCTTTGAATTCCCACTGACCCCGCCAGCGATTGCAGGTCAGCCACAAGACCGGCAAGTTTTGAGGCATCAAATAGACTGACAATATTGTCGTTCCACTGAGTGAAACCAGATATCTGGAGCGTAGGAGCCGGCGGAGGGGAAAACCCGGAGAGGGCGGTGATAAGACGCTTGACCGCTAAAGAGTCTACGTCTCCCAAATAACCAACGGTGATATGAGGCAATGTATCATGTCGAGGATCCAGAGAAGCAAAGTGATTCCGGACAGCTAATTGACGTAATTCCCACACTTTTTCTGCTACGGCCTGGGGAGGAATAATGACAAAATAGAGAAACATTATTTGTGCAGAAATTGAAAACGAGCGACCGATTTGCCAGCAATTTCTACCGTCTCTGAAAACATTGATAGTGGACGAACCCAAAAAAGACGATTTCCATAGAGAGCTTGGCAGACCACCAGTTCCTCCAATGTCTCGGAGTGGATAGCGACCCCCATGACTTTATACTCTCCTCCTTTGTAATGCACATATACTCCGGACTTTAATGCCGCAGCCATCGGAGAAAGTGAGACTTCGCTCATGCCAGACAATTAAATTACTTTTAACCAGGAATGGCAACTTCTTTGATAATAAGCTGCAATTTGGGAATTCCTGAAAAAGTATTCGCATCAAGAGAATAGTAAATTTTTGCCGGGAAGTCCGGGAAAACCATATCAAAAGGAGCGTTAAAGTAAATGGCCTCCAAATTGTCGGCATAAAATTTGAGATGGCGGTTGTCCTTACCTATACGTCTCGGGTAAGTCAGGCGGGCGACTGATGAAAAAACGGGGCGGGGGTTACCCAAGCCAAATGGGGCGAAGACGGAAAGCTGTTTTTGTAAATCCAAGCTGGATGCTGATAAAGGTATATCAGCATCGACCTGGCGTTGTCTCACAAATAAATCCGGCGTGATGAGTTTGGTACACTCTGAGATAAGTTTATCTGTTACCGCAGACAGATTTTCCGGCGCAAAAGAAAGCCCGGCTGCCATTTCGTGACCGCCAACTGATTTTAATAAAGATGAAGCTGTGCGTAATAGCTCTGTAATGTGGATGCCAGGGATTGATCTGGCGGAACCTTTTGCCAGAACCTCACCTAGATTTATAGCTATAGAGGGGCGATAGTACTTCTCGACCAAACGGGCAGCAATCAAACCTACTATCCCCTCGTCATAGTCCGGGTTAGCCGTGACTAATATTGGCGGAAGTACTCCTGAAGAGAATTGGGAAATGGCGGATTCCGACAAACGCAAAGTAAGATCCTGACGGATGCGATTGGTGGCGTCCAAATGAGAAGCGAGATCCAAAGCTCGTTCTGAATCAGTTGTACAAAGTAACCTCAGACTATCTATGGCATGTTCAAGCCTACCTGTGGCATTGAGACGTGGACCAATGACAAATCCAATCTCATAGGCGCCAATGGGTTTGCCGGTAATTCCTGCGAGCTGAAACAGAGCAAGCAGCCCGGGACGATGAGTGCGATTTAATTCTTCCAAACCGTATTTTGCGAAACTGCGATTTAGTCCCAGCAAAGGAACAAGATCGCAAACAACCGAAATTGCGACTAAAGAAAGAAGCTCGTTGTTTGGTGCCTTGTTGAATTCTCTGGCAAATATCCAGGAGAGACCAGCAGCGCTGGTGCTTGTGGAATGAACAATGCAGTTGGCGTTGGGAAGCTGGTCGGGGGGGGAATGATGATCAACAATAATGGTGTCGCAACCATTTGAGCGACAATAGGCGATTTCTTCCCTAGCGGTAATACCATTATCAACAGTAATAATTAATTTCGCACCCTGAGACAAACAGTGATCAATGCCTTTTTTTGTGAGACCATAGCCCTCAATACGACGATGAGGGATGTGGGGAAAAACATGGGGAGAGACATGATATAAAGTCTCCCAGAGAATAGCTGTAGAAGTAATGCCATCAACGTCGTAATCACCATAAATGGCAATTTTGTCACCGGAAGCTATGTGAAATTTAACTAACTGGACTGCTTGGGAAATGTGTCTTTTTGATAAACCAACTTCCGCCAAAGAAAATTCGGATGGGTGGCGGGGATTAAGAAATTCAGAGATTCCCTCAGGGGTGTTTATGCCTCTTTTTTCCAGAAGATGTGCGATGATCTCAGAAACTTGCATGCTACAATTTTAACAGGCATGATGACAACTTCTCATACACTCAAATTCTCGGCTCCGGACGAGGTGGTGCAGCTAATGGATAGGTTTGAAAAAAATGGATATGAAATCTTTATCGTCGGGGGTGTGGTGAGGGATGTGCTCCTAGAACGGCCACTGTATGACTGGGACTTTACAACAAATGCCACCCCTGAGGAAATTATGAAATTGATACCTGACAGTTTTTATGATAACCGATTTGGAACGGTGGGAATAAAGAATTCCGGACGACCTTTTGAAGTAACTACCTACCGGACGGAAAGACAGTACACGAATTCAAGACATCCGGATGTGGTGGAGTGGGGAAAAACATTGGAAGAAGATTTAAAGAGACGGGATTTCACGATTAATGCCATGGCAATAAAAAAAATCGGTGCGGGAAAATTTTCCCTGATAGATCTATTTAACGGACAGAAAGACATTGCAGCCAAACAGATAAGGGCAGTCGGTAACGCGACAGAGCGATTTCAAGAAGATGCCCTACGGATGATGCGAGCAGTCAGAATCGCAACCCAGCTGGGATTTGCAATTGAAGAGGAAACATTTTTGGCGATTAAAGAAAATGCAAATAGAATAAATCTGATTTCAGCAGAGCGAATACGTGATGAGCTATTAAAGATTCTGGCCTCTGATTTTCCAGCTGATGGCATACAACTTCTCAGAAACTGTGAGTTGTCGTTTGCAATTTTGCCTGAGCTGGATGCGGCCTTTGGTGTAGAACAAAAAAGTCCCGGGAGACACCATATATATGACGTAGGAACGCATAGTGTGGAATCATTACGGAATTGTCCAAGTGCAGAACCAATAACACGACTCGCAACACTGATACACGACCTAGGCAAAGTGAAAACGCAAAGAAAGTACCCGGATGGGCGTATTACTTTTTATAACCATGAAATGGAGAGTGAAAAAATTGCAAAGCGGATAGCTGATCGACTGCGTTTTTCAAAAGAGCAGAAAGAGAAACTGGTACGATTGGTGCGTTGGCACCAGTTCACCGTGGATGAACATCAGACAGATAGTGCAGTGAGGAGGTTTATCACTAATGTGGGAGCAGAAAATGTGCATGAAATGCTGGCCTTACGGACCGGAGATCGGCTGGGTGGAGGGGCGAAGGAAACCAGCTGGCGACTTGAAGACTTTAAGAAGCGGCTGGTAGAGGTGCAGAAACAACCGTTTTCAGTGGCTGACCTGAAGATATCAGGACATGACGTAATGGAGGTAAAGAAATTGCCTCCAGGACCTGGAGTGGGAAAATACTTGAGCATCCTATTTGACCAAGTAGTGGAAAACAAATTACCCAATGAACGAGAGGTATTGCTTGAGGCGCTACAGAAAGTAACTATTTAGAAACCGGCTTTGATCGGTTTTCCCAGAGGACCAAAATGGGAGCAGCGTTGAAGATAGAAGAATAAGTGCCGGAAATAATCCCGATAAGTAATGCTACTACAAACCAGCGAATTGTTTCTCCGCCAAATAATAGTAAAGAGGTAAGGGTGAGAGTGACGGTAAGCGAAGTGTTGAGTGACCGTACCAAAGTCTCGGTGATGGAAAAGTCTACAACTTGCTCAAAGGAATTCTTTGGAAATTTGGCAAGGTTTTCGCGCACCCTATCAAAAACAACAATACTGTCATGAACTGAAAATCCGATGATGGTAAGAAGTGCAGTGACAAACAAAGCATCCAACTCAACGCCGAACAGCTCACCAAAAAGCGAAAAACAACCAACTACAACAAAGACGTCGTGCAATAGAGCTATGACTGCGGAAGCGCCAAACTTCCACGATGAATAGGGCTTTGGAATTCCATGGAAAGACCAAGCAATATAACCAATAATAAACAGGGATGCGACTACCACCGCCAACATTGCTTTGTAGGCCATTTCGCTCCCTACCGCCGGACCTACTGACTCAAAGCGTTTTTCGGTGACTTTACCCGCTGAAGCACTGGCCACTTGACGCTGGAAGACAGAATTCTGTTCCTGAGAAATTGTTTTGAGCCGTAATAGATAGATATTGTCTGATGATGTCTGAATGGCAGAAGTCTCAATACCAGATTTTTTGGCCAAATCATGTAGTAAATCGGAGGAAAGCGGTTTTTCAGTTTGAATTTCCAGAAGAGTGCCACCGGTAAAGTCGATAGAAAGACGAAGACCATGACGAACGAGAAAATAGGACCCGGGCAACATGAGCAGTATTGAGAAAGCGAAGTAAAGCCACTTGTACTTCATGAAGCCAAAGTAGCCAAATTTGGTATTCATAATTATTTTCTAAGATATAAGGTGCGGATGAGACCGCGAGTAATAGTAATTGACGTAAATAGGGAGACCAAGATACCAACTATCAGAGTCAATGCAAAGCCCCTGATTGTGCCTGTGCCAAACCAAAATAAAATGCTCGCTGTGATTAGAGAACTGGCATTACTGTCTCTGACCGAAGTCCAGGCACGCATAAATCCTAATTCGACAGCAGCCCGAATGGGGCGCCCCCAACGAATTTCCTCCTTGATACGTTCAAAAATAAGAATATTTGCGTCGACCGCCATTCCCACTGAGAGGACAAATCCGGCTATTCCTGCCAGGGTAAGAGTAATCGGTATTAATTTGAAAATTGTAAGAGATATGAGCACATAAAGAATAAGTGCAATATTGGCGAATATCCCCTTTAATCCGTAATTGGCGACCATAAAGATGAGAATGAGAAAAAAACCGACCAGTCCAGCCAATAGGCTGCGTAGAATCGATTCGTTACCCAAAGTGGCTCCGACAGTGCGCTGCTCAACAACTTTTATGGGAACAGGCAAAGCTCCTGCGTTTAATTGAATAGCTAATTGTTTTGCCTCATCTACAGTAAATGTCCCGGAAATTACTGCCTGATCCCCGGTAATTTCCTGCTGTATGACGGGATTTGAAACGGGTAAGTCGTCCAAAAAAATGAATAGTTGTTCGCCAATGTGGTTGCGGGTAATTTCTGAAAACTTCCTGGCTCCCTCGGCATTGAATTGAATCCCCACTGATGGGCCAGCCTGGCTGACATTGCCTGATCCAAATTGAACTTGCGCCGATTTGAGATCCTTGCCGGTGAGTCCTGTCGCTGCAAAATCGGTGATTGATGATGGAGTAGCTACTTTTGGTAGACGAAAATCTAATTGAGCTGTCTGTCCAATAGTCTGCATAGCCTGATTTACATCTTTGACGCCCGGAAGTTCGACGATAAGACGGTACTCGCCGCTGGCCGCTTTGGAAACTAGGATGAGCGGCTCGGAAACACCTAACGAGTTGATACGGCGCTCAATATTGTCTTTGGTAGCATTTACAGCAGAGGCACGCTCAGACTCAGGAATATCTTTAAGATCAGTCTCGTAGACTAAATGGGTACCACCCTGCAAATCCAAACCTAACTTAAAATCAAGATCCCGAACATATCCCCGATTGTTCAGCTGAATATTTATCGAAGGACGCTTAAATGTATAACCGGCGATCTTGAGTTCGGGAGGAAGATTGGCAACCAGGGAAAAAACCAAAAGAACAGCGATCAGGATTTTAAGGCGCATACTATTTGGTCTTTTCTCCGATAATTAGAGGAAGTTGATTGGTATTGTCGAAATAACATGTGACTAATCCGTGGGAATAGTCAGCGCGAACATCAACATCCATGCCGGGCTTTAGCCCTAGAATTCTAACAAATTTTGAAGGAATAGAAATGCTTAGGCTGTTACCGGTCTTGAGGACTTTTTGCCGCATAAGCTTAGCCTACTAATTCCTGATCGGAACCAATAACCATAACTCGACCACCGGTAAGTATCCCCAGTAAAAACGGATCACGGCGAGATCGGCGGAACTTCAGCTCTTCTTCTGTCATGGGGGTATAGTTGATAGTCTGGCCGCGACGGGCTTCCTCGGCGCGGATTAGAGCGCCCAACTCCTGAAGATGAACTTCTCCCACTATTAGCAAATCTACTTCGTCGGGGCTGCTTCGAGGTTCGTGACGAACAAAATGCCCTGAAAGCATGATAATGCTGACCCGACCAATCTTGTGGCGATTTTTTATCAGGCTCTCGCCCAAACCAGTGGTCTTTGCTACCAAACTGAGCAGGTCTGCATAAAAAACGTAATCTTTGCGAAACCAGTAGTAGAGGCGATTCCCGCGCGGTTCTTTTTTTACCATGTTCAGTTGCTCCATGCGGGCCAATTCCCGGCGCACAGCATTTATTTCTTCGGAGGTTTTACGCACTAAATCCCGCACATGAAACATCTGAGTAGGATCAGAAAGAAATGTTTCCAATAACTTGACTCTGGTTTTACTGATGACCAAATCTTTTAGCATGTGTTAAGTTGTTACCCACAACATACCACGTGAACGGTAAAATGCAAGATATTGAGTAAGAAAACACCTCGTGTCTAGTTGTATGTGATGGTGTTTGTTGAGGGGACTATAGAAATCCAGATGGGGCCCGGGGTGAACTTGATGTCTACGCCTTTTGCGTCTTTGTAGAGAGTACGGCTGGTACGCGAGGCTTTTGACCAGGTGCCTTTTGTGGCAACGCCGTTTTGGAAAACAATAGCATCACCCTTGCCTTCGACTTGATAGAGCATGTGCTTTTCCAGGTCTCCGGTAAAAGTCTCTTTGGCAAACTGAACTACCACAGTCTTGTATCGAAGAGGCTCACCAGTATTCAAGTCCGTGGAAACGCTGCCACCATTGCTGCGTTCATATGAATCTGTGGCTGCATCATAGCGCCAGGAGACGTCAAAGCTGCTATTGAAATCGCGATTGGTTTCCCAGAACATGTAGGAGATATTTGTAGCCGGTAAACCGCTGGCTTTTTCACCTTTGCCCAAGAATTTCCAGGAAACAAAGTTTTTGTCCCAGGGAACTTTTTTCTCATCCTGGTAATTCCAACCCAATTTGGCAGCCTTTGCGTAAAGACCATCAGTAAAACAAGCCATGGTATGTTCGTAAGCTACTTCCTTGTCCAATCGATCCGCCAAACGATGACAGGTCTTGAACTCACCGGCATAACCCATCTGATCAAGGTTTTTGATCCCAGCACGACTAATGAGACACAAAGCCTTGGCGCGATCATCTACGTTGGGATCAGTACAGTGGCCAGCACCCCCGACGTGGTTGTAAAGTGCGTTGTATTCGGACACCAAACTGACATAGTAGATGCGGGCTGAACGAACAGGGGCCAAAGTGACGTTTCCGGCCAATGAAACACCGCAGTAGTACACACCCATAAATCTGGTGATACCACCCTCAGCTACGGCTTCGTAGACCACGTCAGCAGTGCTCAGCCCGGACTGAGGGCGAGCATCAACAGAGTTTTCGATCATGACGGCCAATGGACGACGAGTCATCCAAACGTCTCTTTCCTGTTTTGTATACAGATCACCATTGAGAGGACAAACTTCGGTACGGGGAATTGAGGGGTCAATTCTTGATCTACCGGAACTTGGTTTGGGAGTGCCGGTGGTGACCGGACTTATAATCCCGGAATTGCTTTGACGACTAAGCACAGAGTCAGAAATCAGATAGGAAGCAGCTGCCGTAGCAGAAAAAAGCACAAGCGAAACTAGCATGGTAGTAATTTTTTTGTTCATGAAGATTACAATATGGTTGTTTTGTTAGTATGCCATTTTCAACCCCAATTAGTAAAGAGACAGAAAAATGAATAATTGCTGGCTTATTGACGGCTGAGTTATCATATCACCATGTCGAAAAGACGAACCAGACAAGAGAAGATTGCTGCGGCCAATAGAATTTCACTTACCCCCGTAAAAGAGTTTGCAACCTATCGAGCTCCCGTAATTGAGATTCGTGAAACAGATAGTTCCAACATGGGATTGCCAATGAAATTTGTAGCGACTGACTTGACAAAAACTATTGCCGTAACTATTCTGGCCTTGATTTTTCAATTTGGAATTATGTACTACTTATCGCATGGCGGATGGAATTCGATAGCCGAAACGTTAAAGTCATTTGTTTCGGTGTATTGAGAGGAGGTGAATGATTGTGGCAAGCATGTATTGTGTAAAGTGTCGAGCCAAGAAGGACGATCTTAATGCCCAAGAAGTCACCATGAAAAATGGCAAAAAAGCTTTGAAAGGCAAGTGTCCAACTTGTGGCACAGGTATGTATAAGATCGGAGGCAAATAATTGCTTTCAGTTTTTCCAAAAATCTCCGCAAAAAGAAATGATTGCGGAGTTTTTGGTTATTGGGCAATCCCAAGAAGATGACAGAATATCTTATAAGTAGCACGGATGTCTGAGTCGGGTTTGTGATTTTCCAAAGGGATATTCAGGTAGCGAGAAACGTAGGACAAACTCAGATATTTAACTTCGGGGCGGTTGTAAAAATGGGCATATGCAATAGAGCCGACTTCAATGAGATGGTGATCATAAAAGTACGAAAGTTTTTCTTTTTGTAGTGCGGCGTTTAGAAAATCCCACTCGTTCTGTACACCCCAACCGACTAATAAACATCCGGGTGCAAAATCAGTTAGTTCAAGCAGAGCCTGACGAAGCGGAATAGCATCATTCCATTTTTGGGGTGTGTAATCAGTGACCCGTAAACACCTGGGGTCGGCTGTTTCAATATGTTCAGGTCTTATCTTTGCATAATATGAGTTGTCGATTTGGAAGTTGTCCTGATTGACACACAGCGCAGCAATTTCGATTATTTCATGAACTTCATGATCTAAGCCGGTCATTTCAAAATCCAAGAAGAGAAGGGGGCGTTTTCGCAGCTCTTTTCTGGGACTATCGAGCAGGTATGGCATGCGTTAACGCAAATATGGAAGGACGGCAGATAGTCCTGTAAGAATAAAATAGAAAGCTATTAAATAATTGAGAACTTTGGGGAACATAAGTACGAGTACGCCAAATACGAGAGATACTAAACCCTGAAAAGCTGCGCGATTTGTAAAGAGTTCGGGATTCATACTGTGATGTACATCAGATTATATCGTAAGTTTACCTGGAGGCGAATAAGCCAGATTCTGTTTTAGTGGCAATCTGTCTGATGCCCACAAGCTTTGGATCGGTTTGGAAAGGCGACCTAATGACGATCCGGTCGGTGGTTGCAACGGGGAGGGTTACCGCTTTTCACCCTCTGCCTGTCTGTCTTTCGACATTCAGGTGAGTCGTAGTCTCTGTGGCCCTATCTAGCGCTTACGCGTTCCGGCTATCGCCGAACACCCTGCCTTTGGTTGTCTGGACTTTCCTCCCTCCTTTCGGAGAGTAGCCACCTGCCTCCAGGTGGTCTTATTTTACTCTGAAGACTCAACTTGGGGGAGTGACCAATAGTGGGTGATAACTGTTTCCAGAACCAACACCGTCGGAATCGAGATTATGGCACCAACAGTACCTGCCAGACGGAATCCAATCATTAAGGAAATTATGCTCACCAGCGGATTTACACCTGCGGCTTTTTCCATGATCTGAGGTACAAGAAAGTTGTTTTCGATAAATTGAACAAGGAAATAGAGAGCGGCGGTGGATACAGCCAGCAATGGGTGGATGGTGAGGGCGATAATAATTGCCGGAATCGCAGAAATTGTAGGTCCAATACTGGGGACTATTTCCAGCATGCCAGCCAGCAGAGCTAACGGAAGAGCGTTTTCCATACCGAGAACTTTAAGACCGAGATAAGTCAGTGTGCCTACAAAAATCATCAGCATCAATTCTGCTCTAACCCATCCGCCCAGCTTGTGCTCAACAGCAGTGACAGTTTGTGAGACTTTGGCTGCACGGCGACTGCCAATGTATCTGGCGACAATTTTATCTAGATTTTCCCGCTCAACTAACAGATAAAAAGAGATGACAATGACTGTGACCAGATTAAGAACATTGCTGAAGACGCCAGAGGCTAGTCGGGCTACGTTTACTGGAATGGTTCCCATGCTTGAGATTATTTGTGAAGTAATTTCCTGCTGGTGCAAGCTGAGATATTCAACCTGTGATAAGGAACCCGGGAACTGACCAAGTAAAGTGCGCGTTTGTTCGACAAGTGCAGGAATCAAACTGGCGAAGATGCCGCCGATAGTGGACCAGAGAGCTAGATAGATGATGGCTATAGAACCGCCACGGGGCAGTTTGAACCTACTCAAGAAAGAAACTGCAGGTTTTAGCGCGGCCATGAGTATCCCAGACACAAAAATTAGCAAAAGCAAATCTGCGATTTTTCCAAAAACCCAGACTGCAGCAATTGTGCTCAAAATGAAGAAAATGGTCTGATGGGAAATTTCAACTTTCTTATTCATATCAAAACTTATTTTATTATATACTGCCAAAATTTAATTTGCGGTCCCTGTTCGATTGGCATACCAATCAATAACTTCTTTCATGGCCTGATCCTGCCAGTCATCTTTTGTGACATCAAACCAATGAATATCCGACTGTTTTGAGAACCAGGTAAGCTGACGTTTGAGGTATTTATGTTCTTCAGCCGCCCACTGATTTTGCCAGTCTGTAGACAGGTCGAGACGATAACCACATCCAGTCATGGACGGCAAATCGGATGGATAGCGATTTTGAAAAAAACGAATTTCTGACTCAGCTCCTTCTAAAATGCGTGAATTCACCCTGTCCGTAATGCGTTTTTTTAAGTCCGGAACCGGGGCGGTAAGTCCCAAGCGGTACACGTCATAGCGAAAAGGATGGTGACTGCGTGATGAGTTGGACCTGGCACGAGCAATCTCAATAGCACGAACCAGACGGCGGGGGTTGCTGCGATCTGAACTGTTTAGTGAGGAGGCCTTTTCCGGTGACTCATTTGCCAAAAGGCAAAAAAGGTCTGCCGTAGTGTAAGAAGTGAGCTCATCCCGCAGTGCAGAATTGGGAGGAATATGTAATGTCTCCAAGTTCTCTGTAAGCGACTTGATGAACAACCCAGTTCCACCAACTACTACGGGGAGCTTCCCGGAAGCGTGCAAATGGCTGATTACGATTTCTGCTGCGTCTTTCCAATCTGAAACACTGAACGCCTCGTCTGGGTCTACCACGTCGAGAAGCCAAACAGGCACTTGCGAAAACATGTAATAATCTAAGACCCGACCGGATGACTGCAGATGGGAGGGAATTGCAGACGCAGACAATGGAAGATCTTTGCCAGTGACAATGTCCATACCTCGATATACTTGCCGCGAATCTGCAGAAATAATTTCTCCTTTCACTCTGGCAGCAATTTTCACTCCGAGACCGGTTTTTCCAGTGGCAGTTGGGCCGCATATTATCAATAATTTTTTCATTAGCGAAATTATATACTGCGAGGCTATTTTTGAACCAAAACCCAAAAACGAGGCCGGGAAAGGCCTCGTTTCACGAATGTCAAAATTTAACAAACCATAAAAGAGTTATTTGACCGCTTTTTTGAGAGTCTTGCCCGGAGTAAACCTGGCAACACGATGTCCCTTGACGATCTTGCGCTCTTTAGTGCGTGGTACTATGACTGGTTTGTCTTTGACCCGCGTAACCTTAAAGGTTCCAAACCCAGAAAGAACTACCTTTTCTCCTTTTGCCAAGGCTTTTTTAACCTCGTCTAAAAGAGTTTCCACTGATTCACGAGCGGCTTTCTTTGTGAGATGGGCCTTTTTTGCTACTACTTCAAACATTTGCTGTTTTGTCATCTTCAACTCACCCCCTTTCAAAAATACGATTAGCCAACATGTATGCCAAAAATATTATAGTTGGATCCAAAAGTCAAGGAGAATCGATATTATTTCGCCTTTGTGATATCGGTGGCACGAACTTCTCTGATGGCAGTAATTTTTATTTGTCCTACATATTGGGCTTTTTTCTCAATGTCCTGTTTAATTTTGGAAACCAAAATTGTGAGTTCTGAATCGGCAACTAATTCTGGTTTGACGATGACACGCACATCGCGCCCGGCCTGAAATGCGTATACCTCCTGTACACCACTAAATGAGCGGCTGATTTCCTCGATCTGAGAAAGGCGCTTCACATATGCTTCATGAGGTTCGTAGCGGGCACCGGGACGGGAGCCGGAGATAGCATCTGCAACCCAGACTACGCGGGAAACCACGGAAGAGAATGGTCTGTCTTCGTGGTGCTCGGCGACGGCGGCTACGACAGCTTCGGGCATTTCAAACTTTTTGAGCAATTGAACTCCCAACTGAATATGAGTCCCCTCCTCTTCTGTGACAACCTTACCAATGTCGTGCAGCAAACAACCCAATCGAATCAGTTCTGTGGTAGCAGGGTCAAGATTTAACTCGTGAGCCAACTGAACACCAATTTTGGTCTCTTCAATGGTGTGGATTCCCAAGTTTTGCCCGTAAGAAAAACGAAATCTATATCTTCCAATAAGAGGAATGAGGTCAGCATTGATGTTGAAAACACCACATGCGGTACAAATTTTTCGCCCTTCTTCCATCAAAATGGTCTCCATGTGCTTTTTTGTCTGTGAGACTACCTCTTCGATACGGGAGGGCTGAATACGACCATCTTTGATGAGAAGTTCCAAGGATCTGCGGGCTATCTCGCGACGAAGAGAGTCAAAGGAGGAAAGTTTGATAGTATTTCCTTCTTCAATTTCGACTTCGACACCTGTAGCTTTTTCAAATGCAGCTAAGTTGCGTCCGCCCTGACCGATAATGCCACCCTTGATGCCTTCGTTTGTCAGTGTAACTGTCGAAACGGTGTATTCTGCGGTATAGTCTGTGGCACCATGCAGCATGGCTGACACAATCATCTCCTGGGCTATCTCATCGGCTCTGGATTGATAGTCCTGGCGAGCCGCCTCGATGTTTCGGGCAACCTCATCAGCATAGAATTTCTCGGACTCTTTAAGAACCTCCTCTTTGGCCTGGGCACGAGAAAGACCGGTGACTTTTTCCAGCTTTGAAAGATACTCTTCCTGAAGTCGTTTTAGGCTATCTAAACTTTTCTGTAAAGATGATTCCTGGTCTTCTGCGGGCGCGGCGTTAGATTTGCTTGTTGGCGGTGTATAGAACCCCATAAATGATGCTTTTTCTTGAAATAGACATAAAGCTAATTGTTATCATTATACCCTTTTTTTATCACTCTCTCAATCACATCCCAACCAAAACCACGGGCAGCTAAAAATCGACCTGCTTTTGCACGAAACTCGCGCCCCCCCAAACGCAGAAAAACTGGCAACTTTTTTTTGAGGGCAGCCTGAGCAAGCGCAACTTCGTCTTCCTGATCCGGCAGTACTTTGGCAATTTCATCTACTGCTATGCCCTTGCTCTTCAGTTCCCGGATCAGAAGGTTCTTTCCTCGAGGTCGACTACGGGACCGGGAGGCAACCAACCAACCGGCAAAATCGGCATCGTTTAGAAGATGGTGTTCTTCCAAATAGGAAATAACCGCGTTTACGAGCTCGACATTTGCCGACTTTTTTGAAAGAAAGCGAGTTATTTCATCGCGGCTGCGGGGGCGAACAGAGAGAAGACGAAGACAGGCGGCGATTAAGCGCTGCCGCGAATCGGAGTCTACTCTTCCGTTTCTACCTCGCCCATCTGTTTGGGGAGGGTTTTCTTGGCGTCTTTTGCTATCTTCCATATGGCCTCTTCTATCTGTTTGGCGGTTTTGGGATTTTCCCGAAGATGTTCGACAGTGGCGTTTCTTCCCTGACCGAGAATTGTTTCACCAGAGTAAATAAATGAACCTTTTTTGTTTAGAACTCCCAGTTCGAGACCCACATCTATCAGTCCACCAGCCTTACTGATACCGCCATTGTTTAATACATCAAATTCGGCCACACGGAAAGGGGGAGCAACTTTGTTTTTGACGATGCGAGCACGATGGCGGGAACCTATGACAGTATCACCATCTTTGATGGTCTCGATCTTTCTGGTGTCAATGCGAATTGAAGAATAAAACTTGAGGGCCATACCGCCGGGAGTTGTCTCCGGGTTGCCGAACATGACTCCTATCTTCATGCGGAGCTGGTTAGTGAAAATAACCACAGTGTTGCTCCTGGCAATAGCGCCAGTGATTTTTCGCAAAGCCTGAGACATGAGACGGGCCTGAACCCCCATAACACTATCTCCCATTTCTCCTTCGATCTCAGCTCGAGGAACCAAAGCGGCCACTGAATCTATGACGATAACGTCCAAAGCTCCGGAACGAATAAGTGTCTCAACTATCTCCAATGCTTGTTCTCCAGTATCCGGTTGAGAAATATATAAATTGTCCAGGTCTACACCGATGCTTTCGGCGCGAGAGGGATCAAGAGCGTGTTCGGCATCAATGAATGCTGCAGTGCCGCCCAGTTTCTGGGCCTCGGCGATACAATGCAGAGCAATGGTGGTCTTTCCTGAAGCTTCCGGTCCGTAGATCTCGGTGATACGGCCTTTGGGAAAACCGCCGACACCAAGAGCTAAATCAAGGGCAATTGAACCACTGGGAATAGTATCTATTACAAGCTTATCCATCTTGTCGCCCATCTTCATAATTGAGCCTTTGCCAAATTGTTTTTCTATTTGTTCCATGGCGATTTTTATCGCCTGAAGTCGTTGATCGTTTGCCATGTTTCAAGTCTCAATATACAGGCTAAAAGAAAAAAATCAAGGGAAATAATTCTTTTTTAGGATTTTTTCCGGCGGGAAGATTTTTTCTTTGGGGAATGGAGGCTGGGAGCCACAACAGGAGGAACTGTGGCAACATCTTTGACTGCTGGAGGAAGCACCCGCACCCAAGAAAAAATCAGGTAGACGAAAAGGCCAAAATTGAGGGCTGCCAAGAGGTCGTTTGGAATGATGAGAAGAATCGCTGAAAGCAGCATGGGGAGAATAGAAGCGTAAACAATAAGTTTGAAGGCACCTACATAGTCAATTTTTTTCTTGAAAATATACACAGATACCAGCCAAACGAAAACTGCAGATACCAAGAAGGAGAATTGCCGACTAAGCCAGGTAAATATGCCGGAAACAAAAACTAAAACCAGAGATATGACGGAAATGGCGGCCCAGATCTGCAACCGATGATCAACCACATATTGAATAACTGACTCCTTGGAAACCGTGAAGCTGGGGATATCTCCATACATGTGGGTATAAGTCTCGCCAGTAAGCGATTTGGAGATATAACGATCTTTGAGAAGTAAAACACCTGCCGGGTGAGCATCGATTGCTGAGGGACTGGCTTCCAAATCTGAGGTGATGGTATAGCCCTCGATACTTACAGCGAGCGGCTGCTTGATGGTAGTGGATAGCTGGTTGTTTTGCGAAGAAATCTGACCCGTGGGGAGAAAGTCAGTAAGGTGTTTTGGCAGACGCGGGACAGAGTAAGTGATGAAGAATAGTAAAAGAATGTATAGCACTGCGGTGATAAGAAGGAGATATTTGGTCCAATACACTAAGGTCTCTTTGATAGACTTTTTTACGACCACATGGGCAAAACTGGTATCAGTGAGGCTGGTTCTGGTTTCCTGGAATAACTCCTTCATACGTGAAATATTAGCTAGAATTGAGGTAAAATACAACCTGGCCAGGAGTCTGACGGGGTACAACCGCGAACCGTTGAATTGATCTGGCGAAAAAATGGGGAGGAGTTTGACGGGGCGCGTCTGCTAACCGTCAAATAAATCTCTAAAAACGGGGAGGAGTTTGACGGTAGAATTGGCGCATGGGGTGCGTCAGGATCGGGTTCAATTCCCGGCTCCCCGACT
>CAZCXU010000003.1:0-53986 GCA_964502885.1 uncultured Gammaproteobacteria bacterium
CTGGAAACATCTGGGCAAAGCCCAACTCCACAGCTTTTATCTTTACCGGATTAGTTGATGCAACGATAATCTGCATAGCCCATTTACGACAAATACATCTCCAAAACACCCAAGTGCAATGTAAAGAATTTTTCTGGACTTTCCTCAAACATCTTTTTCAATTCACCTTTCTTGACCCATCTGATATTTCTTGTCTCGTCCTCTTGGTATTTAGTCTCTCCTTCTTTGACCTTGCACAAGAAACAGAAACCCACCCAAGGTAAACCTCCAGTGAGTTGTTGCGCACAAGCAAATGGCCGGAAACCAAACGATCCATCATTTTTTGGTGAGTAAGTTTTAGTCTTTTCCAATCCAACAATTTCCGATACTTCTAGTCCCGTTTCTTCTTTTACCTCCCGTCTTACCGCTTCCAAAACGCTTTCAAATCCTTTATCCAGTACGCCGGCCGGAATCTCGATAGTATTATGATAGTTCCACTCTGCATGTGGTCTCCAACGCGTCTGGACCAGAACTTCTGGCCCTTCGTCTGTCTCCCTCTCGATAATTGCCGAAACATATGGCAGGGCAATTTGATCAACCCTTCTTGGATAATTTCTACCTATGAATCGAACTAAGTTATGCACTCCTTTGGCTTCATCTTTGTAGGTCTTTCCCTGATCATCTAATAATATAGTCTGGAAATCTGACGCAAAATAATCCATTGAATATTTGGAGAAAAATCGTTTCGTCATTCCTCCTATCTCAAACAATTCCTGTTCGACCCGTTTGCCAGTATTGAATTCCGGATCACTCACTGAATTCACAAATATCGCTAAAATTCCACCCCTTTTAAGAACTCTTTTTATTTCCTTAAAAATTTGTCTGGTCACTTCTTCAGTGAAATAATGCAGTGATAAATGAGCGTAAACTACATCAAAAGTAGCCTCCCGATAAGGAAATTTATCTCTCAGGTCAAGTTTCTCAACTTTTATAGTAGACAATTTCTGTTCCTTTATCTTTTGGGAATTTATCTCCAAAGCCGAATCAGAAACGTCTGTTGAAAGCACCTGATACCCCTGCGAGGCAAAATATCGCCCATCCTGCCCCTGTCCATCTCCCAAACACAAGATGGAACCCTCTTTCGGTAAATATGATAGTACCTCTTGGGCAAATATATTCGGCTTATCTATCCAATCCTGTCTTGAATAATGCTGATGAAGTTTATTCCACGAATCACCACTAGCACCCATATCACCTTATTATACGACCTTTTCTTTGGAAGACTCTTCAACCTGATAATACTTTTTCCCTTTTATCTCATCCGGCAGCAAAGATTCTTTTGAGTACATTTCATACCCTTTTCCATAGTTTAACTTTTTCATCAATTTTGTCGGAGCGTTGCGCACCCGCAGGGGTATAGGCAGGTTACCCAATTTCTTCACATCCGAAAGAGCTTCCATATACGCATCGTATGCCCGCCTGTCTTTCTTGCAAGAAGCCAAATAAACCACTCCAGCCGCCAGATTCTCCTGACACTCTGGGTATCCAATTGTCTCACACGCCCGAAATACCGCATTAGCCACCACCAAAGCCGTTGGCACCGCCATTCCTATATCTTCCGAGGCAAACACCACCATCCGTCTGGCAATAAACAACGGATCTTCGCCCGCATCTACCATCCGCGCCAGATAATAAAGAGCCGCATCCACATCACTCGCCCGCATCGACTTAATAAATGCCGAAATTGTGTTGTAATGCTCCTCTCCCAATTTGTCATATCTCAAGTGTTTAGACTGCAAAGTGTTCTTTAGAGTCTCCACATTCACCTTACCGTACAACTGTTGCGTATTCTCAATCATTGTTATCGCCTGCCTGGCATCCCCATTTGCCATTCGCACCAGCCACTCTTTTGCTTCCTTGTTCATCTTTACGCCAGTTCTATCTACAATCTGCCCCATTTCCGCCTCAGACAGCTCCGACAGCACAAACACCCTGCAGCGCGAAAGCAGAGGCGAAATTACTTCAAACGACGGGTTCTCTGTAGTTGCTCCGATCAACACCAGTTGCCCTTTTTCCACATACGGCAGCAAAAAATCCTGCTGAGCTTTGTTAAACCGGTGGATTTCATCTACAAACAGCACCACATTCCGCTCTGCCGCCGCCCGCATATCGTCTTTTCCTGCAGTAACCGCTGAAATCTCTACTACTTCACGATTTATCGCCTTTCCATACATCCGCGCCAGCGTCGTTTTCCCGACACCCGGCGGCCCCCACAAAATAAACGAAAACACATGCCCCTTCTCCATCGCCACTCGAAGTGGCTTGTCTACTCCCACCAGATGTTGCTGCCCCACAAACTCATCAAGATTCTTAGGTCGCAACCTTTCTGCCAGCGGTACGGT
The DNA here is from genome assembly GCA_964502885.1 of uncultured Gammaproteobacteria bacterium. Taxonomy (GTDB): domain Bacteria; phylum Patescibacteriota; class Microgenomatia; order CAZETR01; family Amesbacteraceae; genus XYB1-FULL-44-23. The sequence continues at coordinate 2,382 of CAZCXU010000003.1, forward strand.
TTCCATACTTTCAAAGTATACACCCAAACAAAACCCAAAATCTAAACACTAACCAACTACCCGGTATCCCCGCTTTTCAATCACATCTTTTATCTGTTGTTCATCAATTTTTGCTTCGTCATATACCACTTCCACTTCCTGCTTCGCATAATCACACTTCGCATTTACCCCCACATCCTCTAGCTCTCCTTCGATCACCAAAGAGCAACTCACACAGTGCAATCCAGACAATTTGAGCTTTTTCTTTACCATACTTAATTCACAATTTTTAACTCTCCGCCATACATGCCCATACTGCACGAAAACGCCAAGTCTCCGGCTTTTTGCGGAACCACAATCTCCAGTTGCTTTTCATTCCCCGGAGTCACCACCTCAGAAATTCCTAGACTCGGAAATGTAAACGCCTGTATGCACCCATACCCTGCCTTATTGACCAAATTCACTTTTACCTTACTTCCCGCTTTGACTACTGGATTATCCACTTGATAACGGTTATTCAGGAAAGTGATTGTTAGTTCCTCAGCCGGAACGCTGTTATCAGCCCCGAAACTCTCAGCAGAACAGTAACTAACCGCACATTCCACACGAGCAAGCACCTTTTGCGCCGTAAAATTACTGCCGGACAACATTAAGGCTCCATTGATTGTCACACCTGCCATAATGACTACCACCCACGCCGAAAATTTCAAAAATTTTGCCTTCCAGTTTTCTCCAATCTTTGTCAGTGCCATTCCCAAACCAAAAAATAGTGGGCTTGTGCCCAACACAAATGTTCCCAAAATTGCCGCACCCCACCATGGACTGCCTGTAGCCAGCGCCAAAGCCATCATTGCCTGCGTCGTTCCGCACGGGATAAAAATCGTCGCTGCTCCCAGTACTGCCGGAGCAAACAACTGTCCCCCCTTAGCTGTTTTTCGGATATATCTGGACAGAAACCTCGGTGTCTGAATCAAAAACCGTCTGAAAAACGGATGCACATCTAGAAGCGCCAGACCAACCCCCAGCATATACACGCCAACTACGCCCTGCATCGCCGCAGAAAATATCGGTGTCATTTTTATTTTTTCTCCCAAAAGCCCCAACAACAACCCCAACACCAAATGTGACAATAACTTTGCAACCAAAAACATTCCAATTTCTCCCGCTCCCAGTTTTTTATCTACCTCATCCTTATATCTAGCTGCAACATACGACACCAACAAGCTGCCCTGCACCGCCATGCAAGTTATCCCACCTGTCAGTAAACCAGTTGCAAAAATTACTCCCAAATTCGGCATTGATTCATATTACCTTATCCCCCCCGGGGGGAGTCAATAGAAATCAGTTGCTGTTTCAGTTCACCCAAATCAGAAACCACTAAATCAGCCCCAGCAGCCTCCAATGTCTCCCTGTCTGCATATTCGGATTGAAGCGCCACTACTTTCATATCTATCTCCTTTGCCGCCCGAACACCGGCAATAGCGTCCTCCACTACCAGACACGAACTTGGATCAACACCCATTTTTTGCGCCGTGAGCATATATATTTCCGGATCAGGCTTGGGCATATACACTTCTTCTCCTGTCGTTGTCACATCAAATGCCAAAACTAGCCCCAAGGCCTCCAGCTCCTTTTCCACCACAGCCCACGAACTTCCCGTAGACAACCCCACCATCCATCCCTTGCTCTTTATTAGTTCTACCAGCTCTTCTACCCCGTCACGCATCCGTACATCCAAGTCAGCCACCAGGGACTTATATTCCTCCACCGTCTCCCGTACCAGTTTTTGTTCACTTCCCAAATCATATTCACCCCGCTTTTCCAAAATTTTTCGCCAGTTAGCAGCCACACCCAATCCCGGCTCATGAATCCAGGCCTGTTCACCGTATTCGCCCACCAGATGAAAATCGTATTTTTTCCCCACATTCTTAAACGCCGCCTCCCAATCACCCTCGTTATCCAAAATGGTCCCATCCAAATCAAATATCACCGCCTCAATTTTTAGCCCCGCACTCATTGCATTATTTTACACTACCATTATATTCTTTCGCCGCCTCCTCCCAACCTCTTTCAAAAGCCCCCGAAAAACTTTGTACCTCAGTATTAAGCAGCCCACCCGCATCACTTTTAATATTTACCGGAATTCTGCGATCATAGGGTTGGTCGCGTCTTTTTTCATACAAAGCTGCCTCATGGACAACCCCAATATGAGACCTCGCATCATCAAACCACTCTTCGATCTGTTCAACTGTCATGTTCAGCTTCTTATCAAGATAATTTCGTATGTCAGCATCACTTGAATATCTGGCTCCGGAAATCCATCCATTCCCAGAGGTCGATCCCACCACCCCCCAAAGCATTTTTTTGCGTTCTTTATCCGACATTAACAACTTTTTTATTGGCCCATCAGCATACTTCCAGGCTTCCATTATCACCTGCAAAATCTTTTCTGTCTTTACTTGTTCCGCCGCAGCATGCAAAGCTTCGTAATAAATCACGCCCTTTCCTTCTCCATGCCTCCGTAAATCTTCCGCTCGCTCCCTTTCGCTCTGAATTTGTTCTTCTGCTGTCAGAGGAATATACCAATATTTTCCCCTATCCACACTACCTGCCTCCTGAACCATTTTCCAACCTTCCCAAAACCCTTCTACACCTGCCGCAACTTCTGCCTTATTTCCACCAGGCAGAAAATCAACCTTTTGCGATTTCACCACACGCCTGCCTACCCTAATGTCAGACCACCACCCATTCAACTTCCCCTCGTATTCGTAATAATCACCCCCCATATTATTGGTGTAATCCAGGATTTCGGATCTAAGCCAACGCACATCCATAGACGGATCATCAATCTCCCTCAACAGATTCTGTCTGGCCTGACGCCTGGAAACCATTGATCGAATATATTCCGTCTCAACTGCCAAATTCAAAATCTCCAAACCCATGTCCGCTAGATCGTCTGGTTGATATAGCACCTTAGCAAGTCTTTCCCCCTCTTCTTTCGCTCTTGCTTTATGTCTCTCCATGCTTCTTCTAAGTCTTGCCTCCGAATCCTCCCCCGGTTCCGTCTGTGATACAACTTCGACAGTAGGAGTTTCAACTCGCGGCTCACTCTCTTTTGCCACCTCCCGCCTCTTTCCGGCTTCTGCCTTTCTGTGCATTTCTTCCAACTCCGCCCTATGAGCTCTATCATATTCTTTTCGTTTCTCGGAACTACCCAACGTCTCAAACGCCAGGTTAGCCGCCACTGATCTTTCATGATTTTCTGAAGTATTTTCATGGTCTGTATGCACCTGCTTCATTCTGGCCCTATATGCCTTTAAAATATCTGCTCCCGTTAAACCTACGGGGTCAAATATTCCCAAAGCCTCATAAAAGTTTTTTGGCACCTCAAGGTTTCGCTCCTCATCACCCATATATTCAATTCTCCGTCACCACTTTTAATCTCCCATAACTATATACAGTCGTGTCAGCAGTCAGTGTCTTTGCCTGCACTTTTATCAGATTTTTTCCATCCCAAAAGTTAACTTTCCCCGAACTCACTAGTTCTCCACTCTGGCTTTTACTTTGCACTTCACCGCCCTGCACCCCCACATTATGCGTCGCGTCATAGAGCCTCACATACCCCATCCCATTTCCATTCACAAGTTTCATATTCACTTCAAAGTAAGCCTCCACCAGGCCCGGATAATCCCTTTTATCAAAATAAAACTCTGTCCCGGATAGGCTGTCCCACTCCATCATCCGACTGATTCCATTTCCCGGAATTGTAATGTAAGTCGTGCTTCGCTGTTTTGCTCGTGTTGGCACCACTACTTTTACCACCGTCTCCGGCTTAGTCGTTGGTGCAGAAATTGTTGGAGAGATAACCAAGGTAGGCACCGGATATATTTCCGCCGTCATTTGCAACTGTTCCCTCAGTAATGCCACCTGCCTTGCCACCTCAGCTCTGCATTCGACACCACAATCACTTACGATCTCCCGCGCCCCATTTGCAATCTCTCTGCTATTTAAGTTCTTCCATCCCAGCCAAAAAAGCATATTCAGAGCCAGTAAATTTCCACATACAGTCGCCGCACCAATCAATTTCCAGTTCACCATCATATTGTACCGTCACTCCCCGCTCGTTTGCAAAAGTTACTGTACTCGTGGTTTCCAGGCAGTACCCACCGGCATCTTCCTAAGAACTTTTTCAGAGGGACCATCCGCGGCAGCCGCCGCACGAATCTCCGCCAGCTTCTTGTCCAGCTCTTCATTACTTTTACTCCCCCTGAAACCATACATCTTTTTGAGCATATCCCGGGCCATAGCTTCTGCACTTACTGTGTTTCTGGCCCCAAACTCCACTCTCTGCAACTTATCAAATGTTTTTATCACATCAGGGTTAAACACATATTCTTCCAGCATAATCGCCTGAGTTTCTTCCTTGTATCTCCAGTCAGAGATTTCCCTCTTTTGCCTGCTTTCTGTCAATTGTACCCACAGCAGGGCGCAAAACCGCCATAGATGAAATCAACATAGTCAATTCATAATCCTCTCCCCTGTTCAAAAATTCTCCCATCCCCAACGCATACAGTCCAAACACCACCACTTCCGGCCCCAATACCCCCTTCATCAGCATTCTCCCTTCCAACTTAAACGGAACTGGAGCTCGTCTGGAATGAACAAAGAACAAAGATGAATGTCCGGCAAGCGGATTGTCTGCAAATGCTATTACACTACTCTCCTCAACAAATAAATTAAACCCATTTTCCAAATACGGCTCAATAATCATACCGTTCACATTCAATCTCAATGTGGCCAGACCTCCCACTACCACTTCCGGATGCCTTCTCGTCACCAGACCTCTGTCGAATGGAGTTTCGTGTCCCCTTATGTGTGCTGTCCATTCAATCATATTGACTTAGTTTTCCGCAAAACCGGTCCATTTTTACCGTCCAAAATCGTCCACCCTGCCTGTTCAATTTGCCTTCTCAGATCATCTGCCTCCACAAACTTTCCGGCCCGCCGCAGTTCTTCGCGCCTGGCCAGCAAGTCCCGCATCTCCCCACTAGCCTCTTCCTTTTTTTCAAATCCTACACTGCCCAGATTCAATCCCAGGATCTGATCCCAATCCAATATCTGATCCAGCTTGTCATAATCCGGAATATTGCTTTTGATAAGCTCCCAAACTATTCCCATTCCCGCAGGAATATTCATATCATTATTCACCGCAGCCAAAAACTTTTCGCGCAACCCATCCAGCTTCTTCAGCTTTTCTTTAGACAAAGTTATCCTGTCTCCCTCACCTTTCTGTCTCACGCCAGCCACAAACCCCACCAGTTTTTCATAGGCCGTCTGCGCAGCCGCCAGACTCGACCAGGTGAAATTCATCGGATTTCTATAGTGCGCCGTCAAAAATAGGTACCGAAGCGCCATGGGCGAAAAACCTTTTTCCACCACATCAGTCACTCGATAAAAATTGCCCAAAGATTTACTCATCTTTTGCCCATCTACTTTCAAAAATGCGCTGTGCACCCAATATCTGGCAAACGGCTTGCCAGTGGCTGCTTCTGATTGAGCAATCTCATTGGGATGATGAATCGGCAAATGATCTTCTCCTCCTGAGTGAATATCAAAACTTTCTCCCAAATACTTCATGGCCATTGCAGAACACTCAATATGCCATCCCGGAAAACCCTTGCCCCAAGGCGACTCCCACTGCATCGCATGGTTTTCAAATCGCCCAACCGCCTTAAACCACAGCGCGAAATCCGCCGGTGCTCTTTTGTGTTCACCTGTTTGCACTTCTTCGCGTACCCCCGCCATTTTGTCAGCCAAATTCTGCCCAAATAAACCATCATATCTGGGAAATTTGCTCACCTCAAAATACACTGCCTCGGGAGTTTCATATGCAAATCCTTTTACAATCAGTTTTTCCACCAGCGAAATTTGTTCAGCTATATGATCAGTAGCTTTGCACACTTTTGTCGGCCGCAGGATATTCAAAGCATCCATCGTCTGATAAAAATCTTTCGTATAAAACTCCGCCACTTCCCAAACTGTCTTACCGGCCTTCCTGGCCCCTTTTTCCATTTTATCCTCTCCCTCATCCGCATCCGAAGCCAGGTGTCCCACATCAGTTACATTCTGCACATGAGTTACTTCCAGTCCGTTATACGTCAGAAGCCTCCGCAACACATCATCATTGATGTATTTTCTCCCATGACCGATATGAGCGTAGTCATATACCGTCATACCACAGGTATACATGCCCACCTTTCCCGGTTTCAAAGGCACAAACTCCTCAATCAGCCTCGTCAGACTGTTATAAATCTTCATGATTATATTTCGTAATCTATATATCCATAATTATATTTCCGCTTACAGTCCACTTCATGGTACCACTCCCGCCTGTATTTCGCCATAAACATCCACAGCGGCACGGGCATCCCTTTCCCTAGTCCCTGACTTTTATGCGCTCTGGCCGCAAGATATTTCCTTATCCACTCCCAACCATATTCCAGACCTATTTGCGGCTCCACCATATACCGCTTCACTTCAGACATGCCACGGATAAACGTCACCTCCCGAAATTCCGGCGGCACCGACATATACCACATTTTCGTTTCCCTCTGATGTTTTTTATACCACTCCGTTAGCCACAAACTTAAAGCTATGTGATCCGGATGTCCATAGAAGCCCGAGTGGTCATAAGTCACCACCAGCCCCGGATCAATTTCTGAAAGCTGCTCAGAGACCCAATGTCCCCAGGTTTGCTCTCCCCCCCTCAACCTCCCGTCGTCAAAAGTGCCGATACGCACCTCATCTACACCCATCAGCTTACCGGCTTTTCGTAATTCCATCTCGCGCACTTCTTTCAAAGACTTGCCGCGCGCATGCACAAAGATTTTTCCCGCCCCTCCCGCAGTCAAGCTCAAAATCACCGTCCGGAATCCCAGCTCTTTAGCCACAATAAGCAAACCCCCGGCCACCATCGTTTCATCATCCGGATGCGGAAACACCGTCACTAGAGTTTTCTTTGGCAGTTTACTAAGTATTCTTTTTGCGTTTTGCATATGTTGAAATGAAAAACCCCGATTATTTCGGGGTTCTGGACGGATCAAGAAGCGGCACCGGATAAAAGCCGGTTGCTATCTTGATCCAAAGCTACAACAAACTATTAAATTTATTGACATACAGCTATTTTAATCACAAATATATGAATAATCCACTCCCCGGCTAACCTCCAGCCTTGGACTGGGTTTCTCTCGACCCCTGTTTGCCTTTCAAAAACTTCTTCCACACCGGCTTCTGATTCTTCTTATGCTCTTCAATTGTTTTGTTCTCCTTTTCTTTCTTTTCCACTTGCTGTTTCTGCTGTGTCTGCTGTGTCTTTTCCTGCCTTACTTTCTTAATCGCCGAGTTTATCTGTTCCAGATTCTGTCTCGTCTGCACCAGCATTTGTTGGTTTTGATCTTGCACCTGTTGCTTTTGCTGATCAGACAACTGCTTCGCCTGTCCCGCCGCCCCCTGCTCCATTGCCTGTTGCCCATAATCTCCAGTTACCTGCTGTTTTACATCAGTTACCGCCGCTTTTACTGCATCTCCGGCAGCCTGTTTTACCTGCTTTGTCGCACTGGCAGCCGCCCGCTTTATCACGCTCTCTATATCCTCAAATGAATCCTGATTTTGCTTAAACACAGCCATGTTTCAATATATACACCAATTTGCAAAAAACCTCAAAGCTAATATTCTCTCCGTCCTTCAATCGCACGAGCTAACGTAATGTCATCTGCATATTCAATGTCGGCCCCCACCGGCAATCCATGCGCCAGTCGCGTCACTTTTACATCCGGAAATCTCGCCTTCATTGCTTTATTTATATACATACAGGTAGCCTCCCCCTCCATATTGGGGTTCAATGCCAGAATTATTTCCACCACCTCGCCAATCTCTATTCTCCGCATCAGCTGAGCAATCCTTATTTCATCCGGACCGATATTTCTCAGAGGATCAATTACCCCACCCAGCACATGGTACACACCAGTGAATCGATTTCCCCGTTCAAATGCCAGCACATCCAAAGGATACTGTACCACACAAATAGTAGCCGCGTCTCGCCCCCCATCCTGACAGATATCACAAGGATCACTTTCGGCCACATTAAAACACTTCGTACAAACCCTGGTATTTTTCTTCAATTCAGACACCGCAGCTGAAAACCGATCCAGATATTCCTGTGGCACCGCCAAAAGATAATAAGTTAGTCTCGCAGCTGACTTTGGGCCAATTCCTGGCAGACGTTCAAACGCCTCCGTCAAGCGAGTCACTGCCTTTGCCACTCTCATAGCGTATATATCCTACTGCATTCCCCCGGAAACATTCATCAGCTCTTTAGCAGCCATCTCCTGGCTTTTGCGGATAGACTTATTCAGCACTTCATTCAACACTTCATTTGAAATTCCCTGAATCGAAAGCTCGACAATTCTCTGGTCACCAGTAATCACCACTTTTACACCATTCTCTTCTACTGTAATGGTCTGTCCCGCCAGATTCTTCTGCATCTGCATCGCCTGCTGTCGCAGTTTGTTTATGTCAGTCAGATTCTTTAATGTATCTCCGATACCCATACTCACGGTATTCTAAATGACAACTCCCGGCTTGTCCATAGTCACAAAACTCTCTCGCGATAGCACCAACTTATTTGTATTTGCAACTTTTGACAAGAGTTTCTGAATACACTCCAAGACTGGATTTGCTTGCAAATCACAGGTATACAGTCCTACACTACATCCGACTTAAAAATCGCCTCCGCAGCTTTTACAATATCGTCCTCCACCCCCACCGCGCTCACTTCTTCCCTGGCCTTTTTACCGGACTGCCCCAGTTTCAAAAACAATTTCGCCCCCTCCACACCAAACAGTTCCCCCACCGCGTCCTCCACAATCTGCCTGCATTTGTCAGTCTCCAGCTTATCTTTGTGAAATTTATAAAAAACTTCCAGAGTCAGTTTCTCTCCATCAAAAGCCACCGGCTTCGTCGATCGCAGCAATGCTTCAACGGAATGGTTTTTTGGCCGCACCAGCTTCAATATGTCTCCCCACTTCCCCTCCAGATCACTTAAACTATACCTTCCAGCCCCGCTGTCTTTTACCGGCACTGCTTCCTCGACGGGTTCTTCTTTCTTCTCAACTTTTTGTTCCGTTTTTATCACCGACTTGGGTGCAGCTGGCTTTACCTCAATCGGCAATTCTGGCTTCTTGACCACTTGTACTTTCGTCAGACCATCACCCTCTACCCCATCAATTACCCACACTTCCAATGGCAATTGTGCAATCACAGACTGTTTTATTTGCTCGTAAGCCAGATCAAGACTATTAATCAGTCGCAGCAGTCGTGCCGTCATCACCAAATCCTTTCCTGCACAAGCAAGCAGCCTCTCCCGAAGCTCCTCTCCAATTGCCTCTGCCATCCGCCGCGGCAGCTGACCTTTCTCTACACTCACATTAATAAATGCCAGCGCCTTCTCCAGTCTACCTGCAAGTACGTCCTCTACCAGATCAGTAAAACTCAAACCATCTCCCATCCCCACCACCAGATTCACCGTATCCATCGTCACTTCGCCAGTCATCAACACTTGTTCCAAAAGTTTAGTCGCATCTCGAAAACTCCCCCTGGCCGCTTTCACTATCGTCTTCAACGCCTCATCATCCACCTTCTTTACATCTTCCCCCGCAAGAACCCGTTTCAAACTGGACACGCCTTCAGCCGAATTTGGTTTACGGAAATCTATCCGGCAACACCGCGATACTACTGTGTCCAATAATTTGTCCGCTTCGGTGGTACACAATACAAAATAAGTGTTAGCCGGAGGCTCTTCCAAGGTCTTTAAAAGTGCGTTTGCCGCCTCGGTGGTCAACATGTGCACTTCGTCGATTATGTAAACCTTGGCCCCCATCCGCATCGGCGTCAACTTTATTTTTTCTTTTAGCTCACGTATCTCATCAATACCGCGATTGGATGCCGCATCTATTTCAATCACATCAATCGCAGTTCCGGCTGTAATTTCCTGACAGATACCACATTCGTTACAGGGCTCTACACCTTTTTTGTGTTCGCAGTTTATTGCCCTGGCCAAAATTCGTGCGCTGCTGGTTTTTCCGGTACCTCTTGGGCCGGAAAAAAGCCATGCATGAGGTACAGACTTTGCAGCCAAATACTTACTCAGTCTTTCAGCCACCTCCGGCAAATCCAAATCAGAAATCTTTTTGGGCCGGTACTTTAGATACAGCGTCATGTGCAACCAAGTTATAAAGAAATATCTCCTCTTTGTAAATCACCCAAAAATACCACCTACTACTTCTTAAATGACCAAATCCGCTTCCAAAATGGTTTTTGAATATTCAGTTTAGCCGCAGGCATTTTTTCCCTCTGCCCAGCCGGTTCATTAGTCGGACTTTCTGACACAGCCGGCGCCAACCTCCTTTTATCGTACAAATCCCGAAGTGCTTCCGCCGATACCGGATCTTTCGCATCATTAATCATGTTGACAAGCACCGCATCCGGAGTATCCCCATATACTTCCTCTGTCAAGCGCGCATTAGCCGCTCGCGTAGCCACCTCAATTGCCGATCTCTCCGAACTGGTCAACTCACCCGACACAAGTCCGGGGCTAGATGAACTTCCCTCTTGTGGCCTAAGTAACGGCGAATCAACCGGCAAACCCAACTCCTGTCTCATAGCCTCAAACTTGTCCGCTTCAGCCCGTTTGGCCCGCAGCTGCTGTTCCTCAATCTTCCTGGCCAACAAGGCATCCATACGCTCTCTAACTTGTACTGTAGGCTCCCCACCTCCCGACTCATCCATAGAAAACAATTATCAACTACTTCACTCGTGGTGTCTACCCAAAAGATGCCAGCAGCTATGCTCTACCAGAAATTCCACCTCTTCCTGAATACTACGCACATTTTCGGCAGCCTGCCTCTTCGCCACCGACACACAAACTACCACATTCCCCAACCTCTTCACCCCATCTGGTCCCACACCTTCTTCCAAAGGAAAAGACAATACATCCGTAGTCTCGTATGTCTCCATATACTGCTCATGCAGACTCATCATTTCTTCGTCCCCCACGAAAGAAACTTCTACCGCAATCTTTCCCGCTTCCCCGCTCTCCGACAGCACCCTCTCTACAACCGCTCTTATTCCCCCCTCATCAATTTCCAAAGTTTCCTTGTAATCTATTTCCAAAATCAGCTCAAAATTCATTCGCAAAAATTATCCTCTTTCTAAAATCTTCTTCACCATATTTGCCACCAGCGTCCCATCTGCTTTACCTCTCATTTGAGGTGCTACTACCCGCATCACCTGACCAAAATTTCTCTCCGCCACACCCGCTACAATCTTTTCCACCTCAGTAGCAACATCCTCTTCACTCATCTGCTCCGGCAAATAAGTCGAAAGTATTTCCAATTCTTTTTGTTCATCAGCCGCCTGTTCTGACCTGCCTCCAGCGGTAAACGACTCTATCGCTTCCCGTCGTTTCTTGACCTCTTTTTGAATTACGGCCACCACATCAGCATCTTCCAAACTGCGTCCCAAATCTATGGACTTGTAATTCATTTCCGAGAGAAGCATTCGCAGCACCTGCGTGCGCATAGCATCCCCGGCTCGCATTGACTGAGCCAGATCAGTTCTGAGAACATCGGCTATCATAAAATTACTTTCTTCTCCTATGATTATTTTTTCTTAGCTCTTTCATTTTTTCCTGTTTGAGCTCAGACGGTTTGTGATAATGCTCCTTCTTTTTGAGTTCCAATAGGATCTCATCAGAAATTACTTTCTTACGAAAGTCAGCAATCAGCTTGTCATCTGTTTGTCCTTGTTTCTTGCGTACTACAGTTGCCATAAACAAAATTCGCCTCCCTCCATTATTTTGCGAATCTCGCAGCCACTTCTGCCATCGCAATTTCAGTTAACTCAGTGGTTCTTCCCGAAAGACCAGTCCCGGCCTTTACCGGGTACAGTTTAGCGTGTAAATGCGAAATTTCCAAACCCTCCACCCGTAAAGCTACTCTTTCTACAGGATATAAACGCTCCATCAGTTTAGCGGTTGTATATGCAGCCTGAGTGAGCTCTTGCATCTGCTCACCCGACAGCTCCAGTAGGTTTGAAGACAAATGCTCTTTTGACAGCACTACAATTTGACCCGGAATCAGAGGAAATTTATCTACTATAGCCACAAATTTTTCATTCTCCCACACTTTATGTGACAGGATTTCCCCACTAATCACTCTACAAAAAAGACATTTCTCCATGACTTGGGATTATAACTTACCGGGTAGCCCAAAACAAGAAAAAAATATCGCTATCTACAGGCCAGAAGCTGCATTTCTCAATTGCTCAAATTCCTTCGCCCCACCATCATCCTCCGTCATCTTCAGTTCTTTCATCATGTCGCCCGCTGTAGTCGCTCCAAGAACTGTATTGGCGGGGGCAACTGTCATCGTTGAGGTGGGGTTTTCGTAAGACATTTTAAGCATCAACACCGCAGCCGCCGAAAAAATCACCGCAAAAAGCGCCAGGGTCAACTCCTTGTGCGTTATTTTTTTAGCTACTGATTTACGGACAGTCATAAGTTATTGCTTTCCGGCAGGAATTGTCTCCCCGGTAATTTTAGCCAAGGCCACAATACTGTCTGAAACTGCTTTTCTGGCGATCTTCACCTTCTGATTTATTTCATTCCAAGTTCTTTCCAAATTCGACACCTGGTTCTTTACATCCTGCCCTAAATTCTTCTCTGTTGAAATTGCTAAAGCTGAGCAATCCATCTGTGACTGAGCCGAAACGGCCGTCTTCGCCTCCTCTATTCTCGTCTTTGCCGCAGTAATCGCAGCAGTTACAGTAGCGATATCTTTTCCGTTTGTCTTTGCTACCCCAGCTTTTGCTTCCACCTTCAACAAAATCTCCCCCATTCGGTTCAAACCGGCCAAACCCGATTCCACACGTTTCCTGTTCAGATCGCACCAGCGCACCCTAAACTGTTCCAGTTGCTGTTTCTTTCTCTCATCTTTGATCTTTGAAAGCCCTTCCTTATACTTGGCAATTTCCGCAGCTTTTTGTTTTTTTGCTTCTTCCTTCATGGCCTGAATTTGCGCCTGTTTTGAAGCTTTGATCGCCGCCCTTTCTTCTGCCGTCGGTTGACCCGCAACCACCACTCCCGGAAGCACCATCACCATCATCCCTAAAACCAAAAGCGATTTCTTCATTTCTCTCTCCAGTAAACCAAACTACTCATCTCCTGTCAACTATTATGCGAAAATTAGCTTCGCCGTAGGTTCGCCGGTATAATCACCAGAGATGTTCACATTCACTCCCAAAGACAAAATACCCGGAGGTTTTGGCCGCACCGGTAAACTGACCACACCGCACGGACATCTCAATACTCCCGTTTACATGCCGGTAGGCACCGCGGCCTCAGTCAAGTCTCTCTCCAAAGAAGATCTGGAAAGTGTTGGTACGCAAATCATTCTCGCCAACAACTACCATCTGTACCTCCAGCCAGGGTCTGAAAACGTACAGAAACTGGGCGGCGTCCACCAGTTTATGAACTGGCCCCACCCCATTCTTACTGACTCCGGTGGTTTTCAAATTCAAAGCCTCAGCAAAGAAAAAGTGGGTTTATGCAAGATCACCGACGATGGCGCCAAATTCCGCTCTCACATTGATGGTTCCTCCCACTTTCTCACCCCCGAATCAGCCACCCTGTCCCAGATCCAAATTGGCGCAGATATCATCATGGCCTTTGACGATTCCGTCCCGACTGGCGCCTCTCGCAAACGCGCCGAAATCGCCGTACGCCGTACCCATGCCTGGCTCGACCGCTGTATCAATACACTTGATGACTATCAGTTACTTCAAGCCGAAAGTAGAAACAGTCAACCCAATTTTGAACTAGTTTCCGCAGCCGACCTCAAACAGAAACTTAGAAGTGATCATTCTGCTTCTCAGGTTGGCGAGGATGCAGATAATGACAGAGTTAAAAAAATGGATTACAGAAAAAACAGTCAATTATCGGTAGTTCAAAATGGGTGGGCGAATTCTACAAATCAAGGAAAGCAAGCCCTTTTTGGCATCATACAGGGCGGGACATTTCCCGACTTGCTTCGCCATTCCGCTGAATATGTCATTTCAAAAGACTTGCCGGGTGTTGCCATTGGCGGCGCGGTTATCGGCTCCGATCCCAACCAGACTTTTGAGACGATCAGCGCCGTTCGCGACCTCCTACCAAAGGACAAGCCTCTCTACGCCATGGGTGTCGGTGTCCGCCCATCTGATTTGCTTGCCGTCATCAAAGCTGGTGCAGATATGTTTGACTGTGTCGCTCCCACCCGTCTCGCCCGCTGCGGCCAGCTTTATAATCTCGAAGAAAAGTCCGAGTACATAGATATTTCTAAATCCAAATTCAAACTCGACACCAACCCCATTGATAATTCCTGTGACTGCTCCACCTGCCAGACTTACACCCGTGCCTATCTTCACCATCTATACAAAGCCCATGAACTCTTGTATTACCGCCTGGCAAGCATTCACAATCTGCGCATGATGATCAAAACTGTGGAGGATGTCTCCCATGCCTAATTTCCCCCTGCCGTTTTTCAAATTGCCGGAAAATCTCATCGCCCAATCCCCGGCCATCCCCCGCGACTCCTCTCGTCTCATGGTTATCGACAAAAAATCAGGCAAGATATCACACCACGTTTTTCGCGACCTACCTCTACTGCTCACCCCAAACGATGTTCTAGTTTTCAACGACACTCGTGTCTTTCCTGCCCGATTACACGGGCAAAAAAATACCGGTGGAAAAGTAGAAATTTTATTACTCAAACAAACAGGAAAATCCCTATGGGAAGTAATATCACACCCCGGTCTTAAACCAGGTCAAACGATCACTTTTTTGCATGGGGTACAAGCCACCGTAATAAACCCAAACCTGGTTGAGTTCAACAAATCCTCATTACTAAGAATCATCGGCGAAACACCTCTTCCTCCATACATTCATTCCCACCAGATCGAATCCAAACTTCGCCGCCAGTATCAAACCGTTTATGCCAAACACGAGGGATCTGCGGCTGCTCCCACAGCCGGACTTCACTTTACCCCCCGACTTTTATCCGCCCTGAAAAAACGCTCTATTCAAATGGAGAACCTTACACTTCATGTTGGACTCGGTACTTTCAAACCTCCCACTCCAGAACAAATTTCCGCCGGTATTCTTCACACCGAAAGATTTACCTTATCAGCAGATACCGCCAACCGCCTCAACTCCGCCAAAACCTCAGGAAAACGCATAGTTGCCGTTGGTACCACCACCACCCGCGTTCTGGAAACCTGTAGCGACTCTCACGGGGTTCTCCATCCCAAATCTGGAGAGACAAACATCTTCATCAAACCGCCATATCAATTCAAATTTGTCGACAAACTTATTACCAACTTTCATACGCCCGAATCCAGTCTTATTATGCTTGTCGCCGCGTTCTCCACTCCTGACATTGTAAAAAACGCGTACCGGAAAGCAATTGCTCTCCGGTATCGTTTTTTTAGTTTCGGCGACGCTACCTTATTTCAATAAGTCCGCCACAAACCTTCCCAACTTAGCCACAAATCCTTCAGCCTCCCGACCTGCTTTCTTCACTGTAGGATTTGATCTGACATCTTTCATTACTTTTTTAGCCTGTGATTGCACTTTATTCCTCAATTTTTTATTTGAAGCCAAGGTAGCTACACCGGCAGCGGCAGCAAGCACCGCAGATCCAGCCAAAACTTTTCTTCCGACTGATCCTTTTCGTTTTTTACTCGCCATCTTTCTTCTCCCCCCCCTTCTTACTGTCCCCGATTTTATCTATCAGTTTGTTGACAACTGCGGTCACGACTGTCTTCAAGTTTTCTTTTACCGACACAACCTCAGACACAGTGCCGGCCACATCATCAGTCACATCACGAAGATTTTGCAAAATTTTATACACCTGGATAGTCACCGCCACCACACACCCCACCAATATCAAAAACCCTCCCCCCAAACTCCAATAAAAAAAGTCGTTTGCCATCATAAAGCTATACATTCTTTATAGCACACATTAAGAACGGGTATCAATGAGCCTCCACACATCCTGAAGCGAGATCAAAAGCATTAGCCCCAGAAGAAATGCCATACCCCACGAATTAACTTTCTGCTCGAATTCGGCAGGGATTCGTCTGCGCAAAATGTACTCCAGCCAGATGAAAAACATTCTCCCTCCATCCAAAGCCGGAATCGGCAATACATTAAATACCGCCAGATTTACCGACAATACAGCAATCAGTTCCAAAAGCGGCAGCCACCCTTCTGCAGCCACAATTCCTGTCAGCTGATATATCCCCACCGGCCCGGAAACCCCTTCCGGAGCTTTCCCTGCCGAGAGACTCTTCCCTATAGATCTCAAACCATCCACCACACGCCCCATCCAGAGACCGGTGCTCTTCATCCCTTGCTCAGCAATCTTTACCAAACACCCTGCGCTGGTCAATGGACATTTTTCCGTTTGCAAATACGGATAGGCAATAATATCGACACCCAATGCCCCCTCATTTTCAGGCGGATTCTTTCGCGGGGTCACTGCAACTTCTGATCTTTGCACGTCACGTTCGGTAATTCCTTCAAACAGAATCGTTGTCGCTCCCCGCTCCACCGTCAAATTCACTTCCAGACCCACCCAGCTCTTCATAATCTCACTAAATTCAGCCACCGTACTTACACGCCTTCCCTCAACCGCCACTATCCTGTCATTTGCCATAAATCCCACTTTTTCTGCCGGAGAATTCTTCTTCACTTCTACCACAGTCACTTTTTCTTCCATCTTTTCAGGTATACCCACTGATCCATACAGTCCGACAAAAACCACCAGAGCTAGGAGTATGTTCATCATTACACCCGCCAGTACCACCAGCAATCTTTGTTTTTTCCCGCGGCTCCAGTAATCCCTACCATAATCTTTGTCCCCCTTTTTATTACTCACTTTTGACTCTTCTCCCAACATCCTCACAAAACCGCCAAACAATAATGGATAAATAGAATATTGCGTCTCACCTTTTTTGATTTTAAAAATCGGCTTTGTAAACGGCAGACCAAACGCAAACTCTTCCACTTTTATCCCGAATAGTTTAGCAGCCATAAAATGCCCCAGTTCGTGCACCAATACCAAAACGGATAAAACCAGAAGGAATACTAACCACGTCGGCATAGTTTCTTAGTCTACTGACTTTCCCTGCCAAAGTAAACCCTATTTTTTACAATTAATCACTATTATTCCCAACCCTCCTCCTGTTTTTTCCGCTTCCTCAAGCCAATTTTCTCTAATAATCTCCGCCTCTTCGGGAAAAAGCGGCTTAGATGCACCCATTGGCCCCGCACCGTCTCGCCCCCACTCCTCTTGTTCTCTGGCCCCTACACCACGAACTATCATCACCCCCCTCCTACTTTTTAAACCCATAAATCTGCACCAGGCATCCGACCAAGGGTATTCTTTTCCTGCTGACAAGTCTATATCAATTACCGGTAAACTCCGCCGCACTGCTGTCTGTCGCAATACCTTCACCACTTCCCTCTCATCTTTCCTATTTTCCACTTCCAGTGTTATTTGTCCGCACTCTCCATTCAATACCTCAACCATAAAATCCGCTCCGGCATAAATTGGCTCATCCAACCCTGTATCAGTCCAGGATTCCATCCTGAGTAGTTCCCCCGAAACCTGTTCCGTCATAGCTCCTCGCTCATACTATTTAAATACTTTTTCTGCCCTTGAAAATACACCCTGCACCCTTTCTGTCCCACCACATCCCCGGGATTTAGCATAAAACCATCCGGTATCCCTCGTTCTATTCTGATCACTTGCACTTCAACCCCCATCGACCTCACATACGACTGTATGGTCAGGACCATTATTTGCATATCTTCCTCTGTCAATTCATGCATTATTATGCTTTCCGGCGTCCCTATCGGTGTTCCCCAACCGTAATGCATAAGCCCCATCAAGTTAGGAGCTCCGTGCAAAATAATTAAATTTTTTCCACCATATCTTTTAGAGTTCCTGAGCACCTGCTTCCACACATTTCTCCATTCAAATTTTTCATAATTTCTGGACAAATCCGCGTCAATTACGTTCAATCTTCCCCTAGCAGTTTTTTTAATTACAGCCACGGCTTCTTTTTCATCTAGAACACTTTCTACATGCGCCACCAAACTTTCCCCGGTACTTTCACAAGGATCCCAAATTATCTCTGCGCACTTGTACAGAAATGGTGTCAACGCCTCATTCTCCCACGTCTCCATCCTTACCCCATGCGCTTCCACAACTCTTTCAGTCATACATTAAACTCTCAGCAGATCTTTTTCTTTCGCCTCACCCACCGCTTCAATCTCTTCCATAGACTTGTCAGTTATCTTCTGCAATTCATCTTCCAACCGTTTCCGGTCATCTTCATTCAAATCACCTGCCTCTGCCATTCTCTTTAGCTCGCTCATTTTGTCGTGCCGAACATTTCTGATCTTTACCCGTCCGTCTTCCAGCTTACGATGCAACATCTTCACATATTCGAGCCTGCGTTCTTCAGTTAGGGCCGGTACCGCAATTCTGATCAAATTATTATCAAGCACAGGGGTCAACCCCACATTAGCCGCAATGATATCTCTTTTAATATCACCAATAATTGACTGATCATATGGAGTAATCGTCAGACTTTGCGAATCTGGCGCTGCCACCTGAGCCAATTCGACAATCCGCATCTTTGTCGTCCCGCCATAGGCATTAATCACAATGTTTTCCACCAAAGCTGGAGTCGCTCTTCCCGTTCTTACAGTTGCCACATCCTGCCTCACAAACTCCAGGACCCGCTGCATTTTTACCGGCACATCACCCAAATCCATAAACCTATGATATCACAAGGCTTATTCCACCTCTACATAATGTCTTTTCTCGGGTCTGCCCGGATCTACCCATGCGGCCACTTTTCCGCCACGCACAAATTTTTCAGGAACAGTTGCCCGATAAAAAATCCCACTCACCAGCCGACACTTTTTACTACTTACTGGATCCTCCCACTCGCACACCAATCTCCATCCGGGCACGTCATTTGCGGATCCTGCGGGTTCCACTTCCGCAATCACTGCTTCAAT
Organism: uncultured Gammaproteobacteria bacterium; assembly: GCA_964502885.1. Taxonomy (GTDB): domain Bacteria; phylum Patescibacteriota; class Microgenomatia; order CAZETR01; family Amesbacteraceae; genus XYB1-FULL-44-23. The sequence goes on from CAZCXU010000003.1 coordinate 21,550, forward strand.
TTTTTCCCCATGTTCTCTTGCCCATCTTGCATTCTGGTATCTCACCGTCGTCCATACCCACAAGGTCAGCAACACGCCACCCAAAACAAATAGCCCCACCGGAAGTGCACACTGCAAAAGCAAACCACCCACTCTTGCCTCCTCACCTTTTACATACACACCCAGCCTTGTCCCCACACTCACCTCACTATTCTGAGACGATCTTGTCACAACCGTCTTTTCCCTCCCGTCCAAAGACGTATATTTTATCTGCTGTTTATACATCATCATTCCCTCGTCATCATATTCACCGTAGTTATAAATTACCGTACCGGAAACCTTCTCTGCTCCGCTCAAAAAACTGGCCGTCTCCCATCCATATTTCACTCCCATCACCATAAACAACACCGAAATCAGAAATATTGCATACACAAACAACCGGCCCCATACTCCCATAGGTTTCACACAACTACATTAATACTGCTTTATCCCAAATTCAATCGACACCTCTACACTTTTATGATCTTAAACTCCAAAACCTGAATATTCTCTCCCAACTTGCCTATCACTTCTTTCACCAGCAGCTGAATCGTTTTGGAAGAATCACGGACATATTCCTGCTCCAAGAGTTCTTCTACTGACTTGGGATCACTGGCGCAAATATGCAAAGCCAGTTCCTGTCCCAACTTTTGAAAATCAGCCGTCTTGGCTACAAAATCAGTCTCACATGCCAGACCCACTATTGCCCCCATTCTACCCGTGTGATGCAAGTACGAAAACACCGCTCCGGCTTTGACTTCTCTTTCTGACTTCTTGGCAGCTTTTTCAATTCCTTTTTTCCTCAATACCTCCGCAGCCTTCACCTGATCTCCCCCAACCTCTTCGAGTGCCGCACGACAATCGGCAATTCCAGCCCCAGTTGTCTCCCGCAGCTTCTTAATATCTTCCACAGAAACAGCCATTACTTTGCCTCCTTTTTTGTCGTCTTTCTTTTTGGTTTTTCAGCTTTTTCTTCTGACTTCACTTCCGCTTTTACTTCTTTCATAGTCGCGTCAGCTTCAGCTTTAGGCTCCACTGGAGTCTTTCTGCCGTCTTCAATAGCATCAGCCACAGCTTTCACTATCAGTTCGATTGACTTTACAGCGTCATCATTAGCTGGAATTACATATTCCATCGACGGCTCCGCATTTGTATCAACCACACCAATCAAAGGCACTCCCATTTTGCACGCTTCCCGCACCGCCACATCTTCTTTATGCGTATCAACAACAAACACAGCATCCGGCAAACCCACCATGTCAGAAACCCCGCCAAAAAACTTCTCTAATTTTGTAATTTCCCGATCCAGAAGTAGTCTTTCCTTTTTGGTGTATTTCTTGAATTCTCCGGCTTCACGCTGCTTTTTCATATCCGCCATCTTGCGGATTCTGCCGGAAAGATAGGAGTTATTAGTCAGAAGTCCGCCCATCCATCGCACGCTCACATACGGCATTCCCACTCTTACCGCTTCAGCTTTTACAAACTCTGCCGCCTGTTTCTTTGTACCTACAAACAAAATTTTCCCGCCTCGGGCTGCCACCTCTTTGACAAACTTACACGCAGCCATCAGTCCATCCCGTGTTTTTACCAGATCAAAAATATGCACTCCGTCTCTCTCTCCATAAATATACCCCTTCATGGCTGGATTCCAGCGCCTGCGCTGATGACCAAAATGACACCCTGCCTCCAATAGTTGTTCCAGTGAAATATCTTGCATTGTATCGTTCTCCTTATACCTCCATTTGCCGTTTATATCAGGAGAACATTGGCAAATGTGTGAAATTAAGACCTGCCCATTTTACCCCAACCGACTTCAAACTTCAATATTCTTTTACCGATTCGCCAAATCTTTCCCAGCCAACACAGCACCCGCTGCGGCAAATCCCAGCACCGCAATCGCACTAAAAAACTCTATATATCGACTTACATCTACCCTCCCCATCGAGGCAATTTCAGCAGCATACACAGGATCTCTACTGCTTGATACAATCCCAGCTAATCCTCCAGCAGCTAATAATGAGCCAATAATAAAACCCAATCTCATTGTCGTCCTCCTGGCCTGATCACCATCCCAATTATCAGCCACTTCTTCCAATCGCTCTCCAATTGTTTCGCCCGTCTCCCTAAATCTATTCCCCACAGCCACCACCGCTCTGCCAATCGTTCCCATAGTCCTCCGCCACCACGGTTCCTGTTTTACCGGCTCAGGCACATCCTGCAATTCCTGCTGTTTCGTTTGCGCGGATTGCAATACTGCAGCACAATTCTCTTTACTGAAAAACTCGTCCGCGACTACCTTTGAATCTACATTTTCTCTGCTGTCTTTAGCTTCTCTCAAAGTCGTCACGGCCACCCGCATTACCGTCAATCTGGCTGTTTCTATATCAATTTCTGCATCTACAGCCATCTGCGTCACCTGCTTATCAAATTTCAGCAACTTCCTGGCCACGTTCATCCTCTGAAACATATAGTCGACATCATCTTCATCCGGCTTCATCAGGCTATACAGTTCATGCAGCGGACTCGAAGCTTTGTATATCTCACCACCCCCCTCATCCAAAAGACGCCGTACTTCCTGCAGCTGCCTTCTGGCATTGAAAGAGCGCATGATTTGTGTCTTTTCTTCATCGCTATACCCAGCATATTCCGACACTATTTCTCTAATTGTTCTCCCCTGACGCAAACCCGTAGCTATCTCCGCACTTCTTTCCTCCCACAACTGAGTCAGCCGTTTCTTTTCCAACGGTCCCCGCGCGTGTTTTTTCTCCGGTTTCACCCTACCTGTTTCATTTTCTGCTGACATACCATAATCTACCATATTTGATCCTATAGTTCAAGTAAATCCGCAGTTTCCGCCCTCACTTCGGACTTTTTGCGGTATTCATCCAGAATAACATAATAATTCTTCATACATTCAGAAACATCAACTTCACCGTTTCCATCTGCCTTCAGTACCGTCAAGTCCGAAAGTCCGCCGTCCCGGCTTTTTATATAGCTTTCAAACTCCCGGGCTTTCTTCAGCAACCCTTCTCCGACAATCCCCCCAATAATCTGCTCCGCTTTAGCTGCCTCTACCCTTTTATCGTCGTCCTTAGGGTTTTTTAGTCTTTCCACATTCTCACCCAGAGAACTAATCGACATGCTCCAGGCTTTCTCAAACGCCCCCTCCCCCCGCTGAATTCCCAGATTGATAAACATATACCGATCAAGGCACCCTGCCTGAGGATCAGATAATCGATCCCTGCCCCCCAAAATTCCTGAGCTCAAAAAATCAGCTGCTCGCACCACCGCCCCCGCCACACTGGTCGGCTCCGGATACCCCTGCGGCACCAAGGCTACATGCTCAGGCAACACTCCCATTCTATTTCCCAAAGCCCTCTCTACAAACGGCATCCCCATATGTGCTTCTATATCCAATTTGACTTGTTGTACTTCGCTGTCTTTAAACCCCATTTTCAAAAGCAGCTGTCCGGCCCACTCCGCCGAATCTGCTCCATGCGTTAATAGACGCAGGTCCTTTGGCACTTCAGGAGCAATTTTTTTAGCATCGTGCAAAAGCGCCTCTATCCTTATTAGATTATCCTCTTCTTCACTCACTCTTACCCCTTGCTCCCTCAATACGACCACACTTCTCTCTGCAATCGCCACTACGGCCTCGACATGTTTTTTCTGTAGTTTTATTTGTTCGGCGCTTGCGTCTCCCTCCACTCCAGCCCGATCATATTCAGCATAAACTGCCTTTCTGACCTGCTCCACTATTTCCTTACCCCACTCCCCCTTTAAATCAGTAAAAAACCCCCGATTTTCTGCTGATACCGATGTTCCCACTTCCTCCTCGCCCATACTAGCTCACCAAGTCTAGCAAATTAGCATAAAGCATTGCCACCGTCACCGGCCCCACTCCTCCAGGCACTGGCGTAAAAAAACTGGCAGAATTAGCAATCTCGACATCAAAATCCCCCCGTGGGTATCCCACATCAATAGCTACAATTCCAGGCTTCACCATTTCCGGGCGTATTATCCGTTCCTGTCCGGTACAGGAAATTATCACATCAGCATTTTTCAACTTTTCGAAACTAAAGTCACTTCTGTCCATCCCGTCACAAGCCAGGTTCTGCTTCACCGCCTTACCTACCATACCCCGATCTCCCACTACCAGCACTTTTGCACCCTCAAAAATCCTGCCGGAAAGAATCGCCAGCACCGCCCGCGCCGTCGCCGGCATCACTCCGGACCTGGGATTTAAGCCATCAACATCCTTGTTAGCACCAATTCCATAGCACAGCTGCAAATCAAAACTCCTGTCATCAGTCAAAGGCAGCTGAATCATTAATCCATCGATAGACACGTCCATATTCGCCTGTCGCACCAGCCCCGGCAAATCCGTGATCATCCTCTTGTCGTAATTTACAAACTCCACCCCCAAACTTTCAGCTTTCTTCCGTTTTACCGCGGTATACACTTTACTCGCCTCGTCATCACTATTATATATAGTCACCAATTTCGGCTTTCGCCCTAATGCTGCAACTTTTGCCCTAACCTGTTCGTCAATTCTTGCCGCAAACTCTTTTCCGTCAAATATCATTGCGGTAAAGGAAACTGTCGGGCTAACGTTTTTACTTCCTCCGCAATTTGCCGAAGCTTTTCATCAGCATTCACCAGTTCTTTAAACTTCTTTCTCGCCAACTGGTCAGCCTCTCTGTCTTGCCCTGCATTCACTTCCAATCCGGCTTCTTTGCTCAATCTAACAGCCTCTTCCACACTTTGGCTTACCCAATCGGCTATTTGTTCCATTTCGTTCTCTCGCATCCCCCGAGTTGTCACCGCCGGTGTCCCCAATCGTAATCCCGACGGATAATAAGGCGATCTTGCCTCCTGTGGCACAGTCTGACGGTTAGCTACAATCCCCATGCCCTCGAGCGTCCAGGCCACAGCCCACCCATCAGTCGCCGCACCGGACAAGTCCATCCATACCATATGGTTCTCCGTTCCGTTTCCCACTAGTTTCAAGCCGGAATCAATCAATCTTCCCGCCAGGTGTTTGGCATTCGCCACTACTTGCCTAGTGTAATCTGCAAACGCACCTGACTCCGCTTCTTCTACTGCCGCCAGTATTCCCGCTACAGTCTCCATATGCGGCCCTCCCTGCACTCCGGGAAATACAGCTTTATCAATTTTTGCTGCCAACTCCGCGTCTTTCTCCAGTCCTCTTTTGGTAACTAATATCACAGCTCCCCTCGGCCCCCGCAGTGATTTATGGGTAGTAGTCATCACCACATCAGCAAAATCGACTGGAGATGGATGCGCCCCGCCCACCACTAATCCTCCAATATGCGATATATCAGCTACAAAATATGCTCCGCATCTGTCAGCAATTTCCCGATACCGTTTCCAATTAAAAATTCGCGTGTAAGCAGTACCGCCCGCCCAAATAATTCTCGGGTTGACTTGCATTGCTTGTTGTTCCAATTCTTCCCAATTTATTTCCCCATCAGTCCTCAAAGTGTAATGAACTGCCGGCATGACGGCTTTAGTCACCGACACATTCTGCCCCATCGATAAATGTCCTCCTGAAGACAATAATTGCGATAACTGTACATCTTCCTTACTCTGTCTAACTGCCCAGATAATCGCCAAATTTGCTGCTGCTCCGGATAGTGGTTGCACATTTGCATGCTCCACTCCAAACAATCTTTTCACCCGCTCTCGGCACTCTCGCTCCAATTTATCCACAAACTCATTTCCCTGATAGTACCTTTTCCCGGGATACCCCTCCGCATACTTATTTGCCATTATCGAACCCGCCGCCGCCCGCACTTTACCACTCGCATAGTTTTCCGATGGAATCAGTGTCAACGTCTCGTTTTGTCGTTTTTCTTCAGCTGCTATTAGTTCTGCCACTTCCATTGTTCGATTCTAGACTATGGCGGGCATAAAACAAAATCATAAGCTATATGCGAGTTATACGGTCATTCTATCTTGTAATGGCCGTATTCGCTCCCAAAAGTCCCACCGCTCTCGTCTCCAAGTATGTCAACACCTCATGATTAATCGCACGCGCCACTTCTTCTATAGACTTAGTCGCATCTATAAACCTCCACCGGGCGCTTCCCGTCATAGTCATCTCCCAAAAACCCAACCGCAATCTTTCATGGAAGTCTTTTGCCGCAGCGTCCAGACGATTCCACTCCTGACCAAACCGTTTTCTCGACAATCCCACCTCTACAGGAGTATCCAAAAGCAAAGTCAGATCAGGTTGCAATCCCCCAGTCGCAAACCGAACTATTGGCTGTAAAACCCCCAAGGAAATATTGTGACCATATCCCTGATATGCTTCTGTACTATCTGCAAACCTATCACAAAGTACCACCCCGCCATTTGCCAAATGAGGATTTATCACCTGTTCTACCAATTGCGCCCGGGATGCTTGAAACAATAACAATTCCGTCCTGGGAAGCATAGCTTGATTCTTCATGTCAATGATGACTTGTCTCACTTGATTTCCGATATCTGTCCCACCTGGCTCCCTTGTACACAGCACATCATACTCCATACCCCTGAGTGTCTCCGCCAATGTTCTAATCTGCACCGTCTTCCCGGCCCCTTCACCTCCCTCAAAAGTAATGAATGCCCCCCGTTTTTCTGTATCCATCAGTCTTTTTCAAAAGTATCTGCCCCAGTATATCCCAATTCCTGTTGTTTTCTATATGTGTTTTCCAGTTGTCTCATTCGCCCCAGTCTTTCCTCATCTCCGGAAAAATCTATAAACCGCCTCATCGGTTCTACCAGTTGCGGATCAATCTTGTATAGCTCCAAAAACATGTCTACTGCAATTCGCCTGTAACCCGAATGTCCGGCCGGGCCAGCTCTAAGCGGTAGCATATGATAAAACTCGCGTAAGTTTGCCGTGATCGACCAACGCATCAGGTTTCCAAAACCCACCACATATCCAGACCCTTCCGGAGACACTTGCTCACTTACTTCGGCATATAGCTCCTGTCTTTTTTCCATATGTTCAGCATAAATTTCTGTCAGTTTCCTACCATCAACTTCAATTTCCGTAAACTCTTTCGGTGTTGAATACCCCAATTCCATCGTAAACCACTGCCGCATCGGCGTCAGCATTCTATGCCTTTGCATATCCCGCCACTCGCCCACCGTACTCACCACCTCAAGTGTATACTGCGCCAGTTCAAACTCCCGCCCCGGTTTCTGTCTCCGATCAGTTCTCTGTCCTACGGCAGCTTCAATTATCTCCCGTCTTTCCGCATCACTCATGTTCCGCACCAACTCAACCGCTTCCTCAAAACTGACCCCAGTACCTAAATATGGATACAAAGCTCCTGCTACCACCCGAGTGGCATTATCTTGGCTGTTCCACACCAACTTCACCCCCAACTCGGCAGGTGTCGCCTCATTCCTGGCCGACGACTCAGCTTCTACAATACTCTTTGCCTTTGCCTCCAGATTGCCAACCACCTGCTTCAGGTGTTCCTGTGCCGCCCCACCATACCTGGGATTGCCCACCCGCTCTGTCAAAGTTGGTAAGACTTTATCTGCTTCCTCCAGTATCTCCTCTCCCAGCCACTGCACTTCCTGCAAATTACTCGCCGCCATTTTATTGACCATGTGTTCCAGGCTCTGTGCAGACATCGTAAAACCCACATTCGTCAATGTCGCCATAGGCAAAAACACCCGCACCAAATCCAACGCCTTGGCTCTTACCGCAGCTTTATAAACAGCATCTTTCTCTTCATCTTTTTTGGGAATCTTATTTTGTAAATATTCGACTGTAGCCAAATATGCTTTCTGATATGTTTCAAAAGCCTCGTCCATCACCACTTCGTACCTTTCCCCCATTTCTTCATCCTGCATGATCTCTGGCGGCCGAAAATACAAATAGTGCCCATTCACTTTTTCTCCCAAATTTACATACCGCGTCGATTTTTCTAAGTAAGCCCCCAGCCGCCCATCTTCAATAGCTTTTACCCCAAGCTGCGAGACCATCTCACACATCATCGAGACTGTTCCCAATTGCAACACACTATCATCCCCAAACTCAGTCGTCACTCTCCGTAAAAGTACTCCCGCTTGCTCATCATTCCCAAAAAACTCTCTGACCCACACCTCTCTTAATGGTAATTTCGCTCGACTGTATCTGGCCATCAGCGCCACTACCACCTCGCTGCCTGTCATAAAGCTTGCCACTGGCGCGTCCACGTTAGTCACAATTCCACACATCGCCGCTCTCTGTTCAGGTGTCAGCTCATTGGAGCGGTACGGAATCCCCCTCTCCTTAAACCAATCCCTCTCTTTTCCTATCTTTCTCTCTGTCACTGGAGTTAGTTTTTAACACATCGCTTCCACACCCAATCAAGTCCCAAAATTACTTACCCGTACTTCCAAAGCCGCCCCGACTTTTATTTTCCATTTTTTGTTTCTCAACAAAAACCATCTGTTCCTGTTTTAATATCAGCATTTGTGCCACTCTGGTTCCTTTTTTTATTTCCACTAACTCCTTAGTAAAATTCCACGCCGCCAACTTCCATTCGTCGTATTCGCCACAATAGTCCCCGTCAATTATCCCCATTCCATTTACCGGCATTATGCCAATTTTGTGAGTGGAACTGCGTACCAATAAAAGTCCAAAATATCCTTTGGGAATTTTTGTGACAATATTTAACGGCACATACCCCACTTCTCCTGCCTGAATACCTACGTCCTCTCTGGCATACAAATCCACCGCAGCTGCCCCCTTAGTCTTGTATTCCGGCAATGGCAACTCATCGTCAATTCGCTTTACACCAACTATCATTTCTTCGTCGTCAGCGCCAGTTTAACTACATTCCAAATTCTTCCTGCCACAGTCAAAATCGGCGCATCTCCCCCCACTCTCACCCAACCGTATTTATCCGCCATCTGCAAATAGTTTTTCCTCGCTCGATACCACTCCTCTTCGTCCTGCTGGTAAATATGCCCTTCTCCGGGTCGCAAATCCAATCTGCGGGGTCCATCAATAAGCACTGATACGTCAGGTTCCAAAAATCCGTTATTAATCTCCTCTAGCCGGGACATCGCAATCCCACGCGTAAGTCCCCACACCATTCCTGTACCTTTGTAGTCTTCTGCCACCACCGTCACCCCGGATTCTAGCCACGATTTCAGAGTTGGTTCAAAATTCCTGCGATTTTCAGCAAAAAGCATCTGCATTTCCTCCTCATCTCTCACTGTATCTTTTCCCCACAATACATTCTTCAGCTTTCTCCCTGCGTCATCCAAGTCATAAATCGGATATTCCAGACGTTTTACCGAATACACCCCTTCTCTTCGTAATCGCTCTTCCAATAGCTCAACCTGTTTGGTTTTACCCACTCCGGACGGACCATACAACACTACAAACAAACCCCTATTCATGTCTATGATTATACTACTGTCGGCGCCGCAGGTTTAGGCTTTGTCCAGCTGGCAAAGTCACAGTTTGGATAATTGCTGCAGCCAAAAAAACTTCTCCTGGTTTTTGTCCGTCTCATAATAACCTCACCCCCACATTTCGGACAAGGCATCCCCGCCTTTTCCACATAGTTGTTCTTGTAGTCACAATCCGGATACCGGCTGCACGCCACAAATTTTCCAAACCTACCCAATCTTATTACCTCCCGTCCTTCACCACACTTGGGGCAGGCATTCCCCGTCTCTTCTACCTCCACCTGTACCCGCTTTGCCGTCTCCGCCACAGTTTGTAGAGTTTCTTCAAACGGTTTATAAAAATCGCCGATAACTTTCCTCCAATTCCTGGCCCCATTCGCAATCTCATCCAGATTGTCCTCCATCTCAGCGGTAAATCCATAATCTACAATCTTGGGGAAGTTGCCTACTAGAAAATCATTCACCGCAATCCCCAAAGATGTGGGTTTAAATCTCTTTTCAATTCGTTCTACATATTGCCTGTCCTGAATTGTAGACAAAATCGGCGCATAAGTGCTCGGTCTGCCTATTCCTCTTTCTTCCAGGGCTTTAATCAAACTTGCATCATTAAATCTGGCCGGGGGTTGAGTGAATTTCTGCTCAGAAGCCACGTCCACAAAACTCAGTTCTTCTCCTTCCAATAGTTGCGGCAGATCATACTTACTTTCTTCTTCTTCATCCTCTTCTTCCTCATTCTTATTTTTCTTTCCCTGATTAAGGTATATTTTCAGCCAGCCATCAAAAGTTACCTGTTCACCCTTTGCTTCTAAACCATATGTTTTCTGCTCCACAGTAGCATTTACCGCCGCTTTGGTGTTTAGAATTCTTGCCTCCGCCATCTGGCACGCCACAAATCGCTTCCAGATAAGTTCATACAGCCTTTCCTGGTCTCGATTCATCTCCTCCGCCTGTAGTTTCACCATTTTTACCTGCGTCGGCCGGATAGCCTCATGCGCCTCCTGAGCTACTTTCGATTTCGTTTTGTACATTCTGGGAATATCCAATCCGTACTCCCGTCCAAAAGTAGTGTTTATATAAGCACCCACTTCCCGCACCGCCTCAACTGCGAGATTAGTCGAATCGGTTCTGTGATAAGTAATAAAACCTTGTTCATAGAGCATCTGCGCCACCTGCATCGTCTTTTTGGCACTCCACCCGAGCTTGTTTGCCGCAGTCTGCTGCAGCATAGATGTAGTAAAGGGCGCCGGTGGTGACTTCACTCCGGCTTTTTGGGTTACATCAGCAACCCGATACTTGGCATTTCGCAGATCTGCTACCACTTGCTGCGCCACTTCGCCGCTTGCCACCTCAAGCTTCTCTTCATTGAGCGCTACCAGGTTTACACTAAATTGCTTACTATCTCCCGCTCGCTTGGCAAGCTGCACCAATATGTTCCAATACTCTTCCGGCACAAATGCTTCAATTTCCCGCTCTCTCTCCACCACAAGCCTCACCGCCACACTCTGAACCCGACCAGCAGACAGCCCTCTACGGACTTTTTTCCATAATAGTGGAGACAATTTGTACCCTACTAATCTATCCAACACTCTTCTTCCCTGCTGCGCTTCTACCAACCGCATATCCACACTTCTCGGGTGTGCCAAAGCCTCGCGAATCGCCGACTCCGTAATCTCATGAAACTCTATCCGCTTCATCTCAGCTTGCGGTTTATCCAATACGTTCACCGCATGCCAGGCAATCGCCTCTCCTTCCCGGTCAGGGTCAGTCGCCAGATAAATTTTCTTGGCATTCTCTCCAAGCGCTTTTATCTCAATGATTCTCTCCTTCTGTTTCGCCACTGGTTCATAAATCGGCTCGAAGTCTTTCTTCACCTCCACTCCCAATTTTTTCTCAGGCAAGTCTCTTAGATGACCATATGTAGCCCGCACCTGGTAATCGTCACCCAAAAAACGTGACAGTGTTTTAGCCTTGGTTGGCGACTCAACTAATACTAGATTCATATCCGCTTAGCATATAGCCCAAAGTCTGTTTATTCAACCTTCAGCGTTCAACTTGTCGCTCTTTCTTCATCAGTTTTCCCATTTCTGCTCCTGCCGCAACAGCCATTCCCAGGCCTGCAATTGCAAAAATCCCCCCCATTAATTCAAATGCCGGGAAACTCAGCTCTCTACCAGCCGCCAATGCAATCAGCGCCACGCTCGTCAACACAACATACCCCCAAATCTCTTTCAATAAATGACTGTTTCGCATGACCTCTCGTTGTCTGACTACCCTCCTAAACTCAGTTTCATTTCCATTTTGCATACTTAAATTATATCACCTTATAGGCTATTCTCCCAATCCCAATTTAATTGACCCATACGGATAAGTGTCTTGCACTTTAAAATATTCTGCCGCTATCTTTCGCACCACCGGAGCCGCCACATCCGACCCCTCACCACCCCCCTCCACCAACACCGTCACTGAAATTTGCGGTTTCTCCACTGGCAAATACGCCGTCAACCAGCCATGTGTCTTCATCTTATTACTCACTATGTCCCAATACTCTGCGGTTCCTGTCTTACATGCAATTGTCGGCAACTCTCCCAATGTTGCTTCTGCGTATTCCGAAACCTCCCTGCCCGCTTTAGCCGCATCGTTCCAATCAAACAATGGATATGCGGTCCCGTCGGTGCTGCATGCGCTGACCATACCCTTCTGCACGATCTCCCAGGTTCCGACAGAAACCTCAACCTTGTCACAAGGCAAATCTTCCATCCCTTCCTCAAAACGCAATCTCAAAGCACATTTGTAGCCCCTCGTTGCCATCACATTTGTCATTCGATTCACCTGAACAGGGGTGGAAAGCACATCGCCTTGCCCAATAGACACAATAAAAGTATCCCCCAAAAACCACTTTTCCCTTTTTGTTTCCATCTTCCAAGCAGGTACCGGAAGCAAGCCCTCGACCTCTCCCGGTAAATCAATTCCCGTCTTTTCTGCAAAGCCCACCCGCCGTGACCAATCCGCCAGTATTTCCGGACCCATCATCTCTCCAATTTTATAAAAAAAGGTATCTGTAGATCTGGCAATAGCCCTCGCAAAGCCAATCTGCCCCTCAGTAGCATGTCGCTTGGTAAACAGCCAGTTGTAATACTCATATATACCTATTCGAATCACCCCCTCATCCAAAAAAGTAAACCCCGGCTTCACTTTGCCGGATTCTATAGCAGCAATAGTCGTCGCCATTTTAAATGTCGACCCTGGCGGATACACTCCTCCGATAGACCTGTCAAACAGTGGTAAATTCTTATCTGTAAGAACTCGTGCCAATTTCCCTTCATCCACTCCTGGATCCGCAAACAAGTTCGGGTCAAAATTTGGCACAGTCACCAATGCCACAACAGTTCCCGTACCAGGCTCTGACACCACTGCCGCCCCTTTCTTCCCCTTCAGTGCATCGTAAGCGGTTTGCTGAATTTCCACATCCAATCCCAACCTCAAATCCGTTCCTGATTTGGGTAACTGTGTCCCCAACTCCCGCACCAGATTACCCTGGTTATCCACCTCCACCAGTTTTCCACCATCCACTCCTCGCAGTTTTTCCTCATACACCATCTCCAACCCTGCCCGCCCAATCGTATCCCCAACTTCATATTTACCTCCTTGCTCCTTTAGTAGCCCCACCTCATCCTCTTTCACTTCGCCCAGGTATCCAACTACATTTCCCATAATTTCTCCATGCGGATATGTCCGCACCCACTCCGTTCGCACCCCCAGCCCATCTTTCTTTTCTACGGCCTTATTGTCTGCAAGTACCACCCCGTTTCTATCCAAAATTCTGCCCCTCGCCGCCGGCAAACGCACTTTTTTCACCCGATTTTCGTCCGAAAATACTTTGTACCTCGCCCCATATACGACCTGCAACGTCACCAACCGAAACACCAACACTCCAAGCCCTAGAACTACTCCCAGCCACACCAGCCACCCCCGACGAAAATCCCGCTGTGGAGTATCATCTATCCGCGTCCGTCGCGACATACTGTCAGCTATCACAAAATCTCCGAAACCCACCCCCGGACGAAACCTTTTCCGCATACCTAAAAATACCACATTCCATTTAGATGTACCCATTCAACCTGACTACAGTGTTCACATGTGAGGTGCAACTAGTTTTCGCAACTCAACATAGACAGTCAACCTTAATTAATAATGCACGCCCTTCGCTGAGCGAGAATGCAGATTTTATCTCAACCCACCCACCACTCTCACCCGCTTCAACAATTCTTCGTCTTCCAGCACTCGTCCACAACCTCGCACCACAGCCGTCATCGGGTCCTCTGTGATCACTACCGGCATTCGCGTGTCTTCCGTCATCAATCTGTCGATTCCCGGAATCAACGATCCGCCTCCAGCCATCACGATCCCTCTTTCCAGAATATCCGCGACAAGTTCCGGAGGCGTCTCCTCAATTAGTTCCGCAGCTGCAGCTGTAATTTGTCGAAGTACCGGCAGCATCGCTTCCCGCACTTCATCCGACGAAATTTTCAAGCTTCTCGGCAACCCCGTCTCCAAATCTCGACCCCGCACCACCATCATTCGCGTGCGCGTGCGCGAATCATCTGGCTCTCCAGTCACCGCAAACGCCGCCGGATGTGCATTCCCCAGTGTAATTTTCACCTCTTCAGCCGTCCGTTCACCCAAAAGCACGTTGTATTTCAACCGCACATATTGAATTATGGATTCATCCAATTCATCTCCTGCCACTCGAATAGACTTATTCTGAACCACACCCCCTAGAGAAATAACCGCCATCTCTGACGTCCCCCCACCAATATCTATTACCATCACCCCCCCGGCATCAGCAATAGGTAAGTTCGCGCCAATTGCCGCTGCCATCGGCTCCTCAATCAGATAGCACTTACGCGCCCCTGCAGACAAAGCCGCCTCCTGCACCGCCCGTCTTTCCACCTCAGTGACTCCCGACGGTATTCCCACTACCACCCGCGGCCTAGGCACTCGCGGGATCAACCGACCTGACTCATGTACCATCAATATATAGTGCTTCAGCATTGCTTCAGTCGCATCAAAATCCGCAATTACGCCATCTTTAAGCGGCCGCAACGCTTCAATAGTAGCCGGAGTTCGTCCCAGCATTTTCTTTGCCTCCTCGCCTATAGCCAACACTTGTTTCGTCTTTCTGTGCCGGGCCACTACAGATGGCTCCCTGATCAAAATTCCCTTCCCCTTTACATGCACTAAAGTATTCGCTGTTCCCAGGTCGATACCCACATCATGCGATAGTAAGCCTAAAAAATAATCAATCATCCTAAGAAAGCTTAATACCTCAATTTGACAAATAACACAAGAGCCGCTAATTTAGATTCTCGCTCATATATACAAATTAAAAAAGTTGGCAATAGAATCTCCCTCAGATATCAGAATTCACCGAAATCCGGAGTTTTGTGAGGGCAATCAATACAGCCTCTTCATACAAGTTCCCGGGGGTAAACGACATACAATACTGGTAGTTTGGGGATTAACAGATCGTGTTGGAAATCCGACGCACGTCTCCCTCTTTGAACTCGCTATTGATTCTGGACACCTTTCCGGAGATCAAGAGCCAACAGGAGGCGGCACTCTCGATCTGAACACCTACGAAATCTTCGGATCACTGCACTATGGCCAAGCTGACGCCGACGTCCAAGACAAATTTGCCAATTTTATGCGACGAAAAACTCCAGACGCGGATTGTAGATAAAAATTCACTTGAGATTATTTAATACTTTCAAATCTACCGGAGAAGCTTCACCAAATCTTAATCGCTCTCTCGCCTCACTTCTGCCAATCACATCAATATCTATTTGAGAACCCCTTAATTTCTCTGCAAGTGCCACCCTGAGTTCATCTTGCTGCTGATCTGGGACACTATCTGCTACGACCAAGGTCAAATCCATATCACTGGACCCCACCCCACGACGATACTTTGCCCCCGGCACTCTTCCCTCTTCCGACCTACTTCCCTGCAACAACAACCCCTCGATCTGCCCGTCAGCCCCCGGAACTTTCTTAATCGCATCACGCAGCCTGCTGTAAGCTACAGACTCATCGACCCTCTCACCCCGTCCAACTTTGTCTTCCATAATATATTAGTAGTTCAATATAACAGTATCTGCCTCATTGACAAGATTCAAGTTCCACAAATAAAATACATTTATACAATCATCTTTGACCAATGTTTGACCCCAATAGTAGCCCAGATTTGGAATTTTCTCCTCAACATGCTCCAAATTCTCAAGTAGAAAAAAAACTTTCAAAGGCTCACGGCAAGTCAGTGGGAAATTTTTTTAGTGGCATCTTCGGAGGAGCATCGGGCCACACGTCAAGTGGCCACGAAGGCCAAGGGTATATTTCTGGATACAACCCAAATAACCCATCAGACGTGCAAGCCTACGCCGATCGGTATTTCGCAGGAGACACAGCCAAAGCCCACACTGCACTTTCCAATGCTGCCCACTCATCACACGATTCCGGCGGCTCAGCACAAGAATCACGTTATTACGACCCGTTCAACTCTCAGGACGTAAAAGACTATGCAAGCGCACACGGAATATCTCACGTAGAAGCCAGAGCAGATTTACTGCATCAGCAATCACAGGATCACAATAATGGATCATCACCCGGCGGAGGCAGAGGCCAGGACCAACGTCAGCCGGATGAGTTTCGTGATAGCCGTCAGGCAGCCACCCGGGGATCATTAGGAAGAGGTGCAACAATGGCAGCCTTCAGAGGTGGAGTCTTCGATGAAGAGGAAGGTTCCAGAAGCTCGGGAAGACGCGGAGACCAAATACATGGCAGTAGGCGCACAACAGGCAGTTCAGACTGGGGCACACACCCCAAATACAATCACGACTCCTCCGGAAGAGACGACAGCTCAGGTCATGGTGGCGAAACATATCATCTAGGTGATTCAGTTTCAGGTCCAAACGTACCAACCGACGCAGGCACACATGTGGAATACGACGGTTTCGGTGGTTTCATAGTAGTCCCAGACAAATAACAACAACCCATACAAATCTTCTTAGCCCACTGTCTACTTCATCCCTTTCAACCACTCCGTAAACTCTTTCCCCAAACCTGGATGTTCCATAGCCATAATGACCGACGTCTTCATATATTCCAAGGGCGTCCCCGCATCCCTATATACACCGCCCACAATGTCTTTCGCCAAAGCGCGTTTTCCATCAGCCAGCATCAACTTCAGCGCATCGTTGTACCATAATTCCTCTCCTGGCTTAAGAATGCTCTTTGCCTTCTCCATATAGTCAAACACATCAGGAGTAAACAAAAATCCCGTCACATTAGCCATATCTGATGGTGCCTTTTCTTTTCCTGGTTTTTCAATTACGGTTTTAATATCAATTAACCCGGGTTCCAACTCATCCCCACCCACAAATCCAAACCTCTTATAATCTTCATCATTCCTGGCTCTTATTGATGCCATCACCGAACAGCCAAATTTCTCATAGGTACTTATCAGCTGCTGAAACATATTCTCCCCTGTCGTTTGTATAAACTCATCCCCCCATGTATATATAAACGGCTCTTCATCAATCAAATTCCGCACATTCAAAAGCGGAGTCCCATTTCCGTAGGGACCCTTTTGTCGCACATACACAAAGTTTGCCATCTCGGCAATCTTGTTTACCATATCTATATACGGCTTCTTTTTTTCTCCTCCTAAAAGCAAATTCTCAATAAGATCTCCGTGTGCCCTATCGAAATGGTCCTCAATAGACCTTTCATAATAGTTCGTCACGATAATAATGTCTTTTATCCCCGCATCTACCAAGTTTTCTGCAATGTATTGAATGACCGGCTTGTCCACTAAAGGCAGCATCTGTTTAGGCATAGCTTTCGTCTGCGGTAAAAACCTCGTAGCAAACCCCGCCACCGGAATCACAGCCTTAGTCACCTTATTTGTCATGTACCGTACATCCTACCCCCACCCACAGCCATTTTTCAACCCCTACCCCGGCACCAGCTTGTATTTGATAATTAACCCTATATACTAAAGGCCATGTCCCAGGAAACCGAAAAAATACCTAAAACAGCTGAAGATCTTGCATTGGAAATTCTCAACCGGGCAACTGGATTTGATCCAGAAAAACCAACCGTCACAATCGCGACAACTGATCCAAAAGCAATGGCCAGAGAGTTTTTTTCCCAGGTTGGCACTGGACCAGCTGTTGAGAAGGTAGCCAGAGAAATGTTAGGCGCAACCGACAAGGAAATAATCGAAGTAAAAACCTCGCTCCCCCCCCCAACAAAATCAAACAAATCTCAATAGACTTCTAGCCCGCAAGAACTTTCTTACCCCCCGCCAGCACCAACGCCACCGCAGCACCAACCGCCCCCCACGCGACAATCGTCCCCATGGCTTTAGCTGCTTCTTCGGAAGGCTGCTCCGCTTCGGCAGGAATTGGCACAGCCACAGGAACTTTCTCACCGTTATCCTCACATTTCACTTCCGGACACGCATCCACTCCGGTCAAAAGCTTAATCGCGTTTGCATAGTAGCCAGCCAACAGTTCCGGATCTGAAGTTGGCTGTTCATTATAGTTTTTATTGCACCAATCCGTAGGAGATTTATCGGGAAAACCAAACGATGTACCAACAGTTGCGGTGGGCAAAATCACGATTCTCCTCACTCCATCCATAACTACCCATAAGTACAAAACTGCATTAACATCCCCTTTCTTGGAAATGAATTCTTTAGCAAAGGCAGACTCTATGGTCAAAGAAGAAGCTTCCCCCGTCATTCGAGCCACCAGCTCGGACATCAGCTTTTCCGGGTTCTGACAATGTTGGAACTTCTCCGGCTTACCTTCAGCTATATCATCTTTCAGCCTGTCCAATATATGTTTCTTCATATTTTCAGCATACGGCGTTCCCACCCCAATCGCCAAAACTGGTACAGCACCCCCCCCATACCGCGAATAATCTTCCCTGAGCTTAAGGAGTAAAGCAGCTTTATCCTTTGGTTGAACCTCCCCCATCCCCGCCGCCGGCTGATACGAAGCCAGCTCTTCTGGAGTCATCGGTACTTCCCCACCCTCAAAATAATGGGCCGCCGCCTCAGCTAATGGGACATTCCTAAGCGCCAGAGCCCCCGCCGCCACCGCAGTTCCCCGCAAAAAACTCCTTCGTGAAATTCTCCTATCGCCCGCCTTCAGTAATTCCATCTCTGGATTTTATTATAGGCCTCATTTATTTGTCAAGTGTCATGGAATCAAGTTAGCCTACAAAACGGATTAGTTCTATTGCCCAAAGACAAGCTATAACAATTTGCCATAGCTAAATTTTCCCAACTCTCCCTCCATATCCGAATAAATCTTCCCCGCCAGCTTCCCTCCCGCAATAAAATCTTCCTGTGTCACATCAGCCAAACAAAACTCCGGCATCTCAAATGCCTGCATTTCTTCAATTGATGGGAATTCAAAGTCAACCAAAACCAAACCTGTCAAATCTCCAGTAAACACATCAATTTCAGCTTTATATCGCATATAAGGGTAGAAAAACCTTCTTTTAGTGACCCTCTTTCCCTTGACAGTTGCAAGTCCCGCAAATTCAGCCTCCGTTAAGGGGATCGTCATCTCAGTATGTTGTGAAGCGTCAGTCGTATCGAGTTGAATTTTCTTGGTAATTTCATATCGAGCGCCCCTTTTGCGAATCCGTAGCGTCGGAAAATCCATTGCTTCCGGCACATAGATATCTACCAGATCAACATATTCGCAATCAAACATTCCCTCTGGTAGAGATTTTGCCAAATACGTCCTTTCCAATTCCAACTGCCCCATTCTCCAATTCTACCTCATGTTAAACTTTTCTCATGCATTGGCCATCAAAGCTGATCCGCCTGTCATTCCACCTCATTTTCTTTCTGATTCCATTCATTTTCCTCCCCAACACTACCGAGTTATTCGAATTCAATAAAATGATTCTGACTTATTGGCTCTCTCTGATCATTTCTGTCACCTGGATCCTCGACATGGTGTATCAAAAGCGCTTTATCTTCCGCCGTACACTTCCGGATATACCTATTATTTTTTTCCTGGCCGTCCAGCTTCTCAGTCTTATCTACTCCATTGATCCGCAAACTTCGCTGTACGGCTACTACAGCCGTTTCAACGGCGGTTTTCTCTCTCTGGCCAGCTACGCCGTCCTTTATTGGGCGGCTGCCACTTATTTGGATTTCAAAAGTACAGTTTCACTACTGCAAACCGCTCTGTGGACTGCCATCCCGATTTCTCTCTACGGGATTGCCGAACATTTTGGCATAGACTCGAAGTTGTGGGTGCAGGATGTCCAAAACCGGGTTTTTTCCACCCTGGGTCAACCAAACTGGTTAGCGTCATACCTGATTGCACTTATATTTCTTCCGCTTGCTCATATTTTCTCCCACCCCAAAACAAAAATAACCCGCTATCTGATTTTTGCAATTCTCTTTCTGACTCTCATTTATACAAAATCTCGATCAGGGCTGCTTGCTTTCGGCATCAGCTCACTAGTTTTCTTCGCATATGTTTTTCTCAAAAAAAGAATCGGCCACTTTTCGTTTTCAAAACTCTCAGTCACTGGATTAATCGTCATCCTCCCCATACTAATCTTTGCCAATCCTTTACGAGACCTCTTTATCTCTACCTCCCCCGTGCTCACTCCAGGAAAAATTGATGGGCCCGCTCTCGACGTCGGCGGTACTGAATCCGGAGCCATCCGCAAGATTGTTTGGAAAGGCAGTCTGGATATCTGGCGCGCTTCGCCAAAAAACTTTTGGCTGGGAAGCGGGCCCGAAACCTTTGGCCTGATCTATTATCTTTATAGACCACTCGAGCATAACCACACCTCTGAATGGGATCTTCTCTACAACAAGGCTCACAACGAGTTTCTCAACTATTTGTCTACCACCGGCATTCTCGGCCTATCTTCATATCTCTGTCTCCTGTTTGCATTTTTGGTGCAAATGATTCGCTCATTATCTAGCGCACCAAATGACTCACAGCCTCTCACCCGACTCGCTCTACTTGTTGGCTGGCTGACTATTCCTATCACCAATTTCTGGGGTTTTTCGGTCGTCATAGTTCAAGTCCTGATGTTTGTAATCCCGGCGTTAACGCTTCACTTACAAAACCAATCAGTCTCCCCCGCCCTTCCCCGCACCAAGTACCAGACTTCTCTGTTCACAACCGCCATCACCCTCGGCGCTCTGGGAGTGTTTTTGTATTTCTCTCTGGCAATTTTTCAATATTGGCTGGCAGACACCAAACTTGCATCAGGACAAAATTCCCTCCGCGCTTTTACCATGACCCAAAAACCTGAATATGTTGCTTTGGCGTATCAGGACCTGCAGTCAGCCTTTGAACTTAACCCCCACGAACCTGCTATATCAGCTGAATACGCTTTTGCTTCTGCCTACCTGTCTGTATTTACTGAAACTACAGACGCTACTTCTTCGGCAACATTGTCCCAAAAAACCAAGCTATTGGCAGAACTAACCATCTCCCGCAGTCCACAAAACCCAAGCACCTACAAGCAAGCGGCCAAATCTCTGACTCTACTGGGAACCATCAGCCCTGACAATTTTGACACCGCAATCAGCTATCTGAACGAAGCGCAAAAACTCTCTCCCACCGACCCACGGGTAATTCACAATTTGGGAATATTGTACAAATACAAGGGCGACACACTCACGGCCCAAAAGTTCTTTAACCATGCTTTGCAACTCAAACCTGACTACCCCGAACCAAAAAATCAGCTGGAGCAGATAGCCTCCGAAGTAGCCAAAAAAGATTTCCCCAAACGATAAAAATACACCTTGATCACCATTTCCTGTAAAATTGGTCCATGACAGACATAGTTACCGTCCCGAATCCGGTGCTTCGCAAACCCACAAAACCTATTATCACAGTGGATCGTAGGCTTCTCGATATAGTTTCAGACATGACCGAAGCGCTTATCAGCGCAAAAGACCCGG
The DNA here is from genome assembly GCA_964502885.1 of uncultured Gammaproteobacteria bacterium. Classification (GTDB taxonomy): domain Bacteria; phylum Patescibacteriota; class Microgenomatia; order CAZETR01; family Amesbacteraceae; genus XYB1-FULL-44-23. The sequence goes on from CAZCXU010000003.1 coordinate 43,007, forward strand.
AAGGAGTGGGCCTGGCTGCACCCCAGATCGGCCTGCCTTTACAGATTTTTCTGGCTCGCCCCGATCTCAAAAAACCACCAGTCCTCTTTATCAATCCCAAAATTACCCAGTACTCCCAAAAACTTCAGGCCCCGGATTCCAAAAACGGCGTTTATGAAGGATGTCTTTCCATCCCGCACCACTACGCCCCACTCAAAAGATCCCAATCCGTCAATGTGGATTATGAAATCATAGACAACGGTAAATTAACAAAAAAATCCGATGCCTTTACAGGATTTATGGCCCACATTATTCAGCATGAAATGGATCATCTCAATGGAATTCTCTTTATCGACCATGTACTTTCTCAAAACTCAAAACTCTACCTTATCAAGGGAAAAGCCTGGGAAGAAATTTCCATATAAGTATATGCCGCCGATCATTTTTTTTGGTTCGTCCGCCTACTCAATCCCTGTCCTGAAAACTCTTCTGGACAATCAAGTATCTATCCATCTGGTAGTGACTACTCCGGATAAGCCCGTAGGTAGGCATTTACAACTTACGCCAAACCCCCTCAAGGCATTTGCCATTTCACAAAACCTGCCGTTTATTGAGTCGGGAAAATTGCTGTGTGAACGCTGGTCCGAAAAAGTAACTGACCCAAAAGTAGTCGGCCTTGTCGCCGCCTACGGTCGCATAATCAAACCTGAATTATTGGACAAATTTTCTACTCCTTTAATAAATATTCATCCATCGCTTCTTCCTAAATATAGAGGACCATCTCCATTACAATTTCAGCTACTGGACGGGACCACCGAAACCGGTGTCACCCTCATCCAGATTGATGCAGATGTTGATCATGGGCCAATTATTGCCAGCGAGCACGACACGATTTTTGACACCGACACGCCGGAAACTTTAGGCACTCGTCTCTTTACGACAGGTGCACAGCTTTTTTTAAAGTATCTCAGCTCTCCTTCCGCTTTTAAGCCCCGGGCACAAGACCACTCACAAGCCACATTTACCCAAAAACTAACCCGCGAATACGGATTTATTCCCTGGGAGCAATTTCAAGTTGAGACAAGACAACTGTCACCAGCATTCCGCAACAAATTTCGTGCACTCTTCCCTTGGCCAGGTATATGGACAATCAATCCCGACACAAACACCAGAGTTAAGCTGGTCAATCTAAGTCCTATTCAAATTCTTTCCGAGGGTCAATCTACACCGCAACCGCTTTAGCCGCTCGCAAACATTTAGTACACAACTTCAAACCCTGCCATTTGTGCAAATTTGGCTTAAAAACTTTTCGGGTATGTGGAGCACGTTTCTTCCAGCGTCCACCTGCCACACCACGGCCATGAGCATGGGACTCGCCGTATTGCACACCTCGACTGCAGTTATCACACATGAATGACATAAGACTCGTGTATTTTATAATCAAACACCTCCGGTTTCAACCTGCAAACCATTTGGCAACAAATTGATAAATACCTCCGGATACTTAATAATAGCTGGAATGTTGGATATGCTTTTCAATAACCCCGCTGCCTTTAGCCTGATATTCGGAGGCTTAGTCATCTCAATTGGCATTCACGAGGCCGCACACGCTTACACCGCCGACTACTTGGGAGACCCCACTCCCAGATCACAAGGACGTACCACACTAAATCCCCTCGCCCATCTGGATCCTCTGGGAACCGCCATGATCCTGCTTACTGGATTTTTTGGATGGGGCAAACCTTCTCCATATGATCCATTCAATCTGCGTGACCCACGCCGCGATACTGCCCTCATTGCCCTTTCCGGACCAGCAGTCAATCTAATTATAGCCAGCCTCCTCGCACTGGTCTTTCGTACCGCCGATTTACCCCAGACAGTATCTGCTGTTGTTTTTCTTCTTATTAGATTAAACATCACACTGGCAATCTTCAATCTCCTACCAATTCCGCCTCTCGATGGATCAAAAATAGCCAGCCTGTTTATGTCTCATGAATCTGGACTTCGCTTTCAACATCAAAACAACCTTCTCCTGTTGTTTCTTTTCATTTTGCCTGTTTTCGGCGGATTATCCCTGGCAGCTATAATCGTCTCCCCGATAGCTTCAATACTTCTAAAAATTCTACTTGGATAGGGCTTCTTTCCGGTTTACATTCTCAGTATAATAAATGTGTCCTGCCAAGAGGGATAAGACTTTAGACATTTTTCTTTGTCTATTTTTTCTCTAAAAGGGCTGGGCACAAATCTGAGTGTGTCCTAGCACATTCTCAGACATTTCCAATGCGGCAACGATTTGGAATAGCCTACCCACTTTGGTACAAACCAGGGAAAAAATCTAAAGTCGTCCGACTGGCGGGACTTTTTTAATACGTCAGCCCTCTATAACAAACTATTAATATCTGATACAGATTGTACATTTAGTAGTGCATACAAAGATTCTTTAACTTCTGGTCAGCAACAGGTAAAATCAAACACAGAAGTCCAAGCCGAGATAGCTCAGTGGTAGAGCAGCTGTTTTGTAAACAGCAGGTCGTGGGTTCGAACCCCACCCTCGGCTCACTACTTTTGTTAAAATCAATAAACTAGCCGGGATACTCAAGCGGTCAACGAGGGCGGACTGTAAATCCGCTGGCATTCGCCTACGTAGGTTCAAATCCTGCTCCCGGCACAGTTAGTTTCACAAGCAGGAGCAGGATAACGGAGCACGCAAAGCGGCGCACACCATTCTGCTCCCGGCACAAAAAACAAGAGCTGGCTCAAAGGGTTAGTTTTTTGTTTTTACGGTGAGCCGTGATTTGACACATGCCCGGCTCATTCTAATATCAAAGCAAAGCATAGATATTAGGAGGGTAACCTTGCTACCCCGCATATCCTGCGACCAATTCTGCTCGCAGCACTAAACCCCACGTCCCCTACCTCAAATTCTTACAATGTGATTAAATAAGAACATGTTCAAATTCAAAAGCCACATCATCTACGAACAACTCCGTACTTTCAACAAAGACCTTTTTGTTCTCACGGGCAAACTCCCAAACTATGAAAGTAATGGTCTGATCAAACAAATTCGCAATTTAAGTGTTACCACTGTCCAGGACTTTGTCGAAGGCCAAACACGCACCTCCAAAGGTAACACTGGCGAATCAATGGAAAAATGCATCGTATCAATAGCCAAGATCGCTTCCCTCATTGATCTCTGTGAAAGCTTGGGGTATGTGGACAGTAAAACCAACGAACGCTGGGGTAATATCTGTGATGATCTCACCAAACGACTCTATGAGGCCCACAAGGCACTCCACTAATTACTCACTTTCCATCCCCTCTTCTTCTCGGATATAATAACCAAGTTCCATTCGCCTGGGTAGTTCATCACAGTTTGCCGTTAAGGCAAGCTGGGATAGAGCAGCTTGTGGGTAGGGCCCCACGTTGCTGCGATAATGGTAGAACGCATCCCTAGGTTTAACATAAAAACCCATTCGCCTGGGTAGTTCATCACAGTTTGCCGTTAAGGCAAGCTGGGATAGAGCAGCTTGTGGGTAGGGCCCCACGTTGCTGCGATAATGGTAGAACGCATCCCTAGGTTTAACATAAAAACCCATTCGCCTGGGTAGTTCAGTGGTAGAACGCATTCTTGGTAAGAATGAAGTCGGGAGTCCGATTCTCCCTCCAGGCTCACTGATCGGAGGAGAACATCGAAAGACCCTCATTCGTCAGAATGAGGAAGTTGCTTTTAATATTCTCCCTCCAGCCTTTTTGACCTCCTCTCACCAAAGTTCTATCTCGCGTCATACATCGTCCTGATATACTCCCGCAAACTCGTCACCCCCTCGTCTACCAATCGAATCCCCTGCAAATTCATCCCCACAAACCCAATTCGCGTCAATTCCTTACGAAATTCTGTCTCGCTCGCCACCGAGGCCACCAGTTTGCGCATCTCATCATTCATTTCAAGAAGTTCATATATACCAACCCTACCCCGATATCTTGTCTGATCGCACAAATCGCAACCAGCCCCGTGCATCAGGTTACCCGGAGGACCACCCTTTTCAGCTGAATAAACCACCACTTCCTGAGCCGTCGGAGTATACAGCTGTTTACAATGTTCACAAACCCGACGCATCAGCCGCTGCGAAACAATTGCCCTCAACGCATAGTTAATCATATATTTGTCCACCCCCAAATCCATCAACCTATACAATGCCCCAACACTGTTGCGGGCATGAATTGTGGATATGACCAAATGCCCGGTAAGCGAAGCTTGCACAGCAATTCTTGCAGTCTCCGCGTCTCTGATCTCACCCACAAAAACTATATCGGGATTCAATCTAAGAATCATCTTCAGGCCCGAAACAAAATCCAATCCGACGTCTTCTCCAATTTGCATTTGGTTAAGTCCGGGCATCACATATTCAATCGGATCTTCCAATGTCATGATATTCACTTCTCCCGTATTCAAATGTCTCAAACATGTATGAACCGTAGTCGTCTTTCCAGATCCGGTTGGTCCGCAGACCAAAAACAAACCATATCTACCCGAGATATTCCGTTTAATCTGCTCCCCCATTTCAACCGGCATTCCCAGCTCAGAAAACTGGCTGAACCTCGGGGTATCAAGCACTCTGAGTGCCACCATTTGTCCAAAATTAGTGGATACTATAGCCGCCCTCAGCACATAAGGGTGCCCATCCACATCAAATCTGATTTTTGACTCCTGAGGCTTACGACTCTCAGTCACATCCATATTCCCCAATACTTTTATCCGAGACAACACCTGGTCGTATGCTCCATGTGGCATATCCCCGAATTGTCTCAATACTCCATCCACCCGCAATCTCACTACCACATTTTTCTCTTCCGGTTCAAACAAAATGTCGGATGCTGCCAATTTCAAAGCAGCCCCCACGACCTGATCAACAATTTCCACCGGCGAAGACATGCCGGACAGAGAAAAACTACGACTTTGCGCCATCGGGGCATCGGTAGCGTCCATCAATTCATTCTGTAGCTTCTTTACAAGTGTGTCAATCATAAGTTACAGTGTTCAAAGTTAACCTCCCTTTTGAAAGGCGGTGAGATCTTTGGATAATTCACAACAAGTCGCTTGCACCAACTGTCAAACCGTCACCACAAACGACGGTAAAACAGTTTGGGTTTGTCAGAGCTGTGGTAACGAGAATGCTGTCACTACTGTTACTGCTCCAGCTCAACCAGCCCAGGAAGTTCCCGTAGCCGCACCGGTAGTTGCAACTCCGGCAGCAGAAATACCAGCTGTTTCTGTTGATGCTGCTTCAGCTCAAGCTGCCATCTCAGATGCCGCAGCCGCTGTCGCCGCAGCCCCGGCCGCTCCTGTAGTAGCCACAGAAGCAACTGCAACCCCTGCTCAAACGCCACAGGTTTAGTGGTTCATTGAGAGCGCAAAATAAGCTTTGCCCCGGATTATCTCTGGGGCAAGCTCTTGCATCTTGATACTCAAATCCGGTAAAATCAGCCCGCTATGGCAAAAAAAGGCGCCCGTCAAATCTTCGCTTTGGTATGCAGTACCTGCAAATCCCAAAACTACATTTCCGAAAGAAATAGAGTAAACGTCCCCGAAAAGCTTCAGCTAAAAAAATACTGTAAAAAGTGCAAAAAAAGCACCCCACACAAAGAAAATTCCAAGCTAAAATAATTTTTTAGCTTCCACCCTCATCATCTATAATCGGCCGCACCCCCTGCATGGATAAAAACGCCATCGCCAGTCCATACCATGGTTCTATTGTATACCACCGACCATCCTTACCTTTGATTTCATATCCTTCACCATCCAATACTCGCATCATTGTCTCCACATTGCCCCTATCAATTACTGGAATCAATCTCCCCATTTCCTGTGTCCACTCTGCAGACATCACTTCCACAGCTTGAATCAGTTCTCTTCTAAGGTCATTGTGTCTTTTAATCCACCCCACCAGCAATTCAAAAACTTCGGACTGCTCTATCGGATCCGTACTACGCGTCTTTAGACACAACCGAGTCTCCTTAATCGACAGCACAAGTTATAATTTACCACCGGAATACCGCAACCGGTCAAGTAGCGCCAATCCAAATCCTTTCATACTCTACGGAGGGTAAAGCCCGGAAAACTTGACTAGATATACCAAAACACCGCACACCAGCAACATATATCCCACAACCACATATATCAAAATCGGATTCTTCCAAAATTTATCCATGTCCCAAGGAGATCTCCACCCCATCATCAATTCGATTCTACCATTCCAATTAGGAAAAATATCTAATCATCCTCACTTCGCAAAAAGCTTCTCAAACTCCCACCTTGCTCCCAATAGAAGAATTCCTTTCTGACATACAAACAGCTGGAACACATGACCCGGATTTTTTGTGCAAGCAGCCCTGGATGGAAGACATTCGAACCTATTACGCACAAATTTGATAGAATTTCATTATGGATGGCTTGGTTGAATATGAATCATCTGGACCGGTGATAAATTCGGAGAATTTTATTCAGTATCTGAAAGGCTTAAGGTTTACTGAGTCCGGTAGTTATATGGGAGGACGAAGGGAGAATTTTGCCAAAGCGATTGATGTAGGGGATGTCATTTCCGATGCCATTTCCCAGATGTATACCACACCTAAATTTGACCAGGAAACAGGTGAGATGTTGGAACAGGGGAGGTTGGTGTATGTCGATATCGAGACTGGGGAGATTAAAACAACTTCCCCAACGTATGGGTCTCCAAGCGAAGTTGATTTAAGAAAAATGAAACAGGAAGTATTAAACATGGGAGGATCGAGCATTCTGGAGATGCATGATCATCCAGGGTACGGTGGATTATTTACTCCCCCAGACTACTTTTCAATCATTTTTGGAAATTCAAAAAGGATGATCCGGGGGATAAATGGCATAGTGATACTGTGCCCCGGCATGCAGATAATGGCACTGGCTACTGACGAAACACCAATTATTGATGACCCATATAAGGTAAATGAGTATATAACTTCAAAGATGGCAAACATACTCGAACAGGAAGAACAAGCAGTTAATGAGGGCCTAGCTGATTTACAGACAGAAGTGAACATCCGAGGTCAAGTTCAATTACTGGGACAGGTATTGTCCCAAGCTGGGCATGGCGACACTGCCGATAAAGCCTTACAGGTAGCAAACGCAAGAGTGGATGCAGCAACAAAAGAAGCATACGATAAACACTACAGGGTAGACAACACCCTCCTCGTTAATCTAGCGAATGAATTGAGAGTGAAATTGTACTTTAGTACCGACACTAGAAATTTTAAGGAATTTAGCGCGTAGGTTTGATTCCTGTCAGCCGTTGATATAGTTTGATGCAAAAACTAGCCTCGAAATTTGTCAGCAGGGGTGGAAGGAATATCGCACGAACTTGGGGACCCCCGAGCCCCAAAACCTGCTCTATTCCTTCCTTAAACCTTTTGAACAAAAAAGTCCGGGTACATGACCCGGATTTTTTGTGCAAGCAGGGACGGAAGGAATCGAACCTTCATTGGCGGTTTTGGAGACCGCAGTCCTGCCGTTGAACGACGTCCCTAAGGCTACATTCTGATTTTACCCTAATTACCTCCGAAGTAGAACCATAGACTCTACAACAGAAAAAGGTCGAGTTTGTACATGCACGCCTCCTCACAAAAAACTTCAATATATGCCAAAAATCGGCATTCCGCTATACTATTCCGGTATGTCTGCCCACTTTCCCAAATTTTCTTTTCTCCGTGAAGGCGTCATGGTCGGTCTGGCAATCTTCAGTGTAGTGCTACTCATCCTTGAAGTTTATACATTCCTCTCCCCATCCCCACCGGCCTGGTTAAATATCGTTGATATTATTATCTCAGCGCTTTTCTTTGCCGATTTTTTTCTTCATTACCACCTCTCACCGGATAAAAAAGATTTCTTTCCCAGACACCGTCTCGAACTCATTTCTGCCATCCCAGCCGTAGGACCAATGGCCCAGCTGCTACAGGGGATTCCCTTATTCCCCGGGGTTCCCCTACTTTACCTTCTACGTCTCATCCGGCTAGCCATCCGCATGCGAATATTGCTCGAATTTTCCCTTGAATACGCCCGCAATTCCTATCTAATTTTTATATTTACCACCGCATGTATTGTCGTCTTCTCCGGTGCAGCTGGTTTCTTCTTCTTCGAGTTTGGCATCAATCCCAATGTTCACAGTTATTGGGATGCCGTCTGGTGGGCCATCGTGTCAGCCACCACAACCGGATATGGTGACATATATCCAATCACCACCGGAGGACGATTAGTAGCCATAGCTGTCATAATCATTGGTTTTGCTTCCGTCGCTGCACTCATAGCAATAATTAACTCCATTATGTTGGAAAACCATTTAAAAAATCACAAAAACCACTGCGATCACAACAGATAGCGTTTCCTGGCACTCCTCAGTATTTCTCCCACCATCTCTGTATAAGATAACCCGACAGCACGACAAGATAGAGGAAAATAAGAAATGACATTCTCATCAGGAATAATTCCCGGAAGTGTGTTGATTTCAATAAAATAGATCTTCCCTGAGGCATCCATTCGAAAATCAAGGCGAGCACAATCCCTTACACCCAAGCCCTCACACACTCCCAACGTGATTCTTTCAATTTCTTTGATTTTTGAATCTGATAACTCAGGTGGACAATAATACGCTTGCGTCAAATCTTTCAGCCTGTCCTCGTAAATCCACTTCAGCTCATACCCTGCAATTTTGTTCATCCCTTTGGGTAAAAAATCAAACCGCTGTTCAATGATCGGCATGACTCGAAGCGGATTGCCCAGCACCGCGACAGTAAATTCCCGCCCGTCAACATATTCCTCAACCAGCAAATTTCCTTTCAAACCACCCTTTCGCAGCTCATCGATTCTTTGATTCACTCCCTCCCAACTATCAGCAACATTCTCGGCAAAAACTCCGCAACTGGACCCCTCGCCATTTGGCTTTATCAACACCGGAAAATGTATTCTCTTTTTCTCAATTTGGCAATTTCTTACCACCACCGCCTTAGGACAATCAAACCCCATTCCCATAACCGCCAATTTAGTTAATTGCTTGTTCAATGATATTGCATGTGTTGTCGGCGAAGAATGGGTATAAGGAATATTCAACATTTCACAAAAGATTGGTATCTGCGACTCTCTTGCATCACCAATTGTTCCCTCAGAAATATTAAAAACCAGATCGATTTGCCCTCTCATCTTTTTGAGATTGTCAAAGGCATCGTCATCTGCCTCAACCCCTATTACACTTGCTCCATTCCTTTCCAGCGCCAACTGTATACCCCGAACAGTCTCCGCAGAGTCATAATCAAGTCGAGCGTCCATTTCCCCCACCTCACCCTTCCTGGTGTTATAACAAAACGCAATCCTGATTTTTGACATCAATAATGTTTAGCGTTTTTTTACAAACCATGTCAATGGCCAAATCCCCTCCAATCCCTTGTTTTGTTTTTTCGCTAGTTGTCCGTCCACAAACTTCATGGTCTCATTAGCAGCCGTCACAAAAACATCATGCCCGCCACCGTGTATTTCAACAATTGGTTTCCCCAACCATTTGTCAGCTCCCCGCTTTAATCCATCTTTTTCCCCATAGGCAAAAACCATTTCATTACTTACACGGGACAACAACCACGGCAATTGCTTCTCCACCTCTTCTATCAAATCACAATCCACCATTGCACGGATATCTGTGGTGCGCAGTTTCTGCAAATAGGCAACCGCAAAACTCGAATCAGCCACACCAATAATGTCTTTAAGTACAGAAAGAAGCAATCCGCCCCGCGCCAACTCATTCATCGCCAAAACCCTGCGAGCAGCAAGTGGCAACGCCATAATTCTTGGCAAAAGTTTGCTTTCCAGACGAATTGGCATTCCCACCAAAATTAGTTTCCCCCGAGTATCAAACCTTACCGCTGCCTTTATTGCTACCACACAACCCAAAGAAAAGGCTATCACGGGGACTTTTTGCAATCCCTCATGTTCCATAAATGACGCAAATGCTCTGGCAAATAGGTCCGTATCATGAATTTTATTGGGAACCGCTTCCGAAGCCCCGAATCCCGGCAACTCCGGCACATACACTTTATATTTTCTGGCCAAAGCAAACTCAAACCCCCCCCACGCATCCGCCACCATAGACCCATGTAGCAACACCACTGGATTCCCTTGCCCCAAAATCCGATAATTAAGCCTCGCCCCCTCAAACACAAATTCCAGATGCCTTCTTAGCTTTACTCTGTTACCATCCCACATAACTAAACTTGATTTTAGCATCAACTACACATATCATCGGCGTAAATGCTCATTGACCACCGCACCCACTATCCACTCTACAAACGGGACCGCGATTTAATTCATTCCGCATCTGGTAGTTTCCTTGTGATCTTCTTACTCGGCCTGGTCATTGCAGGACTATACTTCATCGCACCTGCTCCCAGCCAAATTCTAGGGGCAGCTACTCCTTGATAGTTTTTATCACCTCGACCATTTCAGCCTCTGACAAGTTCTCGTTTAAACCAGCTAAAATTTCTGCAGATTTTTGACTTACCATGGCTTTCATATCTGCCTCCAGTTCTTCTTTCTCTGAATCCGCCAACGACTCAACAAATTCATTTAGAATTTTCGTGACCGACTGGACAACACTTGTCTTATTTTTTTTCAAAGCATAGACCAATATCACACTCCAGCTTTGAACTGTCAGACCTAGCGCCAAAACATTCTTTAAATCATTTTTTGATACATCATTAGATTGATCCATTCAAATCACCTCCTAGTCAACTACAGTAAGATCATTAACATCCTCAGTGTCTTTTTTTGTACCCTTAGTAAGACGCCCCCACGCTTCTCCAATTTTCTGCTTACCCTTACCCACCAGCTCAGTCATAGCCACCCCCAAGACCTGCAACCCCCGCCGGACTGGCCTGACCTGTTCGCCTGATTTCATCATTCATCCCCTCAAGCCCACTCGCCCATTT
>CAZCXU010000003.1:54086-87921 GCA_964502885.1 uncultured Gammaproteobacteria bacterium
CCTGACCTGTTCGCCTGATTTCATCATTCATCCCCTCAAGCCCACTCGCCCATTTGGTGAATCTTTTTGTATTCGCTGTCAACTCTCGACCAATAGGCACAAAACCCCGCCAATTCTTTTCGGTCTCTTCACCCAGTAGTGTCATCAACTTACCTGCCGAATAGACCGCAATGCCCACCTCAGGACCTACTCCGGCAGGACCAAACCAATCTATCCCCACCGACCTCAAAACTACCGGACCTACCCAACTCATTCCCACAAGTCCCAACCCTGCCTTTTCCACAGCCATACCACCCCCGATTCCGAATCGTCCAGCCAAAGTCCTGACCCGAATTCTTTCCCGTCCCGACGAAAGTCCTTTTTGTTCATGTTTACCACCCGGCTTCTCCATTACCACCTCACCAGTCGTAGGCAAAAGCACTTTCGCAGCCAAAGCTGCAGCATAAGCCGTGCCGCGAACCGCCCAACTCTCCGAATCCAGATTAAAGCGAACAACATTTGCATCACGTTGCTTCTTTTTTAATGACTCTTTACCAATTTTCTCAATAATCATCGATGAATACTTTGCCGCTCCGTAGACAATCAATCCTATTTCAGGCTGCTGTGCCAGGATCGCCGCTATTCCCACCGCTTCCCCCACAGAAGTCGTAGCATATAGTCCTCGCGTAAGGTGGCCCATTCCCCGCATTCTCGAAACATCAGGAGAAATAAGTGTGGGCAGCATTAGTTTTGTCGCAACAGCTGCAGCCAAAGCCATGCTCCTTACTGTTCTTGTTTCATTCTCAAGAATCGTTCCCCCAAAAATCGGATCCCGTGAAGAGCCACTCTTCTCACGGTCTACATTTTGAACTTGAACACCACGAGATGTTTCCTGTCCGAATTGCTTATGCCTACGTCAATTATCCAGTTCCCTATCTGTGCGTCCAGGATCACCTCCTAGTTCAGTCAAATTCTTCTCCAAATCACCTATAGAAGAAGTGTCCTGCTCAAAAGACATGTTAATATCTTAACATCCTAAATGCCTAGAATTTGCACCATTGGTGGCGGCACCGGTTCCCCAACAATCATCAAAGCGCTCCTGGAATCCGGGTACTCTCATCTTTCTGCGATATCCGCATCCATGGATTCCGGAGGCAAGACCGGCCAGGTAAGAACTGACGAACGCGATCGTATTATTGCCATTTCCGATCTACTGCGTAATCTTCTCGCCCTAATTTCCACACCCCAAAACCACCTGAAACAGGTTGCCGCGTTTTCCGAAATCGCCGGATTCACCGATGGACGAAACCGCAATTTAGGATACACAATCTATTATGCACTGCTTGAAAAATATTCAGGTAACTTTTTGGCCGTGCAAAACACTCTGGAAAAGCTTCTGGATATCAGATTTCAGGGACAGGCAATCCCGGTTACACTCCAATCCGCGAACATCTGTTTCTCTACAGAGTTGGGTACCACATTCACAGGTGAACATGAACTTGACCGTCAATCCATGTCCTCAAACCAAATCACCAAAATCTGGCTCGATAATCCGGTTTCCGCCACACCGGAAGCCATCTCAGCCATAACAAACGCCACCCACATCATTTATAGTCCGGGGAGCATCTACGGCTCTGTACTAGTCAACTTTCTTCCCAAAGGTATCACTGCTGCTCTCAAAAAAACCCGCGCCAAAAAGATTTTGATTGCCAATCTGGTTTCCAATCGAAATCAAACTCACCAGATCACCCCACTAGGCTACTTTAAACTCTTCCAGAAATACACTCATCTCTCCAAACCTTTCGACTACTTTATCTGCCCAGATATATCCACAGCTGAGTTTGAGAATTTATACCCAAACATAGCCTCCACCTACGCCTCAGAACATTCCTATTTTCTTGGCTGGTCAGAAGACCAATTGTCAAAACTCAAAAAATTAGCTGTTTGCCCCGTCCCCGCCGACATCTTATCCATTACTCCCCAACTCAACCGCATTCGCCACGATTCCAAAAAACTCGCCCGAACCCTCAAACTCCTGATTTCCCCTTGACTAATTCTCCAAAAAAATTAAAGTATAGTCATAAAACTCGCTCGCATTAGCGCAAACTTGTTTGTATTTGCAACTTTTAACGAGAGTTTTTGGATATATGCCCAACTGGATTTGCTTGCAAATCACAGTAAGTAGGGTATATCTGTGGATCGTGTTTAAGGAACTCTGTGAAACTCAGAGACTGTGCCGCAACCGTATAGCCGGAAAACTAACGATCTAATAAATTTATATCCCGCGCAGGATCAAAAAATGTCCGCAGAAAAACGTGTTGCTCTTGATATCAATCGTTACCACAACGCCCCCCCTCGTCGCGTAGCCGAAGATACTGCCTCCGTTACTGTGGAAGCCACAGTTAGAGAAGGAAGTACTATAACCCCAAATATTATTTGGTGGTACGACCATCTCCCGGAAAACCTAAGCACAGAAGAGGAATACTTCCCTTCCTCTCTGGCGGCTCTCGATGTAGAACACCACATAAATCAAACACCCAAAAACTCTCGACGCCTCATTGTTTTGACCAGTCCGGCTTATAAATATCCGGAAGGTCGCCTGGATATCTTTTTTGTAACTAATGTAAACGGCTCTATACGTTTTGACGCCTACGGTATCCCCCTTTTAGAGACACCGGAAGAAACCGAACGTCGTCTTGTTCAATTTACTCCCCGAAGCACCATTCCCAACCTTCCCCACCTTTCAAATCTTGACGCCATCATGACCCCTCTAGTTGCCGAAATTTCCCCTGGAGAAAACGTCTTTCACACTGCGTCAATGTGGATAGATCTTCCACAGGAAGTTTGGAAACAGATAGCTTCAGGTGAAATCCGCAAACGCTGTATAGAACTTACCAAACTAGCAGAGAAATGTATCGCTCCAGCAGTACTCTCTGGATTACTAAACAAAGAAAACCCACACGTCATCGGCGTCCGTGCCGAAAACCAAATGCAGCAACTTGCCGGAGTGCAAGTGGATTATGCCGGCTCCGGATGCGGTGTTTCAAATAGTGAATTCCTGGAAAGTCCTGCAAATACACACGCGGTAGCCAATCGTTCGGCATCAGAATATGTATTTGTCCGCTATTGCGGTGCTTGTTGCGGTTCGATCAATCGGCTTCTCTCATATGGAGATCGCTGCCCTCATTGCAAACAGGAATTTCGTCCCCAGATTCCACAAAAAACTATTTCTCCACAAAATCCCCGAGCGGAAGTATCCATCGGCGTCGGATTCCTGCCGCTTCCGCTTGCCTTTTCCTGGCTACTTGACTGGCATAATACTATAGCGAGCACAAAATAATATGTCAGATTTTTGTGCGAGATATATAGTCATCCCGTTTTAACATGACATATTGCCAAAGCCCAAACTCCCGTATATAATGCTTGACAGGAGTCGCAAAGACTCTTTTTTTGTGAGAGTCCCCAAAGCACAATCTTGGGGTATAATTGACAACATGAATTTGCTTTCTTATTTGCGGGACACCCTAACCGAATTAAAATTAGTTCGCTGGCCCAGCAAAAAAGATACTCTTAACTTAACCGTACTCGTCATCGTCATTTCTTTGATAGTCGGTGTCTATGTAGGCGGCCTTGATTATCTCTTTACCAACATCTTAAAAATCATTACTACCCAAAAATAAACATGTCCCAAGACAATATAGCCACCCAAAGTGTCACCGAGCGCGGACTTGGCTCTAAAATCATCCCCGGACACTTAATCATCAATCCCAACCAGGAATTGGCTGAAAAGGCCCGTTGGTACGTCGTTCACACCTACTCTGGACATGAAGCTCGTGTGGCTGAAACTTTACGTCAAAGAGTAGCTACCCTGGGACAAACTGACAAAGTCTTTGAAGTTCTTATTCCCACTCAGGACAAAATTCAAATCCGTCACGGCAAAAAGTCCTCAGTAAAAGAAAAGATTTTCCCCGGATACATTCTGGTCAAAATGCTTCTTGATGACAACTCCTGGTTAGTTGTACGCACCACCGCCGGTGTCACAGGCTTTGTCGGTGTTGGCAACAAACCCACTCCCTTGTCAGCTCCCGAAGTTCAGGCTATTATGCAGTTTGCCCAGATCGGCGCACCCAAGTACAAAGCCAACTTTAGTGTCGGCGAAGCTGTAAAAATCACCGATGGACCATTTGCTGACTTTTTAGGCTCAATTGAATCTATCGACGAAGCCGCCGGCAAAGTCAAAGTCCTGGTTTCCATCTTCGGACGTGAAACCCCGGTAGAATTGGACTTTTTACAAATCAAAAAGATTTAAAAAACTATGGCACCCAAAAAAGTCAAGGTCATTCTGAAACTCAATCTTCCTGCAGGTGAAGCTACTCCCGCACCTCCGGTTGGACCAGCCCTCGGCCAACACGGTATTCCTATCATGGATTTTGTCAAACAATACAACGACAAAACCCGCGAACTCAAAGGCAATCTTATCCCTGCCGTCATTACCGTCTACGAAGATCGTTCCTTTACTTTTGTCACCAAACTGCCTCCGGTTTCCGCCATGATTAAAAAGGTTCTGGGTCTCAAAACCGCCGCCAAAAAGCCCGGTCGCGAGTCAGCTGGCAACATCACCAAAGATCAGGTAAGAGAAATTGCCGAAAAGAAACTCGGCGATCTCAATACAGACAGTCTCGAATCAGCTATGAATACAGTCATGGGTACCGCCCGCTCAATGGGTATAAAAGTCCTCTAATCCCAAACCACTCCGGGATAGTGTCTGACATCCACAATCCTTCCATCGATCCCAATTTCCACAGCCACCATATCTATTCTACACTCCACCTCTTTTCCGCTTAAATATACTATGGCCATCCGCTTAACCCGCAAATACTTTCTTCGGTCAAACATTTCCTCAGGTCGTATCTCACTCCCCTCCAGCTTTGTCTTTACTTCCACAAAAACCAACATCTCACCATCACAAAGGATAGCATCTATTTCACCATATTTTGAGCGGTAATTCCTTTCAACCAAACGCATCCCTCTGTTTACCAAGTAATTTATTGCAATCTCCTCCCCGACACCGCCCCTGTGCTGACGTTGCTGATTATGCATAATGGATTACATTCTCATTCTGGCAGATTGGCCACAACTATCAAGTAAAAATACCATCGAGAATTGTTTCCACGGGTTTTTCAGCCAGATTTCTCACGCCAAACGTATGCCGGCTTATCCAACACAGGCGGTAAATATGATCACAACTCAAATCGCAAGAGTGGTACCGTCTTTCAACAGACCTTCCCATGTACCCAATCTCAGGGTCAGACAGTCAATGGAGCCAAATGCGCTCTGCTTCTTTTCATCTCAACCATTTTTCTCCACTTTCTGATTCCAATTCTGCGCCTCAACATAATCGCTTTTCGCATCTCACAAAACCACACTGCGACCGGAATCTTCCTGGCATCCACAGTCCACCCCAACTCAACCCCCCGCCGGATATCTTCCCCCTCATGGCCAGCTCCATAGATTGCCCAAATCAATGCTCCCTCTCGATATTCCAAAGGCACCTCCCCCCCTTTTGTAACGTAAATACGGTTGGCTCCGCCAGGTAACTGTGATCGGACAATTTTCGCCCTTTGTCTAATCGCCACATCTTTGTTTTTATTCCAAATGACCCTTGCCCTGAGCCCCAATAGCCGCAATTTTTCTTCAATTCGATTTTTTGCCGACATTTGATGCATAACCACAAATATCAATCGTGCTTCCCCCTCGGTAACACTCTCTTTTATTGTCTCCACAAACTGGATAATTTTGTCTGTATATCGCTCATTTGCATTACCACCCCACTCGAACACTAATTCAATCGGCTTCCTTATATCTCCCAAACGCCATCCCGGCCTATCCCAAAACTCCGGTTCCGACAATGTTCCCCACGGCCTGACTACTACCATACCGCTACGGCATTTTTTGTATCTTAAAGCAGTTTCTCTGTCATGCAGCACCACAATGTGTCTGCCCTTCAAAAAGGATTTTGGGCATGTGGCGGACCAAAGCGCCAAATCAGGTTTCCAGGGATCAGGTGAAAACTCCACCAAATCCCCCTCCAACTCATACCCATATCTCAAATCTTCATACAGCCTCACCAGAGACGCGACGCCACTTACATGTGTCACCATCCACAAAGTACGGTCTCCCGGCCTCCAGCCGGCTTCCAACATTGTCTTTCGCAGCCGCTCCGGCTGCCCTATCGCCATTACTTGCGCATCAACTAACTTCTGAAAACACGGCCACGACAAAAACCTCCCTATCCACTCATATAGTAATGGTGTTGTCTGCAGCCAGGCATACCCCATCCCCACCAGTTTGCTTGCTGTCCCTGCTTCTTTCGCCTCGATATCTACACAAATCAATTTTATCTTTCTACACAATTTTGTCGCCCCTTTCAGGCTCTCCGCCAAATAATCAGCTTGCCGTGCGTGTCCAGCACCCACCCAACTGTAGATAATCAAACCCAAATCGTACTTCGGTATTGTTTTTCTCTGCAATTTCACATCCGGTATTGTAATGCCTCAGCAATATGCTTGACCACTATCCTTTCATTTCCGGCCAAGTCAGCAATCGTTCGCGCTACTTTCAAAACCTTAAAATACCCCCGGGTAGACAACCCCAATTTTTCGCACGCCGACAAAAGCAGTTTTTGCGAGTCCTCATCCAAACTGCAATATACTTTCACCTGCTTATTCCTCATAGCCGCATTGCAAACACAATTAACTTCATTTGCAAATCTTTCCTCCTGCACCAGCCTGGCTCTTACAACTCGTTT
The DNA here is from genome assembly GCA_964502885.1 of uncultured Gammaproteobacteria bacterium. Taxonomy (GTDB): domain Bacteria; phylum Patescibacteriota; class Microgenomatia; order CAZETR01; family Amesbacteraceae; genus XYB1-FULL-44-23. The sequence goes on from CAZCXU010000003.1 coordinate 60,874, forward strand.
CTGAACTACTTGTGATGACTCAATGATGCGATCCTCAATCTGGCCAAGTTTCTTTACATCCACTACCGGCACTTTTACCATCATATCTATTCTATCCAAAACCGGCCCGCTCATTCTTTGTCTATATCGCTGTATCTGCCTTTCACCGCAAATGCATGGTCGGGTTGGATGCCCCAAATATCCGCAGGGACAAGGATTAACCGCCGCAAGCAGGGCAAATCTGGCGGGATATGCAACCCTTACCGCCGCACGGGAAATGTTTACCACCCCATCTTCCATTGGCTGCCTCAACGCTTCCAAAACAGCTCGGGGGAATTCCGCCATTTCGTCCAGAAACAATACGCCCAGGTGCGACAAAGAAACCTCCCCAGGAATAGGACTGCTTCCCCCCCCAATCATTCCCGCTACTGATATCCCATGATGTGGGCTTCTGAATGGTCGCCTGCGCACAATAGCCTCACCCACCGGCAATTCTCCCGCCACAGAATATATTCTCGTCACATCCAAGATTTCTTTTTCTGAAAGCGGAGGAAGTATTCCTGGCATTGCTCGCGACAACATTGTCTTTCCAGTCCCCGGAGGGCCGCAGAAAAGCAGATTGTGTCCTCCAGCGGCCGCAATTTCCAGCGCCCGCTTAGCGGTCTCCTGTCCCACCACATCAGCCATATCAAAATCAGCTCTCCCCATCCCAACCAGCCTCCTTACCTCCACTGTCTCTATCGGCATCAACTCTTTCTCACTGGTCAAGTGCTTCACCAGTGCTTCAAGAGTAGGAATGCCATATACATCCAAACCAGTAACTACCGCCGCTTCCGCTGAATTTACTATTGGAACATAAAGTTTTTTCCGCATTTTTTCCGCAAATATTCCGCAGAGCAATACTCCACGCGTCGATTGCAGGCTTCCATCGAGCGATACCTCTCCAAAAAATACTCCCTCACCAACTTTCTCCTCTGGAATTTGCCCCGAAGCCGCCAGTATACCCACTCCGATCGGTAAATCATAAGCACCACCCTCTTTTGGTAAGTCTGCCGGAGCCAAATTCACAGTAATTCGTTTTGTGGGAAATGAGTACCCTGAATTGATTATTGCCGTTTTTACCCGTTCACGCGCTTCCTCTACCGCTTTTCCTGCTAGACCCACGATCGTCAATCCCGGAAAACCCGCATTCGCCACATCAACCTCAACAACCACCGGAATACTTTCCAATCCTACATGAGCTACAGAAGAAATTTTGACTAACATTGTTCTTTCCAAAAATATTTATCACCCTTGGTGTCCACCAACCCCTCAATCTGCAATTGAGTCAACTCCGCCATTGTGTCCGCTACGCTCTTCTTTAACCGTCGTCCCAACTCATCGCAAGAAAGCATATCGTTTTGTAACAAAATACATATTTCCGTACCATTACCAACACAAGAACCATCAAGTCTCCCCAGCCATGCATTAGCCCAACCCTTCTTTATCCATTCATTGGTTCCTTGAGATACCACACTTGTGATAGGCCCCGGAACAGCCCAAATATACTTATGCAGCTTTCTTCCCCATTCAGCGGTCAACAATGCTCCGCTTTTTTTGGCTGCCTCCACCACATATATATCGGTAGCCATCTCCGCCATCAATTTGTCTCTTACCGGAAAGCTCCACCTGGTAGCCTCAAAATCATCCCAAAGTGAGATCACCACTCCGCCACTATTCACTATCTGCCTCGTCAATATCTGTTCCTGATCCCTCAGTGCCTGTTGTATTCCCCACCCCACCACAGCCACAGTCCTGCCGCCAGTATTCATCGTAGCCAGGTGGGCTGTTTTATCTATCCCATACATCAACCCGGACATTATCGTTTTCCCACTTCTCACCAATTCCCCTACCAGCATTCCTGTCACCCGTTCCCCATAACCACTCATGTGCCTACTGCCCACAACCGCCACAGTTTGTGCTAAATCAACATCTTCCCAATTACCCACTCCCCATATCTCTTTTACACGCCACAGCTTCCCATCCCTGTGCCATATTTCCATCATCTTTCAGTATAAGCCTAAGCAATAATCATCGGTACAGTGGAAACCACGGAAATTTTGATATATAATGCATGGCACCTTGTCAATAAGTTAATTGCTTTTGACAAAGGAAGTTTTTTAAAAAACGCATCTATGGGCAAAAAACGTATCAGCGTCATTGGTTCTGAAAACGAAAGTGAACTCAAGGCCAAAAAGGCAGTCAAGTTGGAACAGAAAAAGCTTCGCGAAGGCAAGTCTCTAAAAATTGATGAAAAAAATGTCGTTGCACAAGTCGATTCCACTGAAGAGACAAAACCGGAAAAAATCGAAAAAACCGCTGCTCCCATCACTCCCAAAATCGAAACCGCAAAACCGGTCAAGACCATCCGCACCCGATCAGAGGCTTACAAAAAAGCCAAGATGCAGATAAATGCAGATCATGTATATCCTCTGGCCGATGGACTAAGACTGCTTCGCGAAGTCTCACTCACGAAATTTGATCCTACGGTAGAACTGCACATCGTCATCAAATCAGGCACCGTATCTCAGACGGTAGACATGCCGTATTCTACCGGTAAATCCAGAGTCATAGCCATCGCTGACGATGCCACTATCAAACGCATCGAAACCGGCGACATTTTTTTCCAAGTACTCTTGGCTTCACCGTCCCAAATGCCAAAACTTGTCAAATTCGCCAAAACCCTGGGGCCAAAAGGGCTAATGCCAAATCCCAAAAATGGCACCGTGGTCCCCGACCCTGAAGCCGTTGCCCAAAAACTTTCATCCGCCGTCTCCGTTGGACTGAAAACTGACAAATCTGCACCCGTTATTCACACCATTGTCGGCAAATTGTCACAGTCTGACAAAGAACTGACCGCAAACATTGAAGCTATCCTTAAAGCCATTTCCCAACCGCTGGTCAAAATCGTTTTGAAATCCACAATGAGCCCCGCCATCAAAATCTCCCTCTAGATCATCAGAATCATTGACTTCACGGCTCGCACTGAATAATAATAATTTAGATGTTCCCAAAGAAAGCCTTCCGTTACTCTGCTGCACCTCTTTTATCAATAATCTTACTGACCTTCTTTATTCTTCCTGCCCTGCTCCGTCAAGACAAATCATCTTTTAACGCATACGCAACGAGCTGCTCATATTCCTGTTATTACCAATACTGCCCAACTGGCTATACCACAATCTCAACTCAAACCTGTTCATCCAGCCAGTATGTTTGTTGCCGCTACAACTCTCCCACCGCCACTCCACGGCCACCGACTTCCACTCCAATACCTGCCTCCTGCTCCGGAAATTGCTACTACCAATATTGTCCCACCGGCTACACGCCCGCTTCAGGCTCATGTCAGACAAACTTTATGTGTTGCCGCTACAACTCTCCCACCGCCACTCCACGGCCACCGACTTCCACTCCAATACCTGCCTCCTGCTCCGGAAATTGCTACTACCAATATTGTCCCACCGGCTACACGCCCGCTTCAGGCTCATGTCAGACAAACTTTATGTGTTGCCGCTATGCCTCCTCGAATACTCCTACCCGCCCTCCCCCCACACCGACTCCAAACACCTCACATATATGCACCCCAGGTACTTCCATCTGTACCGATCCGGCACTCAACTCCCCCACCGGACCCACACTTAAAACTTGCAATTCTTCTGGGACATCTTGGACAACCACGTCATGCTCATCCACTCAGGAGTGCAACTGGCATCATACTGCGTGTGTCAATCCCATTGTCCCAACAGTCACACCCCCACCGGAATGTTCAAATGGCAATACCACTTGCCGATCCGGCAAAAGATACACTTGTGTGTCAGGAGAATGGACAATGAATACCTATTCCGGAAACTGTACACGGCCTACTCCTACTCCCCTTCCCAATCCCGACACCTTTGACTGCCCAATAAGAAATGGTTATCCGGTTTGCGATCAAACAGATCCCAAGTGGGCAAACAACTCTTTTCCCGGCGGTTGCGAAACAAGTACAAACAACTACATATACCAAGCTGCATGTGTTCCTGCGTCCACTTGTTCTACGCTTTGCGACAGATATCGCAATTCAACATACTGCAATCTTGACAATTGCATTACAGCTGTTCCCGCGTTCCAAACCCTTACATGCAATGGAGTTCAGCTTTCTGTGGCCAGAGACGCACTCAACAATGCCGGACTCAATTACATCTCGGCCCGACCGGACATCTTTGTGGACAGTCAGGGACAGCCGCTTACAATTCCACAATTCTCCACACAAAAACTCCGCGACTTATTAGAGCACGGACCAATTATCGTCGGGGGGCATTTCAAAATAAACGCGACCGGCGAAAATATAGTTCATGTTTCCAAAATAGTTGGATACGATACAGCTACTGGCAAGTTTATCTTCAATGACCCTTATTTCAACTCACAAAACACTAACCCAAACCGCAGAACCAGCAGCTCACAACTTGAAGAGTTCATGACCATCTCCATCGATTCTGTTATTTTCGAGAACGATGCACAAACATGAGACAGCCAAAATCACACTCACTTTGGATCAGCACGTCATTAACACTCATGATTTTTTCTCTCGCTGCAGTTGTTTACAGAACAAATCAACCGGATTTCTCAACAAACACATCTTCAAGAGCAGACTCGTCATCCGAATTGACTACTGGCTACTTATATTCTCCACCCTCAGACCAAAGCCGGACATTTCTTGCCAAATTTGATAATCTTGTCTCACAAACTCCTATTTCCGGCGCAGGATTCATCATTGAGTACTCAACAGAAAATGATACCGTCAAGGTTACCCTCTACTCGCCCTACGAAGCATCACGATCCAACTTCACTAACTGGATTCGCAGCAACAACTACGCAGATTTGCCAAAAGATTATTTCACTGTGGTAGTGTCAACTGATATACAACCGACCCCTACCCCCTCCAACAATCACCCAGCCACTGGATATCTAGATATAGCCACCAGTTCCAGAATCGCTGGCTGGGCCAGAGACAACGACATAGCTGGGCCTGTTAACGTCCACATTTACATAGACGGTGCATTTCACAAGTCCACTACAGCCAACCTTTACCGCTCCGATGTCGGTAATCACGCCTTCGATACCACCATTACGACAACTCCGGGTTCTCATACTGTCAATGTTTATGCAATAGGGGTTAATTCACTTGGCACTCCCACCGGCTCAAACCCGCAAATCGGCAATAGCCCTAAAACCGTTATTCGTCCAACACCTACCCCTACTCCACGTCCACCAACTGCCACACCTAGACCCCCAACTCCGACTTCCACCCCCCGTCCTCCGACACCCACCCCGATAGTTAATAACTATACCGCCACCGGGTACCTCGACTCGGCCACTGCTACTACCGTTGGTGGCTGGGCCAGAGACAACGACATAGCTGGGCCTGTTAACGTCCACATTTACATAGACGGTGCATTTCACAAGTCCACTACAGCCAACCTTTACCGCTCCGACGTAGGCTACCATGCATTTAATACTACTATCACCATCCCGGCCACCGGCAATCACACAGTAGCGGCCTATGCCATAGGGGTCAGATCAGATGGATCAGTTTCTGGTAGCAATCCCCAACTCTTCAACAGTCCTCGCTTCGTTGCCTACCCCACACCCACTCCTGTTCCACCAACCCCCACCCCAATACCCGTAACAAACATTCATACCGCCAGAGGATGGTTGGACCTGGCCACAGCATACCGTGTCGCCGGGTGGGCCCGCGATGACGACTACAGCGGTCCGATAAGTGTACATATTTACATCGACGGCGCTTTCCACAAAGCCGTATCGGCAAATCTTTATCGGGAAGATGTAGGCTACCATGCATTTGACACTTCAATCTCAGTTCCCGCAGGATCCCACCGTATAAACGTATATGCCATAGGAGCCAAATCCGACGGCTCACCATCCAACTGGAATCCGGAAATATCCAGCAGCCCCAAAACTGTCAACCGGTAATCTCCCCAATCTCTTGTTTGTAAGCAAAATAGTTGCTATAATCACCCCCGTTAACCTAAAGACAGCGCGACATTTGAGCCGCACCGCTCAATGTAAGTTCCGCCGAAGGTAAATATGTCTCCCAAAAAGATCAATCCCCAAAAAGCCTCTGCAATCAAGGAGCTCAAAGAGCAAATTGCAAACTCCAAATCGATTGCTGTTGTTGATTACAAAGGCTTGAAAGTTTCCCAGGCTACTGAACTTCGCCGTAGTATCAAAAAAGCCGGCGGCAACGTGGTCGTCACCAAAAACACCCTCTTTTGTATCGCCTCTGGGATTTCGGATCTCAAAATCGATGGCCCCTCCGCTTTCGTCTTCTCAAACATTGATGAAGTGGCTGCCATAAAAGCTATCGCAGATTATGCCAAAAAGAATAATCTGCCTACATTTAAGCTTGGGATGCTCGATGGCAAACTACTCTCCAAAGACCAGATCACTTCCCTGGCCGCGCTGCCCAGTAAAGATGTCCTGGTAGGCAAAACTGTCAGCTCGCTTAAATCCCCGCTTTTCAAACTTGTCTATTCACTAAATTGGAACATTTCGCAATTAGTTCGTACTCTGGAAGCTGTCAGAGTCAAAAAAAGTTAGCTTTCAAAAGGAGGTGACACACATTCATGTCTGACAAAGTCAACAAAGTAATCACAGAAGTCGAAAGTCTTTCTGTAATCGAGCTTGCTGAACTCGTCAAAGCTCTTGAAGAGAAATTTGGTGTCACCGCCGCCGCTCCGGTCGCAGCCGTTGCTGCAGCCCCAGCCGCCGCCCCTGATGCCACTCCAGCCGAGGAACAGTCTTCCTTTACTGTAGTTCTTAAAGATGGTGGCGCTACCAAAATCGCCGTCATTAAGGCATTGCGAGAAATCAACCCCAACTTGGGATTGAAAGAAGCCAAAGATCTTTCTGAAAAACCAGGTTCCGTAGTCGCCGAAAACGTTAACAAAGCCGCCGCTGAAGAAGCCAAGGCTAAATTAACCGCTGCCGGAGCTACTGTTGAGCTCAAATAACCCAAAAACCGCTCGCGTGTTTAGTGATTCTCACTTCCGGAGCGGTTTTTTCGTGGCATTCGAATCAGGTTCTCAATTTTGAGTCACAAAGTTTTGCATGGCATCAACTTCACAAAAACGAGGAGAAACATTCACGAACGAAGTTTGCAACAGCTATACAAAACCGTACCACTTTTTATGTCACTTTCTAGTAATGCTTTTTTATACAAATCAAGATTCTCAATCTTCAATTTCGAAGCTTTGCAAAGCATCAGCTTTGCGAAAACGAAAAAATAAAGATCGCGAAGAAAGTGAGCGACAAAAGATCCAGAATTTAGACTTACTTTCTCGTTATCGATTTTTTGTATAAATCTAAATTCTCAATCGCAATCCCGGTTCCCTTTACCACACAAAGCAATGGGTCATCAGCCACATGACAGGGTACTCCTGTCACTTCCGTCATAAACTTATCAAAATTTCGCAAGGATGAAGTTCCTCCACTCATCACTATTCCTTTATCAATAATGTCCGAGGCTAATTCAGGCGGAGTTTCTTCCAATACTCCCTTAGCTGCACCAACAATCTGTAACAATGTCGGTCGAATGGCCTCAGTTATCTCTGTTGAAGATACAATGATCCCCCGAGGTAAACCAGTCACCAAGTCCCTACCTTTCACCTCCATAACCTGCATTTCATTTAGTAGCGTAGCCGATCCTATCTTCAGCTTCACATCCTCAGCAGTTGTCTCTCCTATGAGAAGATTGTGTTTTTTTCTCATATAGGTGGAGATAGCTTCATCTACCTTGTTTCCCGCCACCCTTACACTCTTATGCACCACGACCCCACCCAATGAAATGACAGCCGCCTCCGCAGATCCCCCTCCGATGTCAATTATCATATTCCCGGAAGCAGCTGCTATCGGCAATTTTGCGCCAATTGCTGCCGCCAATGGTTCATCAATCAGATAAGCCATTTTTGCCCCAGCCGATAAAGTCGCATCCAATACCGCTCGCCTCTCAACTTGAGTCACTCCAGCAGGAACACAAATCATTACTTCAGGCTTAAACAGAAACACCCGACCGCAGACTTTTTGAATAAAATATCTAAGCATTGCTTCCGTAACCCGATAATCCGCAATCACGCCATCTCTCATCGGTCTTGAAGCCGTGATATTTCCCGGTGTCCTGCCCAACATTTCTTTCGCTTCATTTCCCACCGCCACCACCCGGCCGTCTTCATTTCCTACTGCCACAACTGTCGGTTCATTGAGTATTATTCCTTTTCCGGCAGCCCACACCACACTGTTTGCGGTTCCCAGATCGATACCTATTCTAGTTGAAAACATCAGGCAAGGACCCAATTACTAACTCGGATCGACATGATTAAATGATAAAATCAGACAATATGCAAGGTATCGTAAAAGCCAGACTGGTATCTTTCATCGCCGGAATCGTATTTGTCGCAGTCGTCACTCCCATCGTCATTTTTTTCGCCAGAGGTTACCGCCCTGACCTACAAACCGGAAAAATCAGCATAACCGGAGTACTCACCATACAATCTTTCCCTGACAATGCCCAGGTTTACATCAATTCCCAACTTCAAAACTTAGTCACAGAGGGAGACATCAATCTTTTACCTGGTTCATACTTAGTTGAAGTTCGCAAAGAAGGCTACCAAAACTGGTCAAAACATATCACAATACATCAGGAAATCGTCACCTCACTAAACGCCAGATTATTCCCCACCATTCCCACTCTCAAAGCCGTCTCCTCACAAGGGGCTTCTATCCCAACACTTTCCCCTGATGGCACTAAGGTGGCGTACGTCAGTAAAAATAATCAAATCTATTTATTGGATCTGAATGAATCGCCGCTTGGTATACTCAATCGCGACGCAAAGTTGATCAGCACTCTACCCCAGCCCATTCTTTCTACTTCTCAGATTATCTGGTCACCTGACGCTCGTCAATTGCTTCTCACGCATTTGGCACCAAGTACCTCTAGTACTGATTCTGCGTATTTAATTGATATCAGCAACCAGACTTACACCATCGCTACCACCAACATCAGCAATCTTCTGGACACCTGGAATACCCGCACTAAAACAAAAGAAGATCAGAAACTCGCCGCACTGCCACTACCCCTGCAGGAGATAGTTTCCTCATCAGCCGCAAATCTAATCTGGTCTCCAGATGAAAACAAACTGCTATATACAGCCACAGCCTCAGCTGAAATTCCTTTTCCTCTCAAACGCCAGCTTCCGGGCAGCAGCACCCAGACACAAAATCGCCTACTCACGACCGGTAAAGTCTATGTCTACGACCTGGAAGAAGATCGCAATTTTGAAATTACTCTGGATCACCTTTTACCCTCCCCCACACCCACAACCGTATCCAAAAAGTCACTCAAAGTTTCCCCTCTGACAAAAACAACAACTTATGTCCAAAATGCCATTCACCCCAGCGGCTGGAAGTGGTTTCCCACATCTTCCCATCTCTACCGTGTCGAAAAAGATCGGATAACTATCATCGAGTATGACAACCAGAACCCCACCACCGTCTATTCCGGACCCTTATCCGACGCTATAGCCCTCCCCTATCCTTCCGGCAAACAAATGCTGCTCTTGACTGTCATAAATCCCTCCCCCCAAGCCGCCGCAATCTCTCTGCCAAATCTCTACGCCCTCAGCTTGAAATGAACTTGTCAGCTTGGTGACATCTAGCACAAAGAAGCTTTAGTACATATTGTCGGGGTGGAGGGAATTGAACCCTCTGGCTCTGCGTCCCGAACGCAGCATGATACCGGTTCACTACACCCCGAGATACACATATTTTACGCTATCACTGGCCTACTGATAACCCCAGTCCACCGACAACTACAGCTCTCCTATAAAGAAAGGTATAATTGATATGGGTTTCCTTTGATTTTGCCTCCATAGCTCAACAGATAGAGCAATCCCGTCCTTTGAAAAAAGAGTGTCCTCGTAGCTCAATGGACAGAGCAGAGGTTTCCTAAACCTCCGATGCAGGTTCGATTCCTGCCGGGGACACCCTTTTTTCAAAAGCGTTAGCGCCAGGGCACCTTCCTTCTGGAGGCACAATATGGCAAAATCAATAGAGTTAACCCCGACCCTAAATCTCAATTCCATCACGCGAGGTATAGAAAATTCCATTTGATGTTCTGAGCCGAGACACAGAAAGATGAGGCACAAATCACGAACACAGTGATATGCCAAAAAAAGGCCTCGAATGTCAGCAAGACAGAGCAAGGATCAACACGACAACCTGACCGAACCAAAAATCCATAGCGCAGTCGTCCGCCTATGTCCGCAAATCCCCAGCCACTTCCACAAAATTGCGAAACAACTGTAAACTACTAGTTATCTGCGCCCAAAAATTTGGTTTCATACATAAATCAAGCTCAGAATTCTGACTTATAGTATCTTGGGGGGATTGTTCGCAGTTTGATTCAAATTTTTTGATTGCCATACTTCCATAGAACCACTTTCAAAAAACACTGTCAATAGGCAAACACCAAAAAAATTACTCATTCTCAAAATTAGCCTTGACCAAAATACTATAAGTTTACTTTTTCCCTTTTACCAAATCGCGAAAAGCATCTTCCCACTCCCGGCTGTATAAAATCTCATCAATAGCCAGATTGTAATCATATATCTCTTCCTTTGTGAACCAGATTTTAATTTCCGTCTCCGCCTCTTCTACAGAACCTGAAGCATGAGCCAGATTCCTTACAGCCCGAACATCTTCATCAGCTATGAAATACGAATCAATCGTGTAATCAGCGGTGATGCTGCCCACATCCGCAGACAACGGATTGGTACCTCCGCGAATCTTGCGCACATGCGTTATTGCATGAGCCCCTTCTACAATCATCACCACCACCGGTCCACCGGTCAAATACCTGACTAGCTTCTTTTGAATATCTTTAGCAATATCAATCGGATCCTTATTCAAATCGATCCCCTTTTCCTTATAAGCTGCAATTGTCTTCTCACCCAAAGCTCTAGCCGCATGTTCCGGCTGATCATAGTGCTTCTCAGCCATATCTGTACTTGGCCAAACCATCTTCATAGCCGCAATCTTCAACCCTTTTCTCTCAAAACGGGAAATTATCTCGCCCACCAGACCTCTCTGCACACCATCGGGCTTAATAATCACCAAGCTACGTTCAGAAAACTTCTTCTTTCCGCTCATATTCAAACTGAAGATATTTTATCTCCCTTTTTCTATTTTTGCCAGCGTCTCACTAACTCTTGTCTCCTCGATCCCTCCCACCACGGCCAAATTCATATTCTCAGCTCTAAAAAGCTCCCTCGCCACCATTTGAATCTGTTCCGCATTAACCCCCATCAATCTAGATAAAACCATATCGTAATCTAACATACTGTCCGGTCTATCCAAAGCCTGTCTGGCATAATATTCCATTACTGAGATTGGATTCTCTTTTGAAAAAATTAACCTGCCTCTAAGTTTCTCTTTTGCTGCATTCAAATCCCCATCAGTAAGCGGCACCTCAGTCAGTCGCTGCATTTCCTCCCATACAGCCTCAACTGCGCTTTCAAACTTATTTTCCGCTACCCCGGCATACACACTCCATACCCCGGTATCCTGCATATGCACCCCAGCAGCATGCACTGTATAACACAATCCCCGTTTTTCTCTCAGCTCAGTAAACAATCTACTGGACAGCCCCTCACCTAAATAAGATGTCAGCACCGCCAACGCAAATCTCCTTTCATTTTGGGTCCCAAATGTGCGGCACCCCAACTCAAAATGAGCTTGCTCAGCCGTCTTCTTTTTATAAAATTTGAATCTGGAACCCGCTGTGGGGCTGACCAACGCCTCAAATTCGCGACCGCTGTTAGAAGGCACCTGAGAAAACCACTGCTCTATCTGCCCTCTTACCGCCTCCACATCACTAATCTTTCCCGCCAACACTACAACCAGTTTGCCTGCCACATACTGCTCAGTATGATATTTCACAAAATCATCCCTTTTGAGAGATCTGATTACCTCAGGAGTTCCCAGCACTGTCATCCCCAAAGGATTATTCTGATACAACATCTCCATTAAAACTTCGGAAACAATTTCATCAGGCTGGTCCTCTCTGCGATTTATCTCCTCTATAATTACGCCCTTTTCGATTTCCAGGTCCATTTCCGGAAACAGAGGGTACAACGCCAACTCCTTGACCACTTCTAATCCCTCTTTCCACCTATCAGCTGGGATCTTGCACCAATAAGCAGTAGCATCCACGTCCGTCCAGGCGTTCTGAATCGCCCCCAATCCCTCCAAATAACTCGTCTGAGCATGTGAAGGAAACTTCTTAGTGCCCTTAAAAACCATATGTTCTAGAAAATGCGAGATTCCGTTTATCTGTCTTGATTCATAACGACTTCCAGTCTGCACATACGTCCCCACCGCAATGCTCTCAACTCCATACATCGGCACCAGCACTACCCTTACCCCATTCGCCAATCTTTCAAGTCTTACACTTTCCATACTCTACATCCTCTTTAGCGGTGTAATTGCTAACAATTTGAGGCTGTTCTCCAACACTTGTGCCACGGCCTTTGTCAGCGTCAGACGCAGTTCTACCGAGGCTGAATTATCAGCACCCAATATAGAGTGCTGATTATAAAATGTATTAAATCTGGTAGCCAACTCATAAGCATAGGCACAAACCAAACTGGGATTCATATCAAGTGCCGCCCCGGAAGTCACCTCTTCAAATCGCGACAGCCACCTCACCAGTCCAACTTCCAAAGGATTAAATTCCTGATCCGACTCTAAGCTGGAGGTGTATTTTTCCGCATCCGCCTTAGCCAACACACTAAGAGCCCTGGCGTATGTATACTGAATATATGGTCCAGAGTTACCCTCTGTATCTACAGATTGTTTGATATCAAAAGCCACGTTCTGCTTTGGATTTACTTTCAAAACCGAATATTTAACAGCCGCCAAGGTCACGGCTTCATCAATATCAGGACTTTTACGCACCGGCAAATTTTCCTTAACTTCATCCAAAAGCCCATCCACGGTCAGCACATCTCCCGTACGCGAAGAGATCTTTCTGCCCACCAGATTCACCATACCCATAGGCAAGTGATACTCTTTGCCCGCAAACTTAGGCTCCAGCAGCTCTATGGCCTTGAGCACCACGGCAAAGTATCCCGTCTGCTCGTTAGCCACCACATGCACACACAGGTCGAATGCAAATTGGCGATACTGTTCAAACGCAAGCGCCATCTCTTTACCTTCATATGTGGGATTTCCATCTGCCGTTACAAACACCCGTTTGTGTAAACCATACTTTTCTCCATCAAAAATCACCGCCCCTTCACTGCGCTCAAATAGCTTTCCCTCATTTTCCAAAACCAACTCCTTCCCTCTCTCTGCCACGTCAGACTCAAAAAACAACCGGTCAAACTTTGTCCCAAATCGTTCATAAAATGACTTATAGTAGTCCAGACTCCATTGGCGTGTTCTTTGATAAATTTGCCATAAATCAGCATCTTTTACATATAGCTTTTTGTTCAACTCATCAATCTCCCCCTTAAATTCTTCGTACCCCCGATTCCCCTCTACATAACCCTCTCCCAATAAATGTGCTTTGGCCACATCATCCAATTGTTCCGCGTCATCCCAGGAAATCCCCCGCAGCTTCATCAAACGAAGTGTCCCCCAAATTGCCTTCGCGACATGCGGACCAATATCCCCCTGATAATTGGCTCGAAAAACTGTCGCGCCAGCATTTTCAAATAATCGCGCCAGAGCTTCGCCGGTAATCAAGGTTCTCATATGTCCTACATGTAACTCCTTATGGGTATTCGGATGAGCAAACTCCACCATCTGCTTACGGCCAGCCAACACATGGTTCTTTCCCCAATCCTCACCCTTTTGTAAGCCATTCACTACTGTGGCATACAAACTCGCAGGAGGAACACAAAAATTTATAAAACCTGGCCCATCCACCTGAGCCGCCCCCACCTCTCTGACAAAACCCTCATCACCATTTATCAAGTTCACAATCTTCTCAGCCAATTGCCTCCCACCCCTCAGCTTTAGAGCAATATTTGTAGCATACTCGCCGTAAGTCTCATTCGCCGGATGCTCTAAGTTTACCAAACCCACCGCCTCCGGCCAGGCTTGTTCTATCTTCTTCCTTATAGTATCTTGTATTTGCATAATTTATTTGGTGTGGCTACATTCTAAACCAGCCCGCCCCATAACTCCACAGGCTGGAAATACGTTCTTCAGATAATATAAAAATCCATTTGGCACTCATTTAAAAGATCTGATAACAGGCATCAAACAGATTGATATATAGGCAAAATCACCGACCAGCCTGTCGTGATCTATCACGCAAATCAGGCTGTCCAGAAATCGGCACAGAATTATCCTGGAACCTCACCACAACACCGGGATTTATCATTTTAACCGGCACCAGTCCTTCTCTGAGTTTATCTTCAGCCGTCATCTGTACTGGTACCATCTGTTCAGGGTGTAAAGTATAAACCGTTTCTACCACCCCATTAGAGCTGGTTGCTATTTCCCTCGTCATCTGAACGGCTACATTCCCCTTGTCTGCCCACTCGTCAATGATTTTGACTGTTTTTTCATCATCAAGCAGTATTTGCACTGAGCTATCGCCAGTAAACAATAAGGATGTATTATCATCACTCCAAAACCCCCTCATCCCGACCATATATACGGCCCCCGGCACACCCAGATTCTGGTTCAGAACGTCTAGGGCAGGCACCGTTTTCGCCTGTTTCATCTCATATACAACTTTGCCGCTCTCATCGGTTTTACCAGGCACCAACACCTCCATGCCGGGCAAAACACCCAATACTTTCAGATGACTATACTCGGCATCTCTCCATGTACCTATCTGTTTCTCCATCCCCAAAGGCAATACCAAATTATTCAAACCGGCACCGACCACCAATCCCTCCTCATCTGCCGCAACCATTCCTCCAGCCGCATCTTGTTTGACAATATCTGTCTTTACCCTCCGCCCGCTTTCAACAAGTGAAACTTCCCCGCGAATCGCATGTGCTGCATCTATACCCACTCCCACACCGGCAACTCTCACTACTTTAACAGGTTGTCCGTCTTTCCCCTCATAATCCCACCTTACCATCAAGTCCCCCTCTTTTTGTGTAACTTCTACTGCTCTGGCAACCACTTCTGCTGCCAAAGGTTCCTTGCCCTTTTTCAAGTACACCACCTCCGGCTTAACCATTGACCGATCACTCACCTCAGCAAGCTGGCCATTATCTCCTTTTCTGTATACATGCTGATCAAAAATCACCGGCTCAATGCCTGGCTGCGTAGCCAACTCCGGCAAACGCTTCATTGTAGCGGCCGCAAATTCGCCACTAGAAAGCTTGTGAACTTTCAACTCTATTGGCGCAATTAGCCCATCAACCCCCCACAACTCATTTTCAAAAGGGCGCATCTTTTTTACCTCTACTGTCAAAATTGCTTCACCCACAGCTCTGAGGTCTTTCTTTTCTTCTGCACCGGCACTTTCTTGGAATCCTGACCTACCCTCTGGCTTAGATTTGGGACTAAGTACCACCGCCGCTGCCGCACTCGCCGACTTCTCCAAAAACTTCCTCCGGGTAAAAAACATCTCCTGAAGCCTAGTTATTACCCCCTCGCCTCCTGATTCATTCATAAATACTACACTTTACTCACTCCCAAAAACACTTTAACAGTATTATTCTCTACCATCATCACTCCATTATCAACATTCATCTCATCCACTCTGCCATCTCCCCTTTTCAACACAACCTTATTCACTATCATGGAAACAAAATTCGTATGAAAAGGCAATACATCAAAAGGTCCGACCAGATTATAAGACGATACCGCCGACAGCTCTCCATCAAATACCAATCCCTGCCGGTTGCGCACTTCTACATGTAGGCTTGGTTTATCAGCCATGCACCGCCGCCTCCTCAGCTTTGCCGATATACAAAAACTTATCCTCTTCCATCTGGTCATATTTTCCATCTAAAATCGCCGCCACTCCAGCTACCGTATCCGCCAGCTTCACAAACACACCCTTTTTACCTGTCTGCTCTTCCGCCACAAAAAAGTTTTGTGTCATAAAGTTTTTGATTTTTTTTGCCCGTTTGTACAAAAGTTGGTTTTCTGCAGACAATTCCGACTCACCCACCAAAGCCACCATTCTTTCCAGGCTTTCCGCCTTGTTTAATGTTACCTGCGCCCGCACTGCGGTATCATAATGCGCCTGCCCCACCCAGGCAGGGTTAAGCGCTGATGAATTTGACGACAAAATGTCCACAGCCGGAAGCCTTCCTTGTTGATACACCGTGCGCGACAAAGTAACTACCGAATCCAAATATGGAAAAATTGATTGCACGCCCTGATCCAGTAAATCATCCGACGGCACATAGATGGCTTCAATGGAAGAAACTACTCCCTTTTGGGTAGATACCAAACGCTCATGGAAATCGGCCATCTCAGAGGCCAACGTCGCCTGGTAGCCATCCTCAGACGGTATCATATTCATAAGAGTCGACAACTCATTTCCCGCCTGAGCCAGACGAAACACATTATCAATTAGAAATAACACATTTTTCCCCGAATCTCTAAAGTGTTCTGCCAGCGTCACACCCGTCAGACCGGTCAAAAATCTGATAGCCGAATTGGCACCCATCGATCCATACACCAGACTCACGTACTTCAACAGATTTCGTGATTTCAATTCCTCATACAACTCCTGCCCCTCTCTTGTACGCTCACCCACTCCCGCAAACACCGAAGCATTACCCTCAACAGCGGTTACCACATTGTGCATTATTTCTGTCAAAAGCAAAGTCTTGCCTACTCCGGCACCACCAAACAACCCCATCTTGCCGCCCTTAATCAATGGAGAAAATAAGTCGATAACTTTCACTCCCGTTTCCCACACCTCTGTCTTGGTAGACACCAGTTCATAACCTGGTGCAGCACCAAATATCGCTTTTCTCTCCGAGGATTTAATTTCTCCCGCCCCATCCACAGGCTCACCAAATACATCCATGACTCTTCCCAACACCGATTCTCCCACCGGCACTGACATGTACTCACCAGTATTTTCCACCTCCACCCCCCGCGCCAACTCCTCTACCCCTGAGATGGCCAAGCAATAAAACAAATTTGGACCTGCCGATGAATAAACCTTTAACCTCACTTCCGGTTTTTCTGCCAGACTTAAAATGTGATGCACCTCTGGCAAGTTGTCCCGGAACTCGACTTCCACAATATTCCCCCGTACCCCCACCACAATTCCCTTTTGTTTGGTTCTCATTTTAGTTTGCCCACAAAGATAATCCCGAAATAGTTCCCAATTGCCTTCTATTCTGAAACTTATGATGCAGTCTCATCTCTTCAGAATGTAATTTCCCCAATCTATTCTCCACGTTTTCTACTGATTTATCCAAAGCCAGCATGCGGGATGCATACTTCGCCAGCTGCGACTCATGCAAAGTCTGCTCAAAAACCGAAGTCAAAATCTCCCCCTCAAATACTTTAGCGATCACTTCCACCGACGGTTCAAACAAGTACTGGCTGGCGACCTTTTTTTCCAACCCCTCAACCTTCACAGACTCTACAGCAACAACGGCATCTCCCGACACGGAAGTGGCTACCGGCTCCTGATACAAAATTGTTTTGAATTGTCCATAAAAAACCAGAATTTTTTCAAACTGCATTAGATAGCGCATTATCATTTGGAAGCTCTCCAAATCAACTCCATCATCAGCAAAATCGTAGTAGTTATACAATCTTCCAGGCAGCCTATCCGTCATCATTTTGATCCCAAACTTTCCCAGTACCACCAGGTCCGGATTCGTCTCCTTGGCAAATTCAGAAAATTTCTCAAAAGTCCTATCAACTATGTCTCCGTAAAGGCCAGAATTAGCCGAAACAAACACTGCGACAGTTTTTCCGTTCTTAGGCCGAATACTCTCCCCATGTTTCACTTTTATTTGATAAGCGGCCTTCACTCGTTTAAATATGTCCAAAAGCCCATCCAAAAATTGCCGTGACTGTAAAACTGCCCCCCTGATCTTTTGCATCCTCGAAGCTGCCACCTCTTCATATACCTCCACGAGTCCCCGCAAAGACAATAATCCCTCACGTTCAATAAGTATTTGTTTTTTGGAAATCATATATATATCTTCAATAGCTTATCAGCATTTTTACGCACAAGTTCGGTAAGCTTCTTCATGGAATCGCTTTCCTTGATTATCCCATTAATTAATTCTCCAATTTCCGGTTTTGTATCAAATACACCCATTGCCTTGTCCAATCCTTTTCCGTTCCACATCCCTGTAATCAACAGGGCCACAGAAACCAACTGAAGATTGTATGGAACACTCGATTGAATAGGTTGATCGAAAAAACCCAACAGTCTGTCGCCTATTGTCAGTATCTGCCGCGAACTCTCGCCCAACTCAGCTCCGAATTTCAAAAAACCCTGAGTGCGCTCATAGCTGGTCAAAAGCTCCATCAAAGACCGTCCAATCTCCCTCGCCAGAATTGTCTGTGTCTGGTGTCCGACACGAGTGACCGAAACAAAAGCGTTTATTGCTGGCCGTCTCCCTTTAAAAAACAAATCTCCATCAAAAAAAATGTGTCCATCAGTCATAGACATGAGGTTGGTTTGAATGTATCCGGTGATATCTCCTTGTACAGTTTCAGCCACCGGCAAACAGGTAATCGCCACCTCTTTCCCATCCACTACAAAATTTCCCGCCCTTTCCAGAAGTTTCGAATGGGTATAAAAGATATCCCCCGGATACGAATCCCTACCTGGAAATCGTCTCGAAACTAGCGACATCTCCCGATAAAACATCGCATGTGCGGACATGTCATCCATAATCACCAACACATCCCGTCCTTGATCTCTAAAATACTCGGCAATAGTCATAGCGGTATATGGACACAAAAAAATCTCCCCAGGAGAATCCTGTGACGAAGCCGCCACCAAAACAGAACTGTTCCAAACCTCTTTTTCCTGTAAAAACGCCTCAATTTTTTTCACCTCAATTTTTTTCTTGGCAATTGCCGCATAGACACAAACAGAACCCAACTTTGCCTGTGTTGCGGCAGCCTGCAGCAGCAAATTACTCTTTCCCGTTTTTCTATCTCCCACAATTAACTCTCTTTGACCCATACCCAAAGGCACCATCAAGTCCACCAATATTACCCCCGTACTCATCATCCGATTGATCCTCTTGCGTGTCGAAATCCCCCCCGGCACCACGTCCACATCACGCCACACCATTTCCGAATTGGATACGGAATCTCCATAAATCATTCTTCCCAACACATCAACAGTATGCCCCAACAAACTTTCACTCACCGGCACCGAAATACGTTTGCCTGTCCTCACAACTCTCACACCAGCCTTAACACTCTCACGGGCTAACACCAGCACCTCAATAGCATCTTTCTTCAATGTGGTCACCTGCCCCCTCTGTCCACTTTCAAACAAGACCATCTCTCCTTGCTTTACGCCCGGCAACCCCGCCACCTCAACAACAGAATGCAATAATTTCTGCACTTGGCCGACTTCCCCAAACTCAAGCAACCATTTGTCAAAATCCCGCTGCTCCATACTTTATTCAAGCACCGCCTGCCTCCACAGTTCTTGCCAATTCTTACTAACCGATCCGTCAAAGTACTTCCCCTGAAAGGTTAGTCTTGCCCCAGCAATAACATCAGGGTTAATCTTTAATTCCACCACAAAATCAGTCAAAACAAACTTCTCCAGCTTACCAATTACGCTTTTTAAAGTTTCATTTGTCACCTCCTGCGCCACTTCCATTTCTATCAACGGCACCCCAGCAAGCTTTTGCTTCATCGATCTTATCAGATTAGTCCTCCCGTCCAGACCAGCACCAAATCCTTTATTCATATTGTCCTTAATCGCCAGATTGAGATTCAAAGACACTTGCTCGTCCAGCACCTGATCAAAAGCTCCGTTTCCGGTTTTATAGACAGAACGTTCAAGGTTATCCAACTCGCTCAGATACTGAATCAACTCACTTCTTAATCTCACTGCAGGCACCACCAATTCATCACCCAAAGACATTTTGTTTCCTCGCTTCATCAATAGTTTTGAGAATTAATTCTTCATGCTCTTTTACCGAAAACACCTTTCCCAGCAGCTGCCCGCCAATTTTTTCCAGAGCTTTTTTGGTTTTCTCGTTAATTTCCGCAATTTTCAATCGTTTATATTCTGCCACCTCGGCTTCTGCCGTTTGGTATTCAGTTTTCAATCGCTCCGCAACTTCCCTTTCCACCCCCAACGTTTCCATTTCCAATGCCTCTTTGAACTCAGCAGCCTCTTTCGCCATATCGCCAGCGATATTTTTTGATATGGAATGAATTGTTTCTTTATATTCTTGCAATTGTCCGCTGGTAATCTTATTCATTTCCAAATCCAACACACTTTGCCATTTTTCCGCATCAACTTTGGCCTCGCCAATAATTACCGCAGCCCTAGCTCTGGCCTCTTTCAATAGTCTGCCGGCCAATTTCCGCACCCGCACCTCACTCTCATCCCACTCTTTTCTTATAGAAGCCAATTCCCGCAAGCTTCTAATATAACCCCACAACAGCAGTCCCAGAACAAACACTAAAGTTGCAATAATTCCCAATTCAAACGACATATTTTTATAATATCAAAATAACGTAGGCCAATGCCAATCCACCAGCCATAATTGCCAGAGTCATAATCAAGTTCAACGCCACCGTCAACTGAATCATTTTTCCTGCCAATGGATTTCTCCCCAAGGCCTCCACCCCCTGTTTCGCCACCCTTCCGAAATACACAAAACCCAACCCAAATGCCAGCAAAGCGATTAATATGGCCAAAAGATACCTCATTGAAGCCAATGGAGTTAGAGTAGGCGCCAACAAACCCTCTTTCAGAGACTCCAGCAAATTTCCCCTGGCTGTCTTAGCAATAATTGCCGGCCTGATGTCAATTGCTACCAATATCCGACCGACTTTATTCCGATCCGTTTCCAAATAATCCTCCAGGGCAACTCCCAAAACGTTTCCGCTTTTATCAGCAAGTTGTCCAACTCCGGGAGTTTTTGAAGCTGTGATAAAATTACCTCGTTTGATTTCTCCATTTCCCGCATTCACTCTCGTATACGCCTTTCCAGAAGTTGCTACGGATTGAAAATTAGTTTCAGTAACATTTTCCAGGACCACAGCCGGATCTGAAACATATACACCATAAATTGACACATCATATTCAAAATTACACCTTTTTATACCTTCTGTATAGGCACACAATACACTTCCATCTTCAATATTTTCCTCAGTAAGTTCTAGATCTATTGCCACAGTTGAAGCAGAAAACTGTGCTCGCGCGAATTCGGGAAAGCCTATCAAATAAATCAATCCGAAAATTATCACAATTGACCTAACCATATTAATAAAACTCATCATAAACATCAGCGTACGGTTTCCTACCCCAAATGTCAATCAATATACGGTTTAAAAAATCAAAAGTTGTTCAATTTCAAGTAATAGCTTCAATCTTCTACTATAAGACTTCGAAGTATACATTACAGGACAGTGAACCTAGTGTATCAAGGTGACTAAAACTTAAATTGTGATTTTAAAGTCATGACACAGAAAATTTTCTCAAATGAAATAAAATATTTTCAAAAAAACTCCTTTCTTTAAGTTGTCAATGCAAACATTTTCTAAAGTAGACCAAAAGCGTGAGTTACACATAATTACACGAAGTATAATCAATCGAAGCTAGGCATCGAATTCCGGTTTTGATTAATCATTTCCCGCGGCATCGTGTATCAAATATCTATAACGCGCGCATACACATTAATAAAAACTCACTATTGACACCGATTAATTAATAATTAATCATGATTAATAAGAACTTAGACAAACATACCCATGTCCAACTTCGTGTCTAAGTTCAAAAATCCATGCCCACAAACCTGCCCGACGCTCTTAAAAACTCCTACTGCCTTTCCATTCAGGAAGCTGCAGATTTTCTTAAAGTCTCTTCAAAAACCCTTCGCCGTTGGGAAAAACAGGGTGCACTGATCCCGGAAAGAACTGTAGGCAATCAGCGTCGCTATTCACTTGTCCAACTTCAGGAGTTTAACCCACAAGTTAAAAAGTCTTATTCTCCCGCTATCACTTCAGTCCTCTCATCCTCCGTATCCGCATCACACCCAACTGCGCCCGCCTCAATATCAGTCGGTAGCACAAATTCAATTCCCGCAAATTACATTCCCCGCACCCCGCCTCAATCTCTCTTTCCGCACAAATTTATACTTACACTTTCCTTCACAATCACACTGATCACGCTCGTATTCGCCAGCAATCGACTATTTCCTTTTATTGGAAATTTACCTGGCAAATTATTATCCATCTCATCTTCAATAACGGCTTCATTACACCGACAACACACTCCTACTTCAGTTGATAGAAATTACACAGATTCAAACTCCTCTGTTCTTGCCGCAGAAACAAATTTTAATGACCTTCTTCTCCGTGTGAATGTCCCTGCTAATTTTGGCAAAGAACTTACCGTAGTTGGAAACCTTACAGCGCCAAATATCATCTATGGCCTTAGGGCCGGAACCGGTATCACCATTTCTGCGGGACAAACTCCTACTATTTCCGCAACTGCCACAGCAGGAGTTACATCTTTTCAGGGTCAAACTGGTGCACTTACTTTAACCGCAGGAAGCGGCATCTTGATTGATGGTACAAGTATTTCCGCAACCGACCTAGGCTCATCTCAAACTTTTTTCTCAAAAATCAAAGTCTCTGGACAATCCACAATTGAAGCCGGATCAAACAAAGACACCCTGGAAATCGCTGCCGGCACAGGAATTTCAATATCAACAAACACTTCTGACAAGAAAGTTACTATCGCCAGCACAACTTCGGGCAATGGAATAAATCTTTCTTCCTACTCTATCGGAGATCTGCTATACGCCACATCTTCCAGCTTGCTATCCAGATTGGCAATAGGCACAGAGGGCCAAACGCTGACAGTCATCGGTGGCACTCCAACCTGGTATACCAGTTCATCCCTCTGCTCAGGGACATGCATTGGAAACGCCCCCACTACAACTCAAACCATTACTCCCACAGTCAATTCAGCCACAGGATTAGTTGTGGCCCAAGCGTTAGCTGGAACCGTAGATATTTTTTCCGTCACCAACAATGACTCCTCTACAAAATACCTGTTTGTCGATTCCAACGGAAACGTCAATATTTCCTCCTCTCTCCAGCTCACCTCAACCACACCAATCATCTCCATCAGCAACGGCAACACTCTCTCTTTCACTGACGGCACAAACAATCTGGCACAAATTCGTGACGATGGCGCTCACGGATCATTTCTGATCGACAATCTAATTGCCAGCTCCAGCGCTGGATTTAATCTCACAGGCAACATTGTAGGTATTGGATCTCCTTCACTTAGCGGTATTGGTTCTATCAACGGTGGTACTTTTGTCGGTGGAACTTTCAACGGCGCCACCATTACCGGAGGTACTCTTTCCGGAGGATCTATAACCGGAGGCTCTTACACCGCAACCGGCCTTACCGTTACTGGAAATTACACCGCCACTGTCGGCAATGGAAACTCTTTTCTCATAGCCGACACCGATCTCAATACTTTGTTTACATTGGCCGATTCAGGCACCACAGGAACACTGTCTGTAAATGCTGCCAACATCACCGGCCTTTCTACCGGTGTCGTATATGTGTCCGACGGAAACGGCACATTGGCATCAGAACCGACACTTTCAATAGTTCGCGGTGGCACAAATAGTACAGCTGCTCCCGCATTAGGTGGAATCGCCTACGGCACTGGCACAGCCTACGCGTTCACTTCATCTGGCAGCATTGGTCAGATACTTCAAAGCAATGGAACAGATGCCCCTACTTGGGTCAATTCATCAGCCATTAACTTTTGGCAAAGAAATTCTGGGGTAATCTCTCCAACCGAAATCAGCAACGACCTGACTATCGGCGGAACCGCTACTTCATCATCAAAATTCCAAATATATGCTGACACAGGTAGTGCATCATCATCCGGAACTCTCACCCTATACGGATCACCGCCAAATTTGAATATTCTCAATGGCGGAAACTTCTCCCTCCGCACAAGCCCAGGAGGGAATTCTGGTTTAACAGATCGCATAACCGTCACTTCCAGTGGACGCATTGGTATCAACAATAACAATCCCGCAGACACGCTGGACGTAAACGGTCCAATATATCTCGATCAGATAGCCAGTCCGTCAGCTACCGCCAATCGCATTTTCAACATATCAGGAACTCTGTATTGGGACGGCAACCAAATCTGTACCACCGGCAGCTCTTGTGCATCAATCGGCACCGTAGGGGTATCGGGAAGTCCTGTGGCTGGACAAATCTCTTTCTTCACATCAAATTCAGACATCACCGGAAATAACAATTTTTGGTGGGACAACACCAACTCTCTTTTTGGAATCGGCACCAGTTCTCCGGTTTCTAAACTGCACATAACTGGCTCGGTAGCTGGAAAAGCTTTAGCAACTTTGAACGAAACAGGCAATCAGGATATTTTCACCGCCTCAGCTAGCGGAGTCAGTCAATTCACCATTCAAAACGACGGAGACATTATTGCGAGCGGAAACGTATCCGGACTCACTGGCATTGATTCATCCGGAACCATCACTTTCAGCGATCTCTCCACAGGTGCCGTCTACAGCAACGCCGGAGTCATCACTTCCGAAGCCCAACTGGCGATAGCCCGCGGTGGCACCAACAGCACCGCCACTCCCACCGCCGGAGCTCTGTCTTACGGAACCGGTACCGCTTACGCATTCAACAGCGCCGGTGTCGCCGGTCAGCTGCTGCAAAGCAACGGCAGCAATGCTCCCACCTGGATCAACTCTTCTTCAGTCGGTACCAACTACTGGGGAATCACTTCCGAAGTCATCCATCCCATCAACACCACCCTCGATCTGGTCGTCGGTGACACCGCCACCGCAGCCGGCAAGTTCCGCGCTGAAGCTTTAACCGGCAACGTCAATGTCGGCGGTACCTTAACCTTACCCAACTCCTCAGTCCTGGTTGGTGACACCGGCTACCTAAGATCCACCCGCGGTCTGGCCTTTGGCGCCAACGAAACTTACTACATCAACTCCTCCGGTACCGCCAACTTAAACGCTCTCACTCTGGCCGGCAACCTTGATGCCAACGGTACCGCCAACGACAT
Source organism: uncultured Gammaproteobacteria bacterium (assembly GCA_964502885.1). GTDB lineage: Bacteria > Patescibacteriota > Microgenomatia > CAZETR01 > Amesbacteraceae > XYB1-FULL-44-23. Next base: position 86,192 of record CAZCXU010000003.1, read on the forward strand.
CGCCGGTACCTTAAACCTTTCCGGAAACACCCTCACCGCTTCCGCTGATCTGGTCATCAATGCCACCGGCGGTGACATCGTTTCAGATGATAGATTAACCGTCGGTACTCAAACTGCCGGTGTCGGCGTCTTCAATGTTTCCGGAACCCAAATCGGGAAAGCTCTTGCTATTCTTAATGAAGACGGAGATCAAAATATTTTTTCCGCTTCTGCCAGTGGTGTCACAGTAGCAACACTGGGGAGAACAGGAGATCTCTCCCTCCTTGGCAAAGCGGATATACGCTTATATGACACCGATAATTCAAACTACACCGGATTCCAAGCCCCAGACCTCAACATAGATTTGCTCTATACACTACCGGCGTCTTCTGGAACTTCCGATCAGGTTTTGACCTGGCAGAACGGTAACATCCTTCAATGGAAAGATGTTACCGGAATAGGCGGAGCGGGAGACATCACAGCTGTAGGTTCAATAACCTCCGGTGCCGCTTTTGCTGATGCCACATCCGACAATCAATGGCTAGGCCTGGGAGCAAGCGCCGGCCGTATAGAATTTGACGATCAGGACGTAGATGAAATCAATCTTCTTTCCGCAAAATTAGGACTGGGAACCTCCACACCTGATTCACTTCTTCATGTCACAGGTGCCGTAATCGGTAAAGCTTTGACAATTTTTAACGAAACAGGTGATCAGAATGTATTTACCGCCTCCGCTAGTGGAGTCACCATCGCCAACCTTGACCGCTCTGGAAATATGTCTCTCTACAGTCAGGCGGAAACCCGAATTTACGATGCAGACAATTCCCACTACACCGGATTCAAAGCACCGTCCAACCTCACAGCAAACCGCATGCTCGTTCTACCCACAGACGCCGGCAGCAATAACTATGTCCTTACCACAAACGGATCCGGAACACTCTCCTGGTCATCTGTGTCTGGAGTTGGTGGAATTTCCGGTTCGGGAACAGCTGGACAAATTACTTTCTGGAATGACACTTCATCAATCACTGGTGAAAACAATTTCTGGTGGGACACGACAAACAACCTATTAGGTATCGGAACCAACGCACCCGTTTCCAAACTCGACCTCACCGGAGCGGTAACAGGTAAAGCTCTAGCCTCCCTAAATTACACAGGGACAGATCAAAACATTCTTGTAGCATCGGCTTCAGGAGTAAACGTTTTTGCTCTTACCAACTCAGGCAACATTACCTCTTCAGGTACCTTAACCTTACCCAACTCCTCAGTCCTGGTTGGTGACACCGGCTACCTAAGATCCACCCGCGGTCTGGCCTTTGGCGCCAACGAAACTTACTACATCAACTCCTCCGGTACCGCCAACTTAAACGCTCTCACTCTGGCCGGCAACCTTGATGCCAACGGTACCGCCAACGACATCGCCGGTACCTTAAACCTTTCCGGAAACACCCTCACCGCTTCCGCTGATCTGGTCATCAATGCCACCGGCGGTGACATCGTTTCAGATGATAGATTAACCGTCGGTACTCAAACTGCCGGTGTCGGCGTCTTCAATGTTTCCGGAACCAATGTCGGTAAAGCCGCCGCCATCCTCAACGAAACCGGTACCGTCAATGACATCCTCACCGCTTCCGCTGCCGGAGTCACCCGCCTGACTTTGAATAATGCCGGTACCCTGACTCTCTCCGCCCTGGGAACAGGTGCCGTCTACAGCAACGCCGGAGTCATCACTTCCGAAGCCCAACTGGCGA
>CAZCXU010000004.1:0-7223 GCA_964502885.1 uncultured Gammaproteobacteria bacterium
GAAATTACAAATGAATAAAGAGCGAGAGGTGGATAGGTTGGCGGCATCACTCCAACGTATTTTCTTTCGTATGCCCCCCTCGATCCATCGGCCAGAATACTTCGAGCCCACTCAGTGTGATTGTTTACATCGCCACTATAGATGGAGGTGCTAATTATGAAACGAAACAGTAGGGCAATGACAGCGATAATTGGGAGAGAAAATTGTTTGATCATGTTTTTGTGACTATGTAAAAAATTGGCATTCCTGAGGGGTTTCTCGCGGTAAACAAGACTTTGATTCCGCCCGGAGGGTTTTTCTGCCAGTCCCAATCTCCCGGAACATCATCGCGCTGAGATACAACATACAGATTACCCGGCTCGATGACATCTATTAACGATTTATTTGCGGGAGGAGAGAAACCGCCAAAATAATATTTGGGGGCAAGATAAAAACCGTAATATCCTGGGGTGACATTTGAAGGTTTATCAATAGTAAAGTTTTTGTGAAACAACTCAGGCGCATAGTTTGTGTAAAACAGAAAGCGGATTAATGCCGGTTCGTATGTGTTATTTATGAAGACTTTTGAGTAATCCGGAGCCAATCGGGCCACCTCATGCATAGTCTCCCGAAAACCTATATGCCACCACCTCCAAGTAACAATGGGGTAATGGAAAAAATAATAATTCGCCGCCATAATGAATTGTACTGATATGACCAGCCAAACGGACATATAAATCCATTTTTTCAACCCGCGAGGGAAAAGCGAAACAAAGTATATAAGCCCTGCGGCAGTAGAAACGGCCAAAGGGGGAATCAGCATAAACAGGCGGGTAGAGTGATATGTTCCATCGTAGGTAAGCGCGGCTGGAATAGGTGCTGCGACCAGCCAAACTAACCAGATGTACCGGCGTGTCCGGATTAGATAAATCAACCCCAGAACCAGCAAAGGGGCCCAAACCGGAAACAACTGACCAATATATTGCAAGCTGTGGCGGGCTGTCCCATCACCACGAATAAAGAGGAATTCCGGAGAAAAAGCGGATAGGTAGTTTGTAAAAATCCGGTTGGTAATAAATACCGGCCGGTTGGAAAAGAAACGTTCCCAGGGTGTATGGGCACGGGCACGGTATTCGGATATCGCATCGGTGATTTCACTACTGGCAAATAGCCCAACTTTGCCGAAACGCTCGGCTGCGTGACCATTAAAGATGCTAATGATAAACGGGGTCAGGATTATAAATGCCAGTCCATGGGACAGTTGCAGTTTGGGTTTGCAGTAAACACAAAGTACCCCAAGCCAAAGGGGCACAAATACTGAGGCTGTACTATATATATAGGGAGTCAGGAAAAAGAATAGCAGTGAAAGTGCAATGCGCTTTTTTAAAAAGAGGAGTGTGCCCAGCATGACAAAATTCAGCAACAGAACAGCCTCAAACGCAGCACGGGAATATAGAATATGCCAAGGCATGACGGCAAGCATCAGTCCCGAAATAAGAGCAAGGAGGCGGGAACGTGACAGTTGATAAACTAGCAACAGCAGAATGATGGGAGCCAGACCCCCCAGGACTACTTCGGGTCCACGAACCCCCCAATCTGTATTTCCGAATATGGCGATAAACGGGACGGTGTAATACATCAGCAACGGAGTGCGCCATTCAGCCAGAGAATGAATATAAGTCGGAAGAAGCTGACCATAGAGATCCCGGCCGGTTTTCAAAAGACTTAGCGACTGATAACCAACGTCAACTTCATCCCCAAACATTTCGGGGGGGGAAATCGAAATGCCAACACCTCGAACCAGGAGGGAAATTGCCAGCAGCATGGGAATGAATAAGCGCATCTTTTGCTATTATATATAAATATATGGTCTCAGTAATAATAGTTTCATATAACACCAGGGAAATTACTCTAGATTGTCTGGAGCACCTTTACCGCTCGACTTTTACCGACTTTGAAGTAATAGTCATCGATAATGACTCCCACGATGGAAGTGTGGCGGCCATAAAAAAACATTATCCGAAAATAAAAATTATTGCCAACAAGACCAATTCAGGGTTTGGAGCGGCTAATAATCAAGGGATGGCAGAGGCTAAAGGCGAGTACTTTCTACTGTTGAACAGCGATTGCTTTGTGCAACCCGAGACGCTGGATACACTTACTAAAGCGATGGCTGTGCTGCCAAATATTGACGTTGCAGGTATCAAACTTCTAAACACAGACGGAACGCTCCAGCAAACAATGGGGTTCTTTCCCAGCTTAACTCGCATTATTTCGCTAATGAGTTTTATTGATAATTTGCCGATAGTCCGTAGATTTGCCAGGTCAATTCATCTGCGAGATCCACACTGGTATAAGCAAATGCGGGAAATTGACTGGGTTATCGGCGCGTTTGTGCTTTTGAAAAGACGGGTTTTTGAAGTGACACACGGTTTTGACGAAAAGTATTTTATGTATGGAGAGGAAGTCGAATGGATGTACAGAATGAAAAAGGCGGGATTTCGAGTCGCATTTTTTCCCCAGGCGACGGCCACACATTTGGGTGGCGCCAGTTCCCCAGACAAGGCCCCGGCGATAGTCGGCGAAATCAAAGGCTGGAAATATTGGTTTTACAAATACGCACCCAGTTGGCAAAGAGCGATGCTGCCGGTCGTGGTAACTGCCGGATGTCTGCTTCGAATCGCACTCAAACCCAATCAGGCGAAATTTTATCGACAGGCTTTAAGGGAGATCTGGTAGGTCAGCTTCGCACCCTGCCCCCCAGAGACCAAGTTTATTTTGTCTGGCAAAACTTTCGGCTGCACGCAAAGTATCCTGATATTTTATGTCAGGAGGGTATGAGCTAGATTTGGCAAAACCGTTTTTAACTAAGTATTCGTTTACAAAGATTTCCCCCACCCAAACATAGCGGAGCAGCCGCCCATACTTATCGGTATCTGAGGTGTCTTTTTCCAGACGAACTGTCTTTCCCAATACCAATCCAGAATTGGCCCGACTAGCCTCTCTGCCAAAACAGCCCACAGGACGACGCGGATCTACCGTCTCCGGAGTATCTATACCGATGTAACGCAACGTCTGCCCCGTAGAGAGCCTGACTGTATCCCCATCTATCACCTTGTCGATAATAGCTTCTTCGGAAAAGTCAGACAACACGAAAGAATCGTCTGCCAATCGGGGAAAGAAATACGAGAGCAAAAACAAGAGGATGACGACGACCAATCTGGGAGTCAAGCGCTTCATCTGGAATGAAACAATGCACGAAATTTCTGGCCTGTCCAGGAAATGAACCAGAGCAAGTAGTGTTTAATTGCTCCGTTGTACCATAAACTAGAGGAGACTAAATAGTTGCTGGCCCTACCTGAGATCTGGGCCGAACTCTGACCATGTTCATGAATCACCACAACTTCCGGTAAGAAATAAATTTCCCCACCTTTTTGACGGATACGACGACAAAAGTCTAAATCCTCGTAATACATGAAAACTGATTCGGTTAATCTTCCGACTAAGTTCAGAGTCTTTCTGGGAAAGAACATGCATGCTCCCGAGACCGCATTGACGAGGACCGGAGACTGTCCGGACGGGGTGAATTTGGCTGTCAGGCCCGACTTTCCAAACCAAAACTCGCCGATCGCACGAGTCAGTGACGGTTCAGGAAAAACTGAACCCTGAGGAGTGCCATCAGGATCAGCTAGCTTTGGCCCGACTAATAAAGTTTTGGGGTGAGCACGAAGAAATTGGAGCACCTCTTGAAAAAAGTCCTTGGGGATTCTGGCATCAGGATTGAGAAGCAGGAAGAAATCGCCGGCTGCTGCTTCCAGGCCCTGATTCACCGCTTTGGGAAAACCAAGATTTTTAAAGTTTTTTATCAGAGTGATACGTGAGTCTCTGAAAGCGGAGACTGTCGAAACTGATTTGTCACTGGAGTGATTATCTATGACGATGATTTCCAGTTTTTCGTATTTAGTGGCCAGAACTGACGACAAACATCGTGAGAGTGAGTCAGCTACGTTCCAACTAACGATTATTACACTTATCAAAGGAATATTGTTTTGTGGTGACATATGGTGTTTTTAACCTTTTCTAACAAGTTTGTAAAACACCAGACCATTACCAAGATCCTTTTTCAGTACAGTTTCAAATGGCCGCATAGCAGACACCTCCCAGACAGTCTCAGTTTCCGGCGGACGGGAGGACGGGGCAACCAAGTACAGAACCGAAGAGTTGGCATATGCATCAACCGGATCGATATCAAGGCCGCGACGGCGAACCCACCAGCGTAATTCCAGGGACCGGGTATCTGCGTGAATCGTAGTGGCAACATTGAATCTCTGGGGACTATCACTTTGGATAATATCAACGACCTGCTTTTGACCTAAAATGTCCCAGCCAGCAGGAAAAGTGAGAAGCCGTGTCGGACTGCGCAAACAAAGGATCGCAAAGATGATCAGAGCAGCAGCACACTGCTTGTGAATTTTATTGTGCCTGATTCTTGAAAAGAAAATGGCTAGGGCGATACTGCCGGCAATTATGCCCGGATAGAGGTAGTAATAGGATGATGTATAAGTACCTGAATCAGTCTGGTGGGTAAGCAAAAAGTATGCAGTACGAAAATTGTAGAAGTCATGACGCAATTCAAATACCAGAAGCGGCAAATTGGCAGTCAGGGCACCTAACAGGTAAGGCAGGAAAGAACGGGAACTTCTCCTGATAATCACAAACAAATATACGGGCAAAATTAAAATTGCTGAGTAATTTGCAGAAAAGGCCAGTCCCCAAAGCAGGCCTGAAACAAAATAGCGCAAAACCGGCCGAGATAAACCTACCAGCAAAAGCAATGAGGGGTATAAAAAAATCGGAAGCAGATGAGGATTCCAGATTTGCCGTGAAGTAGTGATGATTTGCGGTAAAAACATCAAAAGCGCGAACAAACCTAGCGCTGCAAAGTCCCCCATGCGTTTCCTGAAATACAGGATAAGAATGACAAATCCCGCCGGCCAGAGTAGTGTATAAAATGCCGATAACCAAATTATGTCCCAGTTGAAGATTACTCCCAAGATAGCCAAAATATAGTAGTGTATCGGACCTGAAAAAATACTTCTACCGTCAACCATTTTGCTGGTCACTATAGAGCCAATTAGCCGTGGTTTGCCGGACTCGACCATGTCTAATACGTCATGCATGAATAATGGTGGATCGAGATGGAAGTCGACTAACCCCGAATAGTTGTAAAAGCGCAAATACATGCCAACACAAAGAACAAGGATGAATGATAACCAAAACCTGTTCATGCTGTGTGGAGCAGGGAAAGAATTTGCTGATCTGTCCGCTGCCATAATCTCGACACTTGTCTGCGAGCCACCAAAATGTGAGGAAGCCGTGCAAGAGCGGCCAGCAAAGGTCTGACATACCCGGGATGTCTGACCAGCCGACGACAAACCGCAAAAATGTGTGAAGGAATCTTGCCACTATCGAGATTCTTCCAATGGACCAGAAGAAAGTTGCGTTCCTTTATGTGCGTCAATTCGTCTGAGCTGAACGCTTTTTTAAACGCTGTTTCTCTTTCATGAAAAACCTTCGCGGCCTTTGACCAGACAATCTGATAACCGGATTTCCATGCCCGCCAGCCCAGATCTAAATCTTCAAAATAGCCCGGGGAAAATGTTGTATCAAAACCGCCGAGCTTTTTCCAGAGATCACGACGAAAAACTGCGCTTCCACCAGAAGCCCAAAAAGAAGGGTGCGAGGATGGTTTGTTCTGACCATTAAAATAATTTAAGAATCCCCCTGAAAACTTAGCGTCTGCCCACGCATTCCCCTCTTCATTCAACGAAACAGCAAAAATATCCGGATTTTTGAAAAAGGGCATAAAACAATTGATAAGTTTGGAATCAGGTTTTACATCCTGATTGAGCAAAATCACGCATTCACCTGAAGCAGCTGCAAAGCCATCGTTTACTGATTTTGGGAAACGGGAATTCTTAGTGTGAGTAATAACATGAACGTCCGGAAAGTGGGCGTGTAAGTTTTCCGAGGTGCAATCTGAGGAGGCGTCATCCACAACAATGACCTCATCTGCCCCCAATGAAAGGACTGCGGGGAGATACTGTTTCAGGTAACGCCAACCGTTATATGCAGGAATGACCACGGAAATCTTCATGTGCGATTCGTCTGTTTATTTTACCCGTTTCGCGATTGGTTTACGAGCCTTGACCAAGAGCAGCATCCCCAAGATGAAAGTGCGCACCTGAATATCCGTAAAACCGGCTTTCTTGATCAAGTGAGGCAGCTTTGATCCGTCAAAGAAATTCAGGTGAGTATCATTCCAAATACGCCCTCGGGTACGAGTCCAAATTGGCCAACCCAATTTAAAAAGAAAGTTTTCTGAGGGCACCAGTACAACTGTGTAACCACCTGGCTTGAGGACACGAAAAATCTCTTTCATTACTTTACCCGCATCGAAAACATGCTCCAAAGCTTCAAGAATATATACGGCTGAAAACTTATTCGCCGGGAAGGTAAGTTTTTCGGCATCTCCGACAGCAAATTTCAAATTTTTGTTCTTTCGATATCTTTTAGCGGCGTAATCTACAGACGACTTCAAAACATCAATTCCGGTAATGCTGGGGCTTTGAGTATATCTTTGAATGTGGTAAGTAAAGTATCCATCTGCCGATCCAATATCCAGAACCTCCCCTTTTACTATTTCAGAGAACTTGCCAACCTCGGAAATCCGACGCGAGTGCCAATAGCGCTGAAGAAGATTTTCTTTGACCGAGCGTTCATACCAATCCGGAGGAACGTCTTTGTGCAATTCGGCTGCAGACGTATGTGAGTGCACTGATAAGGAATGCGAGACTGACATAAGCTCCAATTCTAAGCGAGTCCGGTAAATATGTAAATCGTATGTTGTGATGACCGGAGGGCAACTCTATCGCCTGAAAGGCGTAGTTTGCTCTTAGAACAGGTACTTTTATACCATCAATAAAGGCTGTCCAGCCCGGATAGAAATTTTGGGTGTGCAGTAGATATGCGGGTGAGGAAGTGTCGCTGATCAGCTCATGATTTATGGAAGAGGAGCTGACAAGTTTGATTCCGGGGAGAAGTGTCGGTTCTGGCCTGAAGATATTTGCCGGTGATGAAAGAATAATTTTTTGGCGGTAATCGAATCCCGGCTGCTGTAACAAAGCGATGGCCTCGCTATCGGTGGCAGTGACAGCAGAATTCTTTAGCGAAAAAAGCGGAAG
>CAZCXU010000004.1:7323-22342 GCA_964502885.1 uncultured Gammaproteobacteria bacterium
TGGCCTCGCTATCGGTGGCAGTGACAGCAGAATTCTTTAGCGAAAAAAGCGGAAGGGCGGCGTCGTTTCGCAACACCTGAACACTACCGAACTCTCTATCCACAGCTAAAGCCGAAGATGTAAACCGGGGGTAAGGAACCCCCGTCGGATTTGGGTGACCAGATAAGTCGCGCTTTAGCGAAACAACATACTTTACCCCTGATACAGCAGCTAGTGGTGAAGAAAAATTACGAAAATCACCCAGGCGTCCTTTCATTGTACTTGTATCCCTGGAGTCTATTGCAGCGAGATAAGTCGCCCACCTTTGCGGATAAAGGGCATCGTACCCGGATGATGAAGACACGCCATAACCCATCCAGACACTAAGCGGCAAGGTGTCCCCTCCGTCAATGCGAAATCCCTGTGACTGACTCTTTAAATAATCTGTTAACGGAGTGGGCGGAAAAATCAGGCCTTTACTAAAAAACACGTTGTACTTCCAACCAAATCGGAAAAGCTCGAATGTCAGAAGAATAATCAACACCGAAGTAGCCAGTTTATTTGAAACAAGCAGTCTTCGAATAGCAACCAATAAATTTCCAGTGCCTGAAAGTCCTCGGTCTTTTGTTGTTGACTTCGTCAAAAAGGATACCTTCATCCGTGGGTTGAAACCCACTGTTTTCGGCATAGCCAATAAAACAGTTGTAATAAAGAGTAGTCCAGTGGGCAATATAAGATTTCTATGAGCGACAGGGTTGGCAGTAAAAAAATAAGCGGCGGAAATTATGACGCCAAAAACAAAAAGTGGGGTTATGGAAAATTTTTTGTGTGTGGAAATTCGGTCCAATCCCAAACCAGCCAACACTGAAACAGAGAACGCGGAAAACACCAGACTCCTAGTCGCAACCGATGCTGAGAAAAGAGGCAACTTCTGAATGAAAGATGTAATAAAAGTCGGTAGTGAAAAAATCAGCGGTAGCAGATATAGAAACAGAAAAAACAAACGCATGCGATCACGAGATTTCCAGCCAACAAGGGCCACAACCAAAGCAACCAGAGAAGCGTATCCGGTATTGTTTGTATATGAAAAACTACCCCAAGTGTTGTAAGTAGAGGGATTACCAAAGTAGTCCGGCGACAATAAAGTTATCAGGTGTTCCAGCTTCAGATGCGCCCCAGCCTGACCGCCAGAAAGCGGTTCTCCCGGGCGTTGGGAATTTGCGAATAATTCGAAACCCGGAATAAGCAGAATTGCAGCCAGTCCAGTAGCTACTGCCACTGAGATGAGAAGCCGGACCAGAGTGGACAGTTTCCTTTTAAGAAAAGTTCCCCATATAGCCAAAAAAACCACTGTATACACTGTCAATTGAGGGTACCCGGCGAATATCTGTCCAGCGAGTAGAACAGAAAAGTATAAGGAAGAGGTATGCCAATTTTTACAAAATATCAATCTTCTGGTCAGGAAGAAAAGCACCGGGACAAATGCACTTACATAACCATGTATTCCGTACTCGAGCCAGAGTAAGTTAAAGCCACAAAATGCATAAGTGATCGCACCAAAGACAGATGCTGATCTTGATAACCTGAAATCACGCAGAAAAAAGTAAGTTAGCAGTAAAGCTAAGAATGGCTGAATGGCAATAAAAAATGTCCAGGCGGTGCCCGAATCAAACAGTAAAAAAACGATATTAAATGGATTTAAAACTCCGGACTGAAAATTGGCAAGCAATGGGTATCCATTAAAAATCAGAGGATTCCAGGCAGGAAAGCGTCCTTCCGCGAATTCGGACATGGAAAAGATTTTTTGCGGATAGAACAGTGACGGCACATCCGCCAGTAAAGGATTTTTGACCGGAACTCCAGCGGGAAATCCGGGCCAACGGATATCGAGCCAAGGATAATAGGTGCCAAGCAAATGATCTCCCGGCATAGGAATCTTGTTTTGAAAAATACTTGGCCAAAAGAATATGGCTACCAGTAAGACAAAGAGACCAAACGGCCAATATTTTTTTATTGCGACGCGAAAAACCCCGATCATCAGACCGGGGGATTGAAGCGTTAGTTTCGAACGAAGTCCGACTGCAAAAATACCAAAGGCCGAAGGTTGTGGGTTATTAATTATTTTCATTTTCGAAATTCTACCAATGCATCATGAAAACGTGTCCTGTCTATAAGAGCAGGAAATTCACTTTGTAGTCTGTTTTGCCAAGCGGCCAAATTTAAAGGCCTATCCTTGTCCGGCTCATAAATCGCAAAAAAAGCGGCGTTTTTCGGAATATCTGAAGGCGACGAACCTCCATACACAACCGGCAAGTGGCGGTACTTTGCAGAACCGTGATAAACAAAATAATATCGCCATGGGTCATCTAGTAAGTATGGGATAGTGTAAATCCATAAATAAATGGGGCGACCAGCGGCGCGAGAGTAAATCCAGTCTACCACCCGCTTACGATCTGAGTGAGTAATGAGGTTGTTGGTGCCGATTGGAGTAAGGGCAAATCCAGGCTGCAAAAAATTGTGCCAATGAAAAATGTTCAACCCTACGAGAAAAACAAATATTACCCGCCCGAGTCTGCCGCGAAGACGAGTGAGCGCATAACTTACCAGTAAAACAAAAAGCGGGAGAACTGCCCAATAAAAAAAGCCAATGGCTCCTCTGCGATATAAAAAGAGAGACAAAATTGGCAACAGCAGTCCGGAAAGTAAAAAAACCAATGAGGGACGTCTTCTATTATTCAAAACAGTCCACAGTAAGAGAAAAAGAAGGACCGGAAGAAGCATCTCGAAAGGCCAAACAAAAATCTTTGCTAATTCATGATGAAGCTCGCGGAGATTGTGAGTCAGGGTGGAAAAATCTAAACCCAGACCAGTCGAAGAACTGGCAGTGTAGTTGAGAATGGCGGATATAGTGACAAAGCCGTGCCGCAGATTGAATAACAATAAGGGTAAATGGGGGATCACAAATGCAAGGGCGACGAGCAGCAAAGCCGCTAAAGAGCGGATGAGCCTAATGCAAAAAATAAATAAGACAGGCAGCAAAAATACGCCGATTGCCCCATTGAATTCAATTATCAGTGAACATAAAAAAACGGCAATCGGCAGCCAGAATACCGGTTTTTCATGTGATCGTTTGAGGACGATGAAAAAAACTAAAGAAAATGGGATTACGGGATTGACGTTACTCAGCCAGCGAGAAAAACTGATAAATCCGTAAGATGTTGCAAACAGGAAAGCGCTATAGCGGGCGGTTTTTTTATCAAACAGATAACAGCTCAAAATGTAAATCAGCACAGCGGAAAACGCATGAGTAATAGCCTGCCAAACGGCAGGATAAACCGGATCACCTCTTCCAAGAACATAGAACGGCAACATCAGCCAGTAATAAATCGGTGCATGAAAGATACCATCAACATCCGTTTGGTGACCAAGCAGGGACATATTGCCATCGTGCCATATTTTCCAGATGCTTTCTGAATGAAGACCCTGATCGAAATGAATCTGTAAGTCCGAAAATAATCCCCATGTACGAGGAATAATTGCGATAATAAAAATGAAAATCAGCTCCACAATCAATTTAGTTCTTTTTGATTGGAAGCGCGGAAGATACATCTTGCGGTTTGGAGATGGCCAAATAAGTGCAGGTGCCTGCAAAGACGCCGCGAATGATAGAAATGAACAGATCGGGATCAATAAACTGTTTTAAATATAAATACGGGTGAGGAAGCACGGTGTTGGTAAACAAGCCAATATGTAGCGAGTTGTCGAAGGATAGGATCAACAAGATGTAGCATAATAACAGCATCATAATCGGAAGACGGGAATTATTATTCTGAGCAAAAATGAGTGTTAACAAAGGAATTGCCCAGGTAAACCACTGAGGGTGGAAATGCGACAATGAGAAAAAAAGCAGTAAGGGCATTACCATCCAGCCGCTGACAGAAAAACTCCGCGGATTGAAAAAACGCCACCAAAACAGAATCAGTAGACCAACAATAAATAACGGCAGATATTGAGATCCCGAAATCATGATTTTTGCATATAGAAGTTTATCTGCCTGCGAAGCAAATAAGGCGTACTGACGAAAACCTACGGAGCCAAGGTAAGGCAAAATAGTGATTACATAAGTGAGCAAAGCCACGAAAGTGTTTTTCACCTGATTGCCTGGCAGGAATGGGGCCAAAGCCAAAACGAAGGGCTTGAAGCTTCCGGCAATTCCAAGGGAAATTGACGCGGGTATTGGAATTTTCTGGTATGCGAATTTAAGTGAGAGCAAAATGAATAAAGCTATAAAGATGTCAAACTGACTCATGAGATATGAGGTATATAGAGTGACCGGATTAAACAACCAAAAAAGAACGCCTGTTTTGCGATGTTCCTTTTTAAGCAAAGAATAAAGCAGCGACAAACAAGCTAGATCTGCAAGTAAGTATGGTAACTTCAGAAATACCATTAACAAGGCAAAATTTGGCTGATCACGAAGTAACCCGATATTGTCTAAAAGAAGAAAAAATTCGTTCTTGGGATAAAGCGGAAACAATAGCGCATTAAAAACTGCATGAGTAAGATAAGCCACGGGGGGATAGATAAATAAGCCATCGGTGTAGAGATTGACCCAGTGATTGTCGCGGGTTTGGCGGCTTAAATAATCATAAAAACTAAACACCTCCCCTTTTTGAGCGATTAGAAACCCCGCCATATTTACAGCACGGAAATCAGGATGCAGGGAAAAGGGTATCAGCAGCAAACGAAGTGCAAGGCCGAGCCCAATCCAAAAAGCGTATTTGTTCATAAAACGAGTTTTTGAAAGTGTTGGTTAAACACAGTGGTCGCAAATATTTTACTCTTTTCCTGAGATTGGAGGGAAATTTCTTTGAGTAACACCGGGCTGTTTATTAGATGTTTCGTTTTTTGGACAAGCTCACCCGGAGAATTCCACAAAAAACCGTCCTTTCCGTCAGTAACAATTTCCTTGTGACCACCGAGTGCCGTAACCACCGGCACACATCCAGCGGCCATAGCTTCCACCAGAGAAATCCCAAAATGTTCAACTTTAGTAGGATTTTTTTGATCATCGAAACCAAACCCAGCTGCCGACCAAAATAAGCTGGCATTTGCATACAGTTCTCTGAGCCGAGAAAAGTCAGGATTGGTAATAATGTCGACAGGAAGCTTGCCAACTTTTTTCTCTAGTGAATCCATGTAAGTCCGTGATGTTCCCACAGAAGCGCCCCCAGCCAGAACCAAGCGCCAACCCGGAGCCGCAAGCTTTCGAAAAGCATCGATAAGGTGATGCTGACCCTTGGATTGTGTCAATTGCGAGAAGCGACCAACGTAAAGAATGTTTTTTTGTTTTTTTGCACCAATAAACTGGTTCGTATCTATGGGAGGATGAACAACCCTGCTATCCACACCATACTCAGAATCAATAAACGATTTGGTAAAGTGAGAATTGACTACAAAGGTATAAAAACTGGACTTGATTTTACTTGCAAGCGAAGATCCACCTACTCCAGTAAAAGGAAATTGCATATGAATAAGTGTTTTACTTGCCAAACTAACAGGAAGGCTACCATCAGACACCCAGAATAGAGTCTTGTATCTGAAAGAAAGAGCTGGAGCGTACTTACAATTAAGCCAATTGGCAGCGGTAAGATCTATGCCAAATCTGGTCATCAGTTGATCTGATATATTCTCACGCCAAAGTATGTCTACGGTAAACCCCAGATCCAACAAGAGACGAGCAAATGTGGCCACATATCGCTCTCCTCCTCCTAAGGAATCCCAATATGGATTAACTATGAGACAATTCTTCATTGATTTGTTTTCCTGGCAAGTTGTCTCTCCCACAACCGGGAGTAAATAATGAACGTATTGTAGACCTGAAATAATCCATCAATCACACCTTCAGTGCCATCGCGAAATGCCTGAAGTTTTACAAAGCGAAGCCAAAATTCTGTAAGCATTACCCGGAAAAACCGCCACCAGACCATACGGGGATGGTGGGCATCCAGTCTAAGTTGGGCCTCAAAGGACGTAAATTCAAGCGACTTCTCCAACATGGATGATAAGTCCCGATGTGAGTGATGATACAAAACATTTGTCAGTCTGGAGAGTGCACCCGAAAACACGGGTTGTTCATGGAGCGGAAACTGCCAATGTTTCAGGAATGGACGGTAGAACAATCGAATTACATAATCCCCCCCCCAACCTCCGAATTTCATTGGACGGCCCAGGAAAACATTCTGTCTTGGAATTTCATACACTCCAAGGTGAGACTCTTTTTCGGTAACAACCTTTTTTATCTCCCTGGCCAGAGATTCCGAAACCCGTTCATCTGCATCGACGTACAAAATCCAGTCGCCGTGAGCAGCCGCCAAACCATCATTTCGAAAATGTGAGTAATCGTTGCCTGATGAAAAAGCTATAAAGGCCTGGTGTTTTTTTGCAAGACGGTTGGTGTTGTCAGTATTCCCTGTATCGACCACGACCACTTCATCGCAAAATCTCACCGACTTCAGACAATCCTCAATCATCCGCTCTTCGTTTTTTGTGATGATGATTGCAGAAAGCATTGATTAGCCGGGCTGATAAGAGCCTGCCCCCAATCTGCGAGTGTAAAAATCAATAACGCCGCGTTTTTGCCAAGGACGTCCGTAGAAGAAAAGATAGATCGACTGTTTAATAAGCAGGAGTTTGGTGTAGTCCGGAGCATAGCGCAGTCCAAACATGAGTCGATTACGTGTGATGTAATAATCCTGCAGTGGTGAACCTATGCCGGTAGCTTGAGCATTGGCATGCCAACCCACACTCTTGGCCACATATATCAACTTCCAAAAGTGGCTCTTAGCTTTTTGACAGAAATCATTTTCCTCATAGTATAAAAAGTAGTTTTTGTCCAACACTCCGATTTCCGAAAATACCTGACTGCGGACAAACATTGAGGCACCAGTGACAAAATCGGTCTCGCAATCAAAATCAAATTGACCGTTATCTACCAGATCGACCCCACGATGAACCCCCTGCATGTTTGCCCAGTCCATAATGCCACCGGCGTACCAGATTACTTTTCCCAACTGGGACGGGCTATAGCGTTCTTTGTGAAACTCGTAACCCTTGGTGAAATACAGTTTTGAGCCAAAAATCCCTCCACGCGGAAACCTGGCAGCGGCCTCAAGAAGAAACTTCAAACTGTCCGGAGCAACGACGACATCCGGATTAACAATCCAGACAAAATCGGCTTTTTTGTCCAGGGCATAGCGGATCCCCAAGTTGTTGCCCTCAGCGTAACCCAAGTTCTCGGCACTTTCAATGAGTGTGAGGCGAGGATATTTACGTTTGAGAAACTCGACCGAATTGTCTGAAGATGCATTGTCTACCAGCAAAATCTCAAATTCACTGCCAGTCGGATTAACTTTGAGCAGGGACTCTATACAATTACTAATATATTTAGCGCTATTAAAGCTGAGAACAACGCAAAATATCTTCATCTGGTATGAGATTTTTTCTTAAAAAAACGATGCGTGAGAACTTTACGTAAAAACTTCCAGATTGGTTTTAGATAAAAAGGAGAAGTATCTATCCGAGCCTGAAAATACCACCAGGAGAACTCATTGGCCGAATCTGTTACTTCGCTATAAAGCTGTTCGAGGGGAATTGGCTTATCAACAAAATGTTGATGCTGCCACAGCTTAGCATAGACAACAAACTCGGAAAAAGCTTGTAATCCCGCTAAAGCTAACCCATGAACACCGTCTTTATAACCGCCGCGGGAAAAAAAGAGCTGAACAAATTCGGCTATCGGCTTTGACAAAAGCTGGGTCCAGGAAAACGAAGTGGACCGGTCCAGCAATAACTTCAGCTGATGGTCGGTGTAGCGATCCATACGCAGTAAGAACTGACTTATGGAAGCATAATTGTGATGAATGATTGCCAGTTCCGATCTGACCGGAAGGTCCAATCCACGACCACGAGTGGCAGGGACACTGTGAATAGCTTCGTCCCAAACGACAAATCCTTTTTTAAACAGACGGTAGACAAAGTCCGGCCACCAATGAGAGTTCCTGATCCATTTTCCGAAAATCACATTTTGTCGAGGAATGCGGTAATAGTCAGCCTGGTCGCTCGAAATAAGTGTCTTGATATAGTTTTTCAACGGAGCCGAAATTTCCTCGTCGGCATCTAGCACCAACACCCAATCCCCCTTTGCTTTTCCAATTGAGAAGTTTCTGACTGGTTCCACTATCCCCAAATACTTATGGGAGTAAACACGGCAGCCCAATTCTCTGGCTACTTTGATCGTGTTGTCGGTACTCTCTGTATCTACTACTATGATTTCGTCTGCCAGCCCCCTCACAGAAGCTACGACGCGAGGTAAGTTCTTCTCTTCATTTAAGGTAGTGATAACTACGGAAAGCACAAAGCAATTCTACTATATTTTGCTATGATTGGGCCATGCAGCGAGGAACTTGGTGGCTGCTTTTGTTTGCGGCCACCCTTTTGGTTATTGTGGGAGTAGCAAGTGGCTTTGCACCAAACGATAGTGAAATTCAGTTGAGATACATGGCCTGGTCAGTCAGAGACGGAGTGGAGATTCCCGTAAATACTTATAAGGAAATACCCTACTTGACCCCTACTCTTATCTTGGCTTTGACGGGCGGACGACTGCTACTGGATAGGCCCATTTGGATCGGCATCAACATATTAATGAGCGCATTGCTGTTATTACTACTTTTTAGACTGGGAAAGACGAGTCGGGAACAAATGTATTTGTTTCCAGCAGCAGCCATAACCACGACACTGCCATGGATGTGGTATATAGGGGCGTTTGATTTCAAAGCTGTGATGACTCTGGTTCTGGTTATATTAGTGTTTTTTGTGTCAAACACAGTACGCAGTGAGCGCGCGAGACGGATGACAATTGCCTGCCTACTTGTCTTAATAGCATTAACAAGCTTCGTTGGTCCCCTGTTTGGAATTGTCTATCTGATAAGCAAAATAACTGCAGAGAAAAAATCTTTTTACAGACTAAGCCTGGCTACAGCAATTGCGGCTCTACTTGGGATATCTATACTTAGCGGCTGGATAAAAGATGAGAATTGGTGGTTTCGAGGCGAATACCTTGCCGGACTGACTAAGCAATCACAGCAAGCTTATGAAAGGGCGATGTTTGAGTATCGAACCAACAACTACGACAATGTTTTGCCATTAACAATGAAGAGACTAGTGTATAACAAGTTTTATTTTGCCTATCGGGATTTTATAAAACATGCTTCGGGATTGCTCAGTCTGGAAAGAGTGGGATTCCCGGGCCAGAGTGATGCTACTGTCAGCAGGAATTTGTGGACAAGTAAGGGAATGAGTTGGCTGCCATTTTGGATGATCCCGTTGGTAATCTTCGGAATATTCCAGATGAAAAAGGCGCCACACGAGATAAGAAATTGGACGGTGATTTTGACGGTGTGGGGTTTTCTGTCATTACTGCTGGGGAAGAATGAAAACATGCTGGGAAACGGAATAGGAATCATGCTAGGAGCGTCTTTTGTGTTTGGAGTAGCGTGGGTTTCTTTACGAAATAAATTTGGGAAAATTGCTATAGCAGCTCTAATATTGACCAGTGGTTTTGCTAATGGATGGCACTTTTTAGGTAATGAACTATATTGGCGAGATAACAGACCCGATGCACAGATGAAGATAGCTGAAATGACAATTGATCATTCAGCCACTCAGGTGAGTACAGTACTTGGGAGATCATTTTTTTACTATGCGCTGGCAAAACAATTGCCACCGGATGATTTGTGGAAAGGAATGGAAACTAATAGTTTGAATGGAGTAAATTTCGCTCAGTTTGATTTCAAAGAAACCTCCCCCAAGGCGGGTATCTATGTAGGATTCCCGGGAGATTTTTTGGGAAGCAAACGGGAGGTGAGAAACAACGACTTTTCTTCAGAAATGTTACCGTCCGGCTGGAAACTGCTGGAAGAATACAAGCTGCGGGATAGCATCAATTTTGGAAATGGAGATTTTATTTGGACCGTATCAGTGAACTAAAGTGAAAAGATATAAAATCATATTAGGAATCGTCACCCTGATGTGTGTTGGTATGGGGATAAGATTTTTCCGAATTGCAGAATCCCCTGCCTCAGTAAATTGGGACGAAGCAGCCTTGGGATACAACGCCTACAGCCTTGCCCATACCGGGAGGGATGAGTTTGGCAAGGCGCTTCCAGTAAGTTTGAGATCTTTTGATGATTACAAGCCGGCCGCATATGCTTATTTTTCTGTTCCAATAGTAAAAATTTGGGGGTTGTCTGAAACTACTACCAGGGCTACATCAGCAATAATGGGCACATTGACGGCGTTTTTGGTGATGTACATTGCCGCAAAGCTGTCAGGAAGAATGAGTCTAGGTTGGCTGTCTGCCATCATTTGTATGACAGCTCCCTGGTCAATGCATTTTTCCAGAATAGCTTTTGAAAGCAATGTGGCAACGACTCTGTATTATCTGGGAATAGCCCTCGTAGTGTTGGCGCGAAAATACAAACCGGCTTTCCCCGCAGCACTAATGGTGATGGTTATCTCCATGTACACATATCACGCACAGAGGGCAATTGCTATCCCGACCCTCCTAACACTAACCTGGATTTTTAAAAAAGAACTCTGGCCATACATCGCAAGTAATTTCAGACGTTTGACTATTCTGTTTGCGCTAATGCTGACGCCTCTATTGATGAGTTTTGTATCGGAACCGGCGGGGTCGAGATTATCCGCAACCATTATTTTTAAACAGTGGCCATTTGTCCCCAGTGAGTTGAATATGCTGGTTTTTAATCCGCTTTATACCGGATTATGGCAATTTGTCGGGCAATTTTTGGCTTATTTTTCACCAGCCAATATATTCTTTCGAGGTTCTAATGAACCAATTCTTCGGATTCCAGGTTTGGGCCTCATGTTTCCGGAAACAATAATCCTTTGGCTGGTGGGTTTGTGCATGTTGCCAAAATATCGGTTTTTGAAAAAAGTCGTTTTGGTAATTTTTGCGCTTGCACCACTTCCAGGAGCAATCACCTGGAACTGGTTTTCTGTGGTGAGAACGGTGGCGATTTATCCTGCATTTGCCATAATTTCGGGTTTTGGAGCGATATGTCTTTGGGAAGCAGTTCGACGAAAAATAATCAGAATATTTTTGGCAGGTGGATACACGATAGTATTGGCATTATCCTTTTGGTACGCATTTCTAACTATATCGTTGTATGCACCTTGGGAAAATTATGGAGAGTTTCAGCCAGGTTTTGAGGAGATGGTTCCGTATGTATTAGACAAAAGCCGGAATTACAGTGAGGTGGTAGTGGACACCGGACAAACAGCACCATACATCTTTTTTCTGTTTTATAGTCAATACCCACCCGCCCAATATCAGACAGAAGCAAGACGAGACCTCAAGCATTCCGAGATTCATGGTTACCAATTCGGGAAATTTGTTTTCCGAAAGATTGCTGATTATGAAATGGGGAAAACAGGCAAGATGCTGGTGGGCCAAACGCTAAAACTACCTGAATATGAGATCAAAGAGATTCAGAAGAGCCGGGATATCAGATACAAGGACTTTTTTGATAAAGCCGGATATGTTAGCGTAAGGGTAGTGGAGCTATGAAAAGGGTATTTATCTTGGTCGTGGTGGCTTGCGGATTATTTGTCAGGATGTTTAATCTGGAAAGATCAAGCCATTTTTTATTTGATGAATCAAGGGACCTGGTGAATATGCACCAAATTTGGGTAGAAAAAAAGCTTACTTTGGTGGGACCTATTTCAGAAGACAGAAGCCATGTAAATGGATCACTGACGTATTACATGCTTTTACCGTTTGCGGCAGCGGCAAATTTTGACCCAATCGGACCTGCGTTAGGAGCAGTATTTTGGGGAATTGCTACCTGGGCCATGATGTATTTGACTGTGAGAATTTATTCTCCAAAAATGGCATGGCCGGCTTTGGTACTTGGAGCAGTCTGGTTCCCATTTGTAGAAACTGCACGCTGGGCCTGGAATCCCAATTTGATGATGTTTTGGATTTTTTGCGGTATGTGTCTGTCTAAAAACAGTAAATGGTGGATGCAGCTTGCCGGAGGTCTGACACTGGGGTTGGCGGTGCATCACCATAATCTGGCTCTGGTTCCTTTGGGATTGTGGGTTATTTATAAGAGAGACTTGAGAATGATCTGTGGAATTTTAATTGCCGTGATTCCTTTCTTCCTGTTTGATCTGAAAAATCCCCCGGGAATTTTTGTGAGCCGCATGGTGGAATACAACAGGGGAACAGTCGGCCAGAATCCACTCACAGCACTGGCAAATGCGCCGCAAACATTTATATATTTTTTTGAATATATAGTGCGAATAAAACAACTATTGCCGCTCGCCATAATTACAGCCACGATGATTGCTATCTGGGACATAATGAGTCGGAATAAAGCAATTTATTGGTTAATTATGTGGGGGATGATTCTCTTGCCGACGGCATGGATATCTAAACAGTGGCATTATTTTCTCCCAGCCATTCCCTTTTTTCTGATATGGCTTTTCTACCAGAGAAATAATGCGGGCAGAAAATTGGCGATGGGTTTCATAGGCCTTTTGCTATTGGGATCAGTCCTGACCGTTAGCCAGCTATGGAATCAGCCTGACTGGCAGGGGGATTTACGTCTGGTGAAAGAAATTACAAATATTCTTGCCGGGCAAATAAAAAAACAGCACTTGCTAAACCCAAATATTGCAGTCCTGGGCAGTCCAGAAATATATACCAGCGGATCAAAATACAGAAACATGCTGTTACTACATGATATCCATTTGCGCAGCTATGAGGAATATGGTCTATCTGACAATTTATTTGTAGTTACCAGCTCAAGCGCAGATGAATTGCGTCGAGACCCCGCAACGGAAATGCTGTATTTCAAGAATGGCCCTGTGGCAGGTGTATGGACAGTACACAACTCGAACTGGAAAGTCGTACAATTTAACAGATACTAAAGATGGTGAAAAAGTCATTGCTGCTGATTTGCGTTGTCCTGGTGGGAATTTTATTTCGGCTGGGAATTACGGATAAAGCCTGGCACGTTGATATGTGGTCAAATGCTTCCTGGGGAGAATGGATCCATAATTACGGGGCTCAGAATTTTTATTACAACAGCATCTGGACCTACTCATGGCCAACTCAACCTCCACTGATCAATTCCATCTACGCATGGAATAAAGATCTGCATATAGAAATACTGGGCAGACTAGCCTGGCTTAATCATCAAACGAATAAAGTATTTCCAATTACTATCTTAAATAACTTTGTAGAATGGTACGGATACGGTCGGGTGAATATTGAAATCCCCTTCCAAATTGGGTATTTGATAACGATGAAGTTTCTACCCATATTGGCCGACGCACTTATCGCCTTGCTCCTATATCAATTTAGTAAAAAAATTGTGTATGCGGTAGCTTACCTGGTGTCTCCTTTCAGTTGGTATGTAAGTGCATTGTGGGGACAGTATGATGGAGTAGGATTTGCCTGCATACTTACTGGATTGTATTTACTATACAAACAAAAATTCACATTACTTGTCCCGGCTTTGGTGGTGTCGGGAATCCTGATCAAACCAACCGCTCTTATACTTGCCCCTTTTTTGGGGTATTACTATTTGCTGCGCAGCAATCTTTCTCCTGCCAGAATAATTTCAGGTAGTCTGATTGGATTTGCGGTATTTTGGGTAACTACCCAACCCTATACCCACAAAAATCCAGTTGAGTTTGCCATATACGATCTGAAGAGAATTGTATTTGAGAAGTCTGAACCAAGAATTACCACCAATGCTTTTAATTTCTGGCGAATAATTACCGGCGATAAACCTGAGAATCAGTCCAAAGAATATTTGGGGATAACAGCAGGAGTCTGGGGACAGGTGGTTTTTGTCCTGATTACCGGCTTAGGAATTGTCTGGGTGGATATTAAAAAAGAAGAGAGGTGGCGACTAATCGAAGGTGCGTTTATAGTCTCAATGGCAAGTTTCGTTTTTGGAACGGGAATGCTCGACAGGTATGCATTTGCAGGAGTTACTTTGGGACTACTAGTCACTGTCAGGCACCCACGAACGTGGCCGCTCTGGATACTGAGCGCGGCAGTGTTTTGGACTAACTTATATAACCAATGGTGGATACCGGAATCCTGGTCATGGCTTCAGTCATTCCTACTGGCAAATAATGGAATGGCCACCCGATTTTTGTCACTAATCAACACCGGAGTATTAGTAATGCAGTTGCTCAGTCTGATAAAACTTCCCAGATGGCTACTTGGGAATTTTCGTAAATTTCCTTTCCGGAGAGCTGTGTGGCTGAGAGCAAAGGTCTAGTGGTAGCAATTTTGGGAATATAGATATACCTGATCTGATACTGACGCAGGAAATCCTTTGCCTGACTTGCATCTGTTTGAACCATAAATTTCTGTGAAAGATCGCGACGGAGTGGCCAATCATATCCAGTAATATTAAGATTTACCGTGTCTTCCAAAAAAACCGATTTACCGGAAAATGCTGATACGTATGCAGTGGATTCATATTCATACAATGAACGAGGAGCCGGAGCGTAAGGGTTGACCTGCATGGGGACCGTAAATACAACACCAACAGGTAAACTGCGCAATACCCGAAGGGCAGATATTTCCTCACGGGAGATTTTCGCAGGAGGAGTCGATGGCAAATAATGCTGCAAAGCTTCGAGAGTGGTGGGAAGAGTCAAACCCACAACTAAGGCGGTCAGAAACAAGCTGAGCATTCGGTTTGAAAATTTACCCAGATTATCTGCTATAACCCGGGCAGCAAAAAAGCCTAGTGCGATTTGTGAGTAATAAAAAAACTGGATTGTATTCCAGGGAGTGCCGGACTGGACAAACATCATGGGAACAGCAATGCCAGCTACAAGAATGGCCGCCCAAAATATATCTACCAATTGGATTTTTTTAACTCTCAGCAGGTGCAATAGTCCGATTACGCGAGTACCAAAATTGCCA
>CAZCXU010000004.1:22442-58454 GCA_964502885.1 uncultured Gammaproteobacteria bacterium
TTTTTTAACTCTCAGCAGGTGCAATAGTCCGATTACGCGAGTACCAAAATTGCCAATGAGAAAAATCACTGTCCCCAACCCCAACGCCGCAATTAGCTTTGGATATATCCCCTGTTCACGATATGCATTGATGGCGCTTATAAGCCGCGTCCAGGGAAAACGATCTGACACAGCAAGCATTGTTTCGACAAACCAAAAAGGACGAAAGACGATCAGAGAGGTCGAATTGTTTGACAGGGCAAAAGCGGCAATGAAAAAAGCAAGTGATATTAAGAAAATCTGAAACACGATCTTACTGCGAGACCAAACTAAAACTACAAAGAGTGCGGCGAGCGAAAGTAGTCCTGCATAGATTTTAATTTGAAATAACAAACCAAAAAGAAGCCCTGAAATAAGTATGTATTTCCATCTATGTAAAGAATAAGCCCTATTGAGAAAATAGCAGCCCAAAAAAATAATGCCAAGTGATAAGGCGTAGGGAGGATTTATGAGAGTGGAGATGGACTGGGTAGACCAGAACATTGATTCACCTCCGAACCCGGTACCTTTTAGAAAACTAACCAGCCAACCTAAGCTACCGCCAAAAAATAAATAGAAAAGACCCCAGTAACGGAAAGGTCTGTTTGAATCCCAAGCGCGAAGCATGAGATAAGCCGAAAAACCGATAAAGATACCGAGAAGGGGCGGCAAGATCTGAAAATACAAAAGTGACAGGTCAATATGAGTGATTAGATGAAGTATCGCAAGCAAGTAGTCAAAGCCTAAGTGATAGTTTTGAATCACTTCACCGGAAAAAATCGGCATTTGAGAACTACCACGAGAAAGACTGCCTGCCAAAGAAATATGCCAGACACCATCATGGCCGTTTGCCCCCCAGAACCCCATGCCGAAAGAGTAGATCAAACCGCTTTTTATCATGGTCAAGCTCCAAATTATTACCCCCAAGGCGATCATCAATGGAGATTTATCCCGCCTTGCCAACGACTCCGACCGGCTGATTGTAAATTGATTATCTTTTTGTTTTGAAGGCATAATAGATTTTCCGGACATCCGCAAGTATGGCGTCCCGGTACAGGAAATAGACCAACAGGCAATACCAGAGAACTGACAAGGTTACTGTCAATGATGTCCAAAGTAAGCCTGAATGCACAGACGAAAATGCCCGGTAAAAAATTATCATCAACGCTGTGGCCAGACCCGGTTTTACAAGATTGTGAAAAATATTGAACTTGATCATTCGATGGACTATATAGACCGGAACAAATGAGCTTAGACCTATCACTGCCGAAGAAATGGCTACACCGTGATAGCCGAACCGACTTGCAAGATAGGGGGTAATTGTCCAGGTGAGAATGGTCCACATAAGCATCAGATAAGTATTGGTACGAACACGCCCCAGGGCATTTAAAGTGTTTGTAAGGGGGGTAGAAATTGCCGCCAAAGCCGCAGAGAAACAATAGTAGCTTAATGGAACCAAAGCGGGTGTCCATTTGGAATACTGAGGCAACGCCATAACAATGTTTGTGGCTAAAAGCGCGATTCCCGCTACACTTGGGAAAGTGATCAGGGCGATAAACCGCAATGTGGTTTCAATCCCCTGTCTGAGCTCCTGCGGATGGTCCTGCATTCGGCTGAATGAGGGAAAAGTGACCTTTGTGACATTGTCCATGACGAAACGCAATGGCTTTTGGGACCAGGTTTGGGCCCATCCAATTATCCCTACTCCATCAGCACCAAGATAGCGCCACAACAAGATATTGAGGAAACGATCTTTTATGACCGCAAGAATGGTATTCAACTGATACTGAATGCCAAATGACATAAGTTTCCTGACACTGGATCGGGACACGGATAAACCTATCGGCCATGGGGCAAAAAGATAAATAAGAACAACTCCCAATATGGCGCGGATAAAAACAGCCAATGCGTATGCCATGACTCCGTACCCCAGATATGCAAATGCAACTGCCACGACATAAAACGCAACAGTTTCCACAACCTCAATGGCTGCCAAAAGCGAAAAGTTCAGGTGTCGCTCCAACATGACGGAGGGAATGGTTTTGAGGGAAGCAAGAAAGAACGCAAATAAAAGTGAGTAAAATAGCCAACCAGCAGCTTCAGAAATATGGTAATAGGAAAATATAAGTGGTGAACTGACCAGGGATATCAGCACCAGTGACAGCACCAGTATCTGCTGCAATGTGAAGGCTGTCCGCAAATCTGCAAGAGAGACCTTATCCTTTTTTTGGATCAGTGAGGCGGCCAGTCCCACATCAGAAAAATATCCCAGTATTGAGATCAAATCATTTACGGCTATAAAAATCCCTATTTCCGGCCTTCCCAAGTAGATGGTTAGAAGAAGAAATCCCAACGTGGAAACTATCTGTAAAATAAAAGACCTACTGATAAGCGTAAGGATTGCAGAGACTGAGCGTTTCTTTACAGTAGAAAGATCAATTTCGCTTAGGGAGACTTCGGCATCCATGCTTTAGGGCGGAGTGAAATAAAAGCCAATAGGGCAACTGCAACTAATGAAATGGTCGATAGGATGTTTCCTGCGGTGCGAATAGGGGTATTGAGAAATGTGGCCTCGATTGTATGAGTCCCCGATTTTACGTCTAGCTGCATTCTCCCCAGCAACTTATCGCGGGCAGGATCAATATTTACCGGATGCCCATCAAGCTTTACCTGCCAACCAGGGAAGTAAAAAGTCTGAAGTTCAATAATGGCTTCAGCAGAGGTAATATCTACAAGGTATTTCTGCTGCCAACTGTTTTTTATCAAACGCCTATAGGTTCCCTCTCCGGAAATAATTCCCACATCTCCACCGGCAGGATCAGCCGGGGGGAGAGGCGCCCATTTGGGCAGGTAATCAAAAATGCTTCCGGTCACCTGCCAGCGCCAGGAATCACCGGAAAATTTCTTGGCGTCAGTCATATCCGGATACCATGCGCGCGGCCGAAAATAATTTGCATTGAGAATCAAGCAGACTACCGTAAGGACCAAAAGCCAAAATTTTGAGCGGGGAAGCAGGGTAATACCACTGGCCAGTAGTGAGGAAAAAAATACCGCCAAAGTGAGAAACCTCCAGGGGAACTGAAGAATCTGAAGTTGAGGCACTGCTTGCCAAATAAAAGTGGCCTTGGAGTGCGAGAGAAACAATGCTATTAAAGTGAATCCTGCCAGCAGCAGAAATAAACTAATGTGACGACGTAGCGATGGAATAAGTCCTGCCGCCAAAAACAGCAATAAGGGAACGAGCCACTGTAGATACCCAAGCGCAAAACTCATGGTGTCTCCCGGACCCAAAACGGACTCGCCGTATCCCCAGTTGATACGGAAGAAAATTTGCGATATGTCAAGAAAATGGGCCAGAAAATTGAAGTAACCAATAGTAAGAGTCTCGATGTGAACAAATTGCTGCTCAAAGATAACCGGGAGCGTAAAGAATGCGGCTAAACCAAATCCCAGACATCCGGAAGCTACCAGCGCGGGTAACGCAGTGAAGTTTCTAGTCTTTGTTAACCAATAAAGCGTCCAGACGATAGCCAGCGGAGCAAAAATCATAAGCATGGGATTGTGTGACAGCATAAGACCGGCAATGGAAAGGCTAGACAATAGAATCCACTTCGGGCGCGGGTGGTGCACCAGCTCAAACAGACTTAACAGAATGGCTGGGTAAAACGCCATTGCCCAAAACTCGTTAATAGCTCCACGAACGTAAAAGTCCACGGAGTGGTAAGGGGCATAAGAATAAAGAAGGGCTGCGGCTATGCCCGGCTTTCGACCAAACAGACGACGGGCGAGAAAATACATAAAGACAGCGGTAAGAATAAATCCGGTGACTCCCACTGCTTTGACGATGTCTATAAACTGCATATTGAAAATACGAAAAACCTGTCCGATAAGGTATGGCAGTGGCGGATAAAAGTTGAACAAGGGGTATCCAAATCCGTAACCCAATACTGGTGTCCACCGACAGGGTATTTGCCGATCCACAAAACATTGATCCATCTGCATCTGTCTGACGGCTTGCAAATCGTCGTGCATGGTAAAGTACCCCGGCTGTAATAGCCAGGCAAATGCAGGAAGCACCAGCACAAGAATAATTAATAGATCTTTTTTCATCGTGATGCGGGAACTGCGGGGGTGGGAGATAAGACCCGGGCCACTATCAGTGAGTCATGCGTCCCATCCGGACGAGCACTTTTAGGATAGATTCCCAATACTTGTAACGGTAGTTTGTCCGGCGAAACCAGCATCCGACTGGAATTGGCCACGAAGAACACCTGATTGTCACCCAAAGAGTTGGTAAGACTGGCGCTGATTGCGGATATATTTTGCCCCACACCGATCACTCTGACACCGGGAAGGTCGTTGAGATACATTTGCAGTGCACTGAACGGAGTGCCGAAAAATCCCTCTGAACCAACCAAGACTGGTCCAGATTTAGCAGCTTCGCGAATTAATTGACTAGCCTCAAATATCCCATGCCCCGCGGTCCATTCCTCCAAATACCCAGACCTTTCAATGCGCGGAAGCGGTGCTGCTGAGGGAGAAGTGAGGAGTAAGTAGTCAAAGCCCAGGTTTGTAACCCCCAAGACAGCAATCAGAGACAGACTTAAGATCAGTTTTTTTGACTGGCCAGTTAAATGCCAGATTGCGTGTGAAACCAGAATGATAGAAAACGGAACAGTGAACAATAAGTAGCGGGCGGTGAAAGTACGGGCGATAAATCCTTGTGCAATGATGGGGACAATCCAAAGGGTAAACAAAAATAACCGCTGGCGCCAATGCGAAGATTGGCGATCAGCAACCAGACCCAACACTCCGAGAAGCACACCAAGCGGAGTAATCAGACGTAGATAAAAGTCGATTGCGTCACGCATATGAGGCATCAACGGATCAAGCGGATGCTTCAGTACTTCCAATAATGGGTAAACGTAATCCTGATTTCGCAGAGAAATCATGTGAAACTCAGGCCCCAACCGCAATACACTGTACATTGCGAAACCAATTATCCATGGCGTCAGAATAAGAGCGGGAGCGTAGAGACGTCGCCAACCGCTTAACGATTTCCAATTTATAAAAACTAACCCAAGCGGTAAAAATGCATAACCAAACATAGCCGGAGATTTGGTGAGCCATGCAAACCCCAAAGCGAAACCTGAAAGCATCGCTAAATCAAACCTCAGGTGTTTGAGAGCCAGCAGTGCAAATACGTATGCGTAAACAAGAAACATTACCAGCATGGAATCTGCCAGCGCCAGTCTTTCAAAAAAGACGGCATAAGGCAGTGTGGACCAAATAAATGATGTAGTAATGGCCAGATACAGATTTCCAAACAGTACGTATGCCAGAATGCCGATGCCTGCGATTGTGGCCAGTCCGCACAAAGCTGACAAAGTACGCCCGGCAATCAGTGGGTCAGAAATTGTCTTGAGGAAAGGAATTGTCGCCCACATAAAAAGCGGCTGTTTCCCATCCGAGAGTGGCAAGAAACGCAAAGTGGCTTCTGAACGCATAACCTGGGACCAACGAACATAGATTGATTCATCAGCAAATACAGGTAACATTGTAGGGTTTGATAAACGCAACAGCGCCCCGAGAGATAGGATGATTAAGCTAAGAAATATTGGCAGACGATATTTTCGGATAACCCTAAGCATGGAATTATTAGACCGGATAGGCGCCACTTAAAGAGCGCCAGCGGACCATAAGCAGTTCCTTTACACCACCAAGAGTGTCGCGGATGAACGAAACACGTTTGGTATCCTGGTGCGTCCAAAGAACGGGCACTTCGGCAATTTTGAAGTTTAACTTACGACCTAGATAAAGAAGTTCCACATCAAATCCAGGGTTCACGGCGGGGCCAGATATCACAGTGGGCGGATGAACTTTATTCATGATAGCGAATATCCGATTGGCAGCGCTCCGTGTAAAAGCTTTGAACCCACACTGAGTGTCTTTGTAAGGTAAACGTAAGACCAGAGTGCGAAAGATTACCATACCCAGGGCCATAATCTGGCGAAAGAAGGGAGCGCCTTTTCTGCCAGTACGAGAGCCGATTACAATGTCTGACCCTGTGGAAAAATACGGTAAAAGTTTTTCGACTTCGGAAATCGGAGTGGCCTGATCCATATCTGAGAAGAGCACGATATCGCCATGACTCTGTAGAGCACCGGCAATAATTGTCGCCCCTTTACCCTGGTGGGGATTGTCAATTACAGATACTTGAGGGTGTTTTTTGGCGAATCCGCTAACCAACTTGAGGGTGTCATCACTCGAGCCGTCATTCACCACTACCACTTCCCAGGTGTACTTCTGTCTTGAAAGATAGTTGTAGACAGTCTCGAGTCCGCCACGATGAAAGTTGGCACTTTCGTTGTAGACCGGGATGACAACTGACAGGTGTGGTTTATTGGTCATTTGCTTAGTTGGTGAACCCGAACATGGGATCAGTAACATTGGCGTTGCTACCTTGGCAGCTGGCCCTGATCTCTTCAGGTGTGTATTTATTATAATCCGGATATATCAGGCCAAGGCTACCAAATGTGGCATCAACGCGATCTACCCGACTTAAAGGAAATACGATTGAGTATACCGGACTTTGAGAAGAAGGGCGATTGACATGGAGATTCTTCAAGTAAAAGAAATAACGATACCCAAAATCATACCCTGGATCAGTAATATAAGAGACGGCAACGCAAGGAAAACTGTGGGCTGCTGAGTCTGAGGCAATGGCCTGTACTAAGGCCTTTTTTTGAATATAACCGTTATTTGAATACGTAGCTGTCAGCTGAGAGTGTAGATTGAAGTATGCAAATAGAGCCAGGGCGCAGATTATAAAAAAGCGAGTAACAGCGTGGTGCTGTAGCATGGCAGCAACTATGTACGAAGTGGAAAATATCCAAACGATATTAAGGCCATTGAGATAATATTCGGACAGATTGATGGGGTGGAAAGAAAAGAATAGCCAGTAGAGGACGAGCCAAGGGGCAAATATGAGTAAGAATCCCCTATTTTTTGGGTTTTTTGCGGCCAAGAAGGTGAAAGCCAGGGAGAGGATAACAGGAAAATACGACGTGTACTTGTCAGGCATATCTGGCAATAGAATACGAGAGGCGTTTTTTGACAAGTATGCAGCGGTATGTCCCAACCTCGAAAACAGATCTGTAGAAACAGCTGAGGGAGCACCGATTTGCGAAAGCGCTGAAAACAAGGCGCGAACCTGCTGAAAATTGTGACGAAACTCAAAAACTAACAATGGCAGACTGAGGACTAAACCGAGGAAAAATGATTTTAAGTAATCCAACGGTTTTATGGGCAATTTTTTAACAAGAATGACCAGAATTACCACCCCGGCCAACAATCCAAGTGCCAGATTGAGGTGCCACACCAAAGCAAAGAGCGCTGCCAATGGAAGCAAGGAGTTGACACGCCCTTGCTCAAGCTGCCTTGTCCAATAGAGGAACCAAACTGTCCAGAGAAGCACCGGAGTAGTTGGGACGACTTCGCGGTCGGTTGCAGACAAATTGTACGATAAGGCGTGCAGAAGTGCTCCAATCAATCCAGTCTTTTGTCCACTCATGCGGCTAAAGGTCCAATACACGCTAAACGTGGTTAAGACACCAACCAGCCACGAGAAACCCAACGAACCAATGGGGTCCATGCCGGTCAGGAAATAGAAAGGAATAAGAGCATAGTAAAAAAGCGGGCCGATAAATATTCCAGGAGAGCTAGTGAGCTGACCTATTAACCGGGGATGGTGGTTTACTACAATATCTTTGACCATCCATGACGCCAGATCAGAGTCGTGGGCATAGATAAAGCGATCCGCGAAACGAAAACTTCGCGAAAACAAACTCAGGGCCAGTATTAAGAATACAAGAATGGCGAGTTTATTGATTTGCTTCATATCTGGTGCGTTTTTCTACAGTAACCCCACCGAATCGGACAGGGTTTCCTGGAGCAGCGTAAGTATTTTGGCGGTTCATCCAAGTCTGCAAACGATCAGGGTATGGAGGATCCGCCTCATATATAAGGTAAAGCGTAGGGACACGAGAAGTCTGGGGAAGTACCTGGTATTTGGTCGAGCCACGCCAAAGTAATAAATAGTCATAGGAATGCGGAATCACAGGCGGGACATAGACATCGACATTGAAAACTCCTGAGGGACCGGCGTCCTTATAAATCCAATCAACGGCTGCCAAAGAATTTCCCAGAACAATGTTAGTTTCTCCATTGAGACCGGCGGAAAGATAATTACGCTGATGAGATAAATTGGTAACTACAAACACAACGATTATCAAGCCAACGACCCCTTTAGCAAAAGGCAAACGAACGGAGGCAAAAGAACTAAGCACGATGGCAACCATGAGCGCAAAGAGCGAGTATATTCCTGTGAAGTAGTAGTCCCACACATAGCCGTTATTTCCATGGTAGAAGAGAAGGAAAGTTAACGGCGTAAGGCACCATACTGATAAAACCAGAAATTGTCGAGTGAAAAGCCGGCGGGTAATAAGCCCCACTACGAGCATAACTACAATCAGTGTAAACATTGATATTGCTATTGAATGATCGAGAAATAGCTTTTGTGAAAAAGCGCCAAAATAAAAGTTCAACCTGGAAACTACAAACTCGGAAAATTTGGGGGCAAAGCTTTTGTCCGTAACCAAGAATTTTTTAAATGCCAACAACAAGATATTGTCGTGGCGGAGATTGAACCACAACTGTGGCAGCAATGTGAGTGAAAATGCGAATAACAAATGAATAAAATTGGCTATGTTGCCTTTGATAGAGATGCGCGTCAATATGAATATGAGTAATGTTGCCGGGATGAAAAAAACGGCTGACGCAGCTTCAAGCTGAAGACTCAGGCCAGCAAAAAGGCCAAAAACAAGCCAGAAGAATGGTTTTTTTGATCCAAAAACAATTTTTAGAAGCAGATAAACGCAGACTGCGGAAAAGAAGGGTAGCGGAGTTGGGTTTGAAAGCCAGCGATGGGCTTGAGTCAACGGCAGAGAAAGAGAAACAAATAATGCCCCTAATAAACCAGCAGTATCTGAAAAGTAATCCTTACCGATTTTAAATATAAAGTAGATTCCTGCAACATTTAACAGTGCTAAAAATACTGCCGGAAATACCGGGTTCCCGTTTCCAATAAGATAGAAGGGGGCAATTAGATAATAGAAGAACGGACCGAGAAAAATTCCTTCAATACCGGTGGTGGGACCGATCAAAAAAAATCGGTGAGAATGCCAGAGATCCCAAATAACACGAGCATCACGTCCCTGATCAAAATAAAAGCCCATAAGAGCATCGACACGGTAGACGCGTAAAAATAAGGCAGCCGCCAGGATAAAAGCTAATATCAATAATCTCTTTGATTTCATGTGCCGCTGGGATTATGAATTAAACGGTAGATAGTGATGTGGGGAGAATAGTCCCACTCTTTGTCAATTTTAGCCCAACCAAAGGAAGCGATTTCCCACAAGGGGTTGTTAATGGGTTGACAAGCATCATTTACATTTGATTTTTCACACACCACGTACAAGGTGTCAGTAATATCCTCATGAATCGTGCGGTAAGAACTTTTTTGTTTTTGGAAGAAATAACGATATCCGGCATCGTAATTATTTTTTGAAATCAATGCAAAATTGAAGGGGCGCCCTTGAGAGTCGACTCCAATTGTGGAGGATATCTTTCGAGTTGTCGCCAGCTGAGAATTTGGCGCAAAACGAAGTGGTGAATTGGCCATGAGAATTAAGCTGAGTAAAGAAATACCTGATAAACCCAGTAATTTACGCAAACGGCTCCCTGAAAATGACCAGTCAAGTAATGGAACTAAAGCCAGAAACACTGCCGGGTACAGAAAGCCGTAATAGTGAGAATATATATGCTGCTTATACAGACCGAGTCCGATCAGTCCAAATGCCAACCAGACTCCCAATATTGCAAGATATCTATTTCCGCGACGAAAAGCTGGACTAAAAAGAGCAAATACAAATGGCGACAGCATTAGCAGTGCTGCCAGCGTAGACTGAAGTTTATCTTTCAGGGAAAACAAATCCCCAACGATATTGCGCCATAATGGCCACAGTTCGGGAATAGCTTTGTATATCTTGAAATTAACTGTGGTCTCCCTTACGGACAGGAAAGTATTTAAACTACCCAGGTTTGTCCATCCGTGTCGCATATCAAAAATAACCAGCGGAGACATGAGAACGGAAAATAAAATTAAACTGAGGAGACTATATTTTTTCCAACCCGGTACCTGGTTGCCGGCAAGTAGCCAAAAAATTCCAACCACGGGCACCAGCAATAGACCCAGGTAATGAGAGTTGAGAACGAGAGCGAGGGAAACTGATACCGGAAGCAGCCACACAGCTTGGCGAAAACGGAAATACTGATAAATACCAAAAACCGCCAACAAGGCGAAAAAGGGCATGACATTGGGATTCCAAGACGAACGGGAATAGACAATTACGGTCGGTGAAATGGCGTACAAGAATGCAACAATCAAAGGGGTGATCCGATCTCTGGACCAGCCCCTGGCTAAATACCAGAGTAAACCCACAGTAGCAACACCTAGACCGGCGACGAAGGCTGAGGGACCAACAGGAGAGAGACCGAATAAGAGATACGCAGGTGAAATTAAATAGTAATAAAGCGGGCCTAAATACATGCTGCCTACCGAGGTACCCGGACCTATCAGGGGAATGTGTCTTGCTGTTGCTATACCGTCAAGTACCAATGCGTCCCGGCCCTCGTCGCCCAAAAAAGTCATGTAATCACTGATACGATAAAACCTAAAAAAAGCTGCGAGAAGCAGTATCAAAATCAAAAAAATTTTTTCGATTCGAACTATCGGAGCTTGAACCATAGTCGGAACAGGTCGACGAAGCTTTTAATGATGACATTTAGATCTGCCCCAGTCCCCTTGCCCAACACACGCGGATAGTGATGAACGCCAATCTCTATGATTTTGAAACCAGCCTTTTTTGACTTTATAAGAAACTCGCTACTAATAAAAGCCCCCCGTTCGGATTCCAAAGCGGGGATGGAGTCCACTATTTTTTTGGAAATCAACTTGAATCCACAATCAATGTCACGAACATTTAGACCAAAGAGCAGGTAGACAACCACCTGCCAGGCAAAACTGTTGAATTTGCGATAAAAGGGGACCTGCCTCTTTAAGTAATAGCCAATAACCATGTCAGCTTGACTGCTTTTTTGTGCGGAAAAAAAATTGGAAATTTCCGCGAAATCAAATTGGCCGTCAGCGTCCGTAAAGGCTATCCACGAGTATTTGCTGTTATATAAGCCGGTTTTTAATGCTGCTCCATATCCGCGGTTCTTGGGGTGGTGAATGGCCTTAATGCGTGGATCGGATTTGGCCAAACTATCTATAACCTTGCCGGTATCATCTTTGGAGCCGTCATTGATAAGGATTATTTCCCAAACTTTGAATTTCTGAGAAAGAATTTTTCGTGCCCGGGCGACTGTCGCTTTTATATTTTTTTCTTCGTTATAACAGGGGAAAAACACAGAGAGAGGCGGATACATGCCCCAATCATATCAAAAACTGAGTTTTTGTCAGAGCTTTCTTATAAATTTGCGTATAATTCCTACAAATGCTATTTCAAAATATGGGTGGTCTTTGGCAGTTTTCAAAATAATATGAAGAAAGCTTTTCTGTCGATAGTTGTTTTCGCAATCGCAACCTTCCCGGCATATAAAGCCTTGCGCCACCCGGGAATGATAACCGGACATGACGCAGAGGCGGCGGTTTTTAGGATGGAAGAATTTTATAACGCCATAAAGGACGGGCAGTTTCCTCCACGCTGGGCAAAAAGACTGAACTTTGGGTTGGGACAACCCACATTTACTTTCAGCTATACCATGCCGTATTACCTGGGTTTGCCGATTATGGCTATAAGCAATGATCCAATCTGGGCTTATAAGATGGTGCTGGCCGGTACGTTTCCGGCTGCGGCCATATTTTCCTGGCTATGGCTAAAGCGAAAGTTTGGAAATTTTTTTGGCGGTGTTGCAGGCGTGTTGTACGCCTATGCGCCATATCACTTTGCCAATGTATACGCACGGGGAGCTATTGGGGAGTCGGTTGCCAGTGCTCTAGTTCCTCTAACTTTTTGGGCACTCGACAACGTTGAACAAAAACAGAATGTCAAATCTGCGGCAATAGCCGCGTTGACAATTTTGTCGGTAATACTGGCTCATCCATTCTATGGATTAGTGTTTTCATTAATATGGCTAGTGTATGCAAGTAAGTCCAGAATTATTGGTATAAAAACTGTAATCTGGGGATACATAACCGCGGCGTTTTATATTCTTCCCGCCCTGACACACAAGAACTCGACTCATTTGGCAAAAATCGAGGACTATTTCCTGGAAAAGCAGGTTTTTGTGGATTTACCACGGCTGATTTATTCACCATGGGGGTATGCAGCAGTGCACGAAACGCACCTAGATCCCATGACGGTACAAATAGGCCCAGCGCTTCTGGTGGGTCTAGTAACGGCAATGATGCTTTGGAAAAGGAGGGGGGGAGATGAGCACCTGCGCCTGTTTGTGGCTTTGGCTATCGCAGCAATATTTATGATGTTGCCGATCAGTCTGCCTGTCTGGAAGCTAGTGGCACCATTGAGAGCAATGCAATTCCCCTGGAGAATGCTGTTTGTGGTGAATATTGCGACGGCTTACTGTGTGGCGTTTGCTCTGGCTTACTTCAATCAGAAAAGCAAGCGGCTGGGTGTCTCCTTGGCTCTGCTCCTATTTGCCACCACACTGATGCTCAGTAAAGATTATTGGCATGTACAAAGATATTTCAGACCACAATCACAGATAGAAAAAACGCTAGGATACCCGGGAACCCTGACCATGCTACCTGAAGAGACGCCCAAGTGGCACAGTATTTTGTCGGAGAAAAATCCGTGGTATCAAATGGAAATAGTCACAGGAAAGATCTGGTATAGAACTCTGGAATGGAAAACCAATTATCAAAGGCTGGAAGTGCGGGTAGAGGAACCCGGCAAAGTGACCCTGCAAACACATTATTGGCCCGGATGGGAAGTGCTTGTGAACGGAAAGAAAATATCCATATTTCCGCATACGGCCGCAGAAAATCTGGGACTGATAGCGTTTGAACTGAAGCCGGGCGACACACTGGTGGAAGCAAGGATGCATGAACCGCCTATTAATAAGTTCGCAAATGCCATCAGCGTGAGCAGTCTTATGATAATCGCGGGGGTGTTAATATTTAAGAGAGATGAAAGTGAAAGGTCTGCCTAAAATACTTTTACCAGCGGTAATGGCGCTGGTAAGTACCTTGGCTGTCTGGTTGGTTGTGGGTATGGACAAGGTGTACAGAAATTTTGATGGCGTTTACTATGTAGCAATCGCCAAAACGTGGTATGACAGAGATTTGATTAGAAGCGGATACTCATTTAATTTGCCCGTGGAGTACTACCCAGCCCATCTGCCCCTGTATCCGATGTTAATTTCTCTGGGGACAAAATTCGGAGTCAATCACATGCAAAGTATGATGGCCGTGTCTCTTGTCACAGCAATGATCACTGCAACTGCTTTCTATGCAGTGCTACGAAAAATGAAAATCAAGGCGGCCACACTGCTCACAATATTGTTGTTGTTTGCTTGGCCGCGTATGTGGGCAGTTCGATCCGTAGGCAGTCCTGAGATGCTGTTTTTGGGGTTAGTTGTCGGATCGTTGTACTTTTTTGACAGGAGAAACTACTGGCTGGCGGGAATACTGGGAGCATTTGCCGTTTGGACAAAAAGCCCCGGCATCCTGCTACTTGTGGCATATGCTGTGCAGACAATCGTGCAATATATTCGAACACGAAAAATCAACTGGCAGGTCTGGCCGGTGGGCATAATCGGAATGGCTCTTTTAGGTCTGTTTTATTTTTATTATCTGCGGACAGGCGACTTCTGGGCGTACTTTAATACCGGCGACAACATTCATCTGGGGCTGTTACCGTTTAGAATCTTTGATACCCGTGAGTCATGGGTGGGGAGTTTTTGGTTGGAAGATGTGATATGGCTATATCTGGTGGGTGGAATTGGTGTCTGGATGGCTTTGAAAAAAAACCTGACCTGGGGAATATTTGGCGCGGTGTTTTATGCCTTTATACTTTTTGTATCTCACCGAGACGTGTCGCGATATGCCCTACCGATTGTGCCTTCGATTCTTTTGGGATCCAGTGATTTTCTGGACAAAAAAGAGACAAAAATTGCCATTGCCCTGCTATTAATACCGCTTTTTTTATATACCGTCGGGTTTGTGTCAAATAACACACTAGAGATTTCCAACTGGTCTCCCCTACTTTGAAGTGTCAGATTTCTTCCAGATGAACTTGTTGTAGATGAACCAGTTGAACGGCACTGTAAAGGCAAAGATAGCTATAACCAGGAAAATTTGGGAATACCGAGCTCCAAATATTTGAGAGCCTATGCCGACAATAGTAGAAGGGACAAGAATTCCACTAAAGATTGAGGAAACATTAAAAGTGAAAAACTTCCTAATCAGACCGGAAAAAGTGTTTGCTTTTTCGGCAGCAAATGTCCAGAGATTATTTAAGGTGAAGTTTGAGATTATTGACAGTTCAGCGGCTATTGAATTGGCAACTGAAGTGATAAGTCCCACCTGCCACGGCATACCTGAAAGCATATCCGTAAAAAATCGCAAACCAACAAAATTGATTACAAAGCCCGTTCCTCCGACTATGCCGAATTTCAGCAGCTTGATAATTGTGGGATTGTGGATCTGAAATAAAAAGATAACTTTTAAAGATTCTTTCATTTCATTCGTAGAGTATTTTGAATTGCCGGCGGTGCGATTGCCAAAATGGAACGGAACCTCCTTGACTCTGGCTTTTTTGGTGACGACCATATGGGCCAGAAGATGAAGTTTGTAAGCAAACTTACGCGAATATAGAGTTGAAAAATCAAAATCGTCCATGAAGCCTTTCACGCGGGAGAGCTTGAATCCTCCAGTGCAGTCGTGGACATGGGGAATCAACAGACCCACACGGGCAATGATGTTGCCTACCAAACTGACTGCCTTACGATCCAAAGTCCACTCGGCAGGAACACTGCCTCCGGGAACGTATCTGGAAGCAATAATGTAATCATACCCGTGATTTATTTCGGCAACCAAATTGGGGATATCCCGGGGAGGGTGCTGAAAATCTGAATCAAACTCCATTAGATAGTCGGCCTGAAGCTCCTTCATAGCATAAGTCATACCGCGGGCATACGCCGTCCCCAAACCCTTCTTTTCTCCATCTCCTAACAAATGCAACCATTTGTATTTTTTCATGGCTGATTTCACTACTGCACCGGTGCCGTCAGGGCTTGAATCGTCCACATACAACACATGCATGTCATGGTCTGGAATGGCCGGCAAAACTCTGGCCAATTCCCTGATCATGTTTTCAGTATTCTCCCTCTCATTGTATGTGGGGATGATTATGACGATCTTCACTGTGACCATCTTACATTAAGTGGCGGGCATTTTTCCATGATTAGCTGCAAAACGGCTCAATACACAGGGTTTAACACAATTAGTATCTCCAGGAAATTTTCCATGCACTGGTATAATTTCCTGATGAATATTCACATACTCACCCTATTTCCGGATATGTTTTCAGGACCATTTGATTGGTCAATTTTGAAACGGGCTAAGGAAAAAGGAATCATTGATATTAAAATCCACAACCTACGAGACTGGAGTCAGGATAAATACAAGTCGGTGGATGACAGGCCTTATGGAGGAGGGGCGGGCATGGTGATGCGGGTAGATATTCTGGATCGGGCTATCTCACAGATTAAAGCGGAATGTAAAGGCACATTAAAAATTATCATTACGGATGCCGGAGGGGAAAGATTCAACCAGGGAAAAGCCAAACAACTTTCCACGACTGACAACCTGATTATTGTCTGCGGTCATTACGAAGGTATCGATCATCGGGTACACGAAGAGTTGGCAAATGAGGTCATTTCAATTGGTGATTATGTTTTGTCGGGAGGAGAGATTCCCGCTATGGTAATTACCGACTGTGTTGCGCGACTAATACCCGGGGCGCTGGGAAACGAACAATCACTGAGCGAAGAATCACACAATAATGAGGACTCGGTTGAATACCCTCAATACACCAGACCGGAGGAATACCGAGGATGGAAAGTGCCGGGGGTGCTGTTGTCAGGTAACCATAAAGATATTAATGAGTGGCGAAAAAAAAGAAATGCCCGATACAAAGAGGTCTCTAATTAGTGTGATGTATGCTGTTACTGTATCGGGAACCGTCCAACCCGCTGATAGTGGCTATCGAATTTTGCCGGGAAGCTGCGGAACAAGGTCAGATGATCTACGGCAAATTCGGGAAGAGGGGTAAATTCCTGCTGGTTGATTGTGTCCAGAACCGACTTAGTCACCACAGGATCATTCTTCTTGACTTTCCCGATAGTGATATGCGGCAAAAAACGTTCAGACTGAGAAAACTGCAGTTGAGAAAAAGCGCTGGCCAAGTCTTTTTGGAGATTTTTTAGCTCAGTGACGTCTCCCCCCAAGCCCAAATAGACGATGGATGTTTCGTGCCTTTTGTAGAGCGTCTCGAGAAAAGCCGGAATCAGCTTGAAGTTTTGCGTTTCGGAACAGCGATTTCGTACTATGAGAGAAATTTCACTCAAAAGTGAGTCATCCACTTTACCCAGGAAATTTAGCGTCAAATGTAATTTTTCCTCCGGTTCCCAGTCTATTGGTAAATGAAGACGATCAAGTTGCGTTTGCAGCTGAAGTACAGACTTGGCTACGTTGTCAGGCAGTTCTATGGCTAAGAAAAGTCGCTGTTTCAAGTTCTTAAAAGTAGAGATCCGAATACTAATATTGCCAACATGGCGACGAGAATATACTCTAAAACTATCTTGGGATGCAAATCTTTGTGTTCATAATGATGAATTATGCCCCAAACCACATACGAAACGGACATAGCGATTATGATTATCAGCTGCACAGCCGGCTGGAAACTAAACCAGAAGATTCCCCAAAGCCCTACCAACATAAGAGACAATAGCGTGAAATAGTGAAGTGGGTGTCGTGAAAAATCTTTTTCAAAAATTATTTTCGACATAGGATTATATTATTTGACCCCTAAGAACAGCGCCAGCTGCAATTAATAAAACCAGGACAAAAACAAGATGGGCAAAGCTGCGACTGGTCCAACGAACGATTTTGCGGCGATTAACAATCACGATATCTGCAACCAGAACCAATGCCAGGACCACCAGAAGCCCCAAGGATGCATAACGGGTCAGTTCGTATGGAGAGATGCTGCCCCGTGTTTCCGTGGTCAAATAGGCGTTTGAGGCGGGCAGTTGATCCGGAACTGGCACGGAGGTTGGCAAAACAGCGATTTCCGGATAAGGAGCGTCATTTGCCAGAACGTTGATGGAGGCAGACTTTTGATCAACCGCTGGAGCTGCGGCAAGCTGAGTTCCGAACATTTGGACAACAAGGGTGGTTTCTCTACCCTGCAAGCTTCCATCGACCACGGCCACACCAATCTCCTGATACCTGGAGTTTAATAAGTTGTCCCGATGGGTGGGAGAATTCATCCAAGCTGTCACAACTGCACCGGGATCAGAAAAGTCGCGTGCCAGATTCTCTCCCGCAAACCGATACGCATAACCGGAATCGGTAATGAAATACCACGGCTGTGTTCCGGTTGGCGAAACATGCGCCCAATAGTTTTTCGCAAACATGTCTGAGGCTTTTTTGGCAGCAGCTGCTGAGAGTTTTTCATTTAAATTCAAGGCTGAAAGTCCACGGGTCTGACGTTCGTGGTTAGTCAGGCGCACAATTTCAGTGGGTTTGATTTGAGCTGCATACCCCAGAATAAATGGGTACCGCGAGGAAACCTGACCTAAAATTATTTGAAAAATTGTAAAAACTCCTATTATCACTGCGAGAGAAGACGAGTGCAGAATCTTGGCTTTTTGATTATTGGTGTAGTGCGGGAAAAAATAGTGATGGATGGAGGACATTGTGACTATTATGAAGATAGGCGCCGGTCAAAGTCAATCCAGTTTTGCATGAATTACCAATCGTTTGGAGTCCAATATTCCTGTGCAAGTATAAAGAGTTATCTGAGATTTGGCGGATGGAGACAGAATCGAGACATCTGTCGGATCGACTATCTTTTTATCCTCAACGGTAAAGGCCAACGCTTCGCCATTACGGCTGGACACAGTAATCCTGTCGCCCAATTCTATCTTATGGAGATTACCCAAAAGCCGCGGCCAGTTGTGGCCATAAAAGACGGAGTTTCCAACTGATCCCGGAAGCGGAGAGTTGGTGAGAAATGCGATGCCATTTGCGGGGGTAACCCATCTATTGTTTACCAAACCTATTGGGAACACAGGAAGGTCAATATTCAGGCGGGAGATAGTAATTCGGGAAGGGGTGATGATCAAATGGGACACTTCCGGCTGGGGAATGACTGATTCGTTGTAGCTTGCGAAGGCAAGCTTGTCCGGATTGTAATAGTGCTGCCAGAGATAAAAGACAAAGACTGCAAAGGAAAGTACTGAAAAAAAAGTTGAAATCCAGAAAATTAACCTAAGAACGGCGAGCTTTGCGGCGGAGGGAGGTTTTGGTGTTTTGTACCTTTTCATAGGCATAGAGAGTCTTGCGTGCTACTTGTGATATTAACAAGCTGACGAAAGCAAATACAGCAGCGGTGGCAACTTCAAAAGCTCCACCTGTGAAAGCAAGAGTAGAAGCACCCAAAACCTGGCCACCTCCGATGGCTGGACCCTCGGATGGCATACAGTCATTTACTGCCAAAACTTCAAAGTAATACTTTTTGTTTGCGTCGAGACTTTTTATGGTGAATTCAGTTGTTTTGCCCGTATTGGGAACACCGTATTCACGTGAGCCGGGGGTAGTTCCGTAGAAAATGGCATAGTGAGTGGCGTTTGAAATAGATGTCCAGGTCAATTTGGCAGTGGAACCCGTTTGCTTGGCTGAGATCAGCTGTGGTGACAGTGGTCGTGCTGCAGTACACACCGGAGCGGGAAATGGTCCCTGTGGGGGGTTAGATGGAGGCGAGGTGGGCGCCGGGGTGCTAGTCGGACCAGGTGTAGAAGTTGGGCCAGGAGTAGGGGTTGCTTCCGGAGTTGGAGTAATCGCCGGAGTTTCAGTCGGAGTTATTTTGGGAGTGGTTGTGGGAATAACCGTCGGGGTAGTTGTTGGCTTGGGGGTGGTGGTCGGTTTTGGTGTATGAGTTGGCTTTGGAGTATGAGTGGGCTTGGGAGTGTTGGTGGGATTTGGGGTATGAGTGGGTACTGGCGTAGGAGTAGTTCCGGGCGGACATTTACGATCCCCCTTAATGACGAAGTCATTGGAATGTCCGCTGTGATCAGAGGTGCGGTCTTTCCATGCAGAGAAACTCACTTCCACTGAATGTGAATTTTCCGGATTTCCGGGTGGGACATGACAAATCAAAAGCTTATCTGGCTGACTCGCAGAAACATTAGGGTTTGGAAACCCAATTAAAAAACTGAGTAAAACTATTATTCCAATCTTTGTACTGATCTTCACGCGTGGACGGATTATATACCAGTTGTAAAGAAACGCAAGCGACGAATATGGATGATTGATAATACGGCAGCCACAGCTCCAGAAGCATCGATGATTACATCCCTGATCCTGCCCTCCCTTCCCGTAACGAATGTCTGATGGAATTCGTCGGAGGCTGCGTAGGCGATAGATATACACAAACTGATTATCAGTCGGCGGCGCCACGATAAGTGGGCGAATGAACTTGAAAGAGCATGCGCCAATAAGTAAACCAATATAAAGTATTCGACAAAATGGGCGGTTTTTTTGAGCAGGAAATCAATAATATCGAAGTTTGAAGCCTGTATTGCCGGCCTCGAGGAAAGGGTGAAAATCATCACCATCCACAAAATTGCCGGCGTCCAGGAGATCAATTTACGAGCTATCATGGTGACTTATTTTCCAGTATAGCAGTCCGGAGTAAATGAGAAATCCTACCCCCAACACCACTATCCCCACCCCCAGATATTTCTGTCCCCCCATTGTCTTCGGCCGGCTTTCGGTAGACAC
This sequence comes from uncultured Gammaproteobacteria bacterium, assembly GCA_964502885.1. Taxonomy (GTDB): domain Bacteria; phylum Patescibacteriota; class Microgenomatia; order CAZETR01; family Amesbacteraceae; genus XYB1-FULL-44-23. The sequence continues at coordinate 42,616 of CAZCXU010000004.1, forward strand.
AGCCAACACTTCAGGCTGGGAGAGAAGAGGTATGCTTGTAATTGAAGGTGAGATGGGATCAGGAGTGGGTGCGTCTGTGGGTGTAGATGGCGGTGCCGATGCCAGGAATGTGGTAACGGTGGGTAGAGTCACCTTATTCGTAGGCAGGGAGGTTGGTGTGCTGGGTTTTTTGGTAGAAGTGGGCAATGGCGCAGTGGGGGTATTCGGCTGTGGAGATGGGGAGGCCGTGGGTTCAGGAGTAATGGTCGGGTGGGTTGATGGAGTGGGTGTATTTGATGGGGCTACGACAAGAATGGTTTGCGAGGCTGATTCTGCTGATTTTGAACCACTCGGGGTATAGCGGATTACCTTTAGCAGGTACGACCCGGGGCCAGAGTAGTAGCTGGACTCTGGATCAAGTTTCGCCTTGAGAACCCCACTCCAAGTACCACCCTCCGGAATATCTGCAACTAAGATCTGGAAAAACTGGGTTTTGTCAGAGGCTGAACTTATCCACACGCCGGATTGATTTAACGTGTAGCCAAAATAGTGCGTGGTGTCTGGCGGAAAAAAGACGGCGCGTAGAAAAGAATCAGTTGAGCAGCCGGAACAGCCCAACGTAACGGCAAGGGCAATCACCTGATCCAAATGAACCGTAGTCTCAGAAACTGATATCCCGATCTCCACGGCATGTGCCTGCGATACGCCAACACAGAATAATAGCAGAACATTTAGAAGGAGAATGAACTTGTGTAAATAGGAGTGAAAACAAAAGAGTATATTTTGTCTACTATGGTGAAGAGCAGACATTTTGATTATTGGTGACAGATCAACTATTGGACATGGAGATAGAAGGTCTGCAACCCACTACCGTGATCGATGTATTTGATGTTCAGATCGGCCTTACCACATTTTTGCACAGATGAGTAGAGATCTCCGTCGGCTACTGCCCTAATAACGTCACTGGATGCCACCATGTCTATTCCGGTGTGCAAACCGCCGCTGTACAAATACCGGTATGAATAAGGGGTTTTCCCGAAACGTTGAGTAATTTGGATATCACCAGAGATAGGCCAATCCCAGTTTCCGGAGCCGATATTTAAGCCCCATTTATCGGTGATGCGCTTGAGGTAGGTTTCAGCGTTGACCCAATTATCGTTTTGCCGAACTTCAAAGTGTAAATGCTTACCTGTTGAGCAGTAGGGATATCCAGAATTTCCAACCAAAGCTATGGGGTCACCCCTTTTTACCGGCCCCTCCTTCTTTCCAAGTTTGACTGCCTGTTGAATCGCAGCAAGTTCTAACCTGGCCTGTTCAAGTTGTTCCTGGTATACATCCTCACTGTTCTTGGTCTGTTGTAGAAGATTGTCTTTTTCGGCCCTAATAGTGGCAAGAACTTCCCGCTGAGATTGAAGTTTTTTCTTTGACGTCTCAACCAGGTTTTTTTGTTGCGAATATTGAGACTGAATCACCTGTGTGTCATGCAGAAGCTGACGATTATCATTTTGAACAGTCTGAGAATATTTGAGCCGTGAAATTATCTGTGAAAAGCTATTGGAAGAAAATATTATTTGCAGCGGATCCAGGCGACTGTGCTTATAGGTGATAACAATCTGCTTCTCCAGCAGAGCTGCCCGCCGCTCCAAACGACGTTCTAGTAAGTCAATTTTTCCGGAGATCGAAGCTATTAAATCTTCAGTCTGGGTCACTTTGAGCTTATTGAGATTGATTTGGCTATCATAGTATAGAATCTGTCCGGAAAGCGTTTTGACCTGGTCTTTGAGCTGATTAACTTTTTTTTCCAACTCCTCTATCTCTCTCTGTTTTTCTTCAAATGTGGCAGCTTTTGTAATTTCAGTTCTAAAAAAGAGGCAGAGAACAAACAGCAGGATCAATAGCCTAGATACAATTTTCATCATGCCCTGAGAAAACGCCGGGTGGCGATGATACCACCCAAACCGCCCACCAAAACACCAGCGAGGACTTCTACCCCGAGCAGCTCAAGCATAAATAGGAACGGCACAGGGAGAAGCGGTATGCCGCTTAAGAAAGTGTTGAGAAAGTCCATTGATGACAACAGAACAACATATGAAATCAACCAAGCGAATATCGCACCTATCAAACCATAGATAATTCCCTCCCACACAAATGGACCGCGAATATAGCCGGGGGTGGCACCCACCAGCTGCATGATGATTATTTCATCCCGGCGATTGCTGACTTTGATACCAATAATCAATAAGATAATAATCCAGGTGATGATGATATGTGCCCCAACTAAAGAAATCCCAACTGTCCGGACTGAGCTGATCCAACGGGACAGTGAACTAACGATATCTTCAGCATATCGGACATCTTCAATACCGGTTTGCTTCTTGGCGATTTCGGATAATATTTTGAGGTCTTTGGGATCCTTGGCTGAAATCTCCACGGAAGCAGGCAACATCTGAGCTGTTACAGCTTCAAGCAGCAATGGATCGGCTTTATTGAGATCCTTGTAGATGGCGAAGGCCTCTTCCTTGGAAACATAAGTGAAACCCTGCACCAGGCCAGTGGCTTCCACCTCTGACTTTATCTTCTGGATTTCTTCAGCGGACGGGACATGGTCTGAACTAAAAAAAGCGTTTACCTGCGGCCGTGTCTCAAAATAGCTCAGTATTGCCTGTGACCCGGCGGCGATCAAAAGAAAAATACTGGCCAAAAATAGTGTCATAGTCATAATGGAGATAGCAGCGACAGTCTGGTATGGCGATCTACGGATGCGGTGAATGGCGGTCTGGATTGCCTTAGTCATCGTATCTGCCTTTCTGCGAATCTTTTGTAATGTGACCATTATCAAGGGAAATAACCCGAAGGCCGTACTTGTTTACAATCTCACTGTTGTGGGTAGCCATGATGACAGTAGTTTTCAGGTAAGAATGAACCTCTTTAATGAGTTTAACTATTGAGGCCGTCGTTTTAGGATCTAGGTTGCCAGTGGGTTCGTCGGCCAGAAGCAACTTTGGTTTGCCCACTATGGCCCTGGCTAGGCTGACTCGCTGAAGTTCTCCTCCTGAAAGCTGGGCAGGAAATAGAAGAGCCTTTGATGACAGGCCTACCATCTCCAGAGCGAGTTTGACTGCAGCAGCGACATCTACTGACCTGGTCCCGCGCACTTCCAAAGGTAAAGCGACATTCTCGCGGATTGTAAGATCTGACAGGAGCTTGAAATCCTGAAATACCGTGCCAATTTCCCGACGGAAATGGGGAAGTTTGGAAATCTTCAGTTTGGAAAGATCGTGACCGTTTACTGTCAAAGAACCAACATCTGGTTTCAGGTCACGAATAAACAATCTGATCAGGGTAGTTTTTCCTGATCCGGATGGTCCAGTAAGAAAGACAAACTCGCCGTCTGCAATTGTGAAATCAACCCTGTCCAAAGCAAGATGTGAACCAAATTTTTTGGTGAGATCGTGGGCAACGATCATGTGGTTTATTAATCTAGGATTTTCAGCCTGCCAACATCCATCAGCCAGCCTACCAGTTTGGCCTTGAGCGTCTCTCCCCAAATCTCTACTTTTTTTCCGACGTATTCATCCAGATCCACTACTGATGAAACGAGGTAGACAGTCTGACTAGGGCCGCCGTCTCTAACTAACTTGTGAGTACCTTCACCGTTCATACCCCCCGCCTCCAATGTCCCCAGGGCATGATCACGGAAAGTCCTTGTATCTTTTGATCCTACTTCGTTTTTTGTGTTTATCACATCGGAACCAGAAACAGTCTGTGAGACATCTGATGAGGCCGAAACGGAATGTTTGCGAACTGCCAAAAAGTATCCAGTAAGAGCTCCGGCTATAACCAAAACAACAAACAGCAGATACAATACAGATGATTTTGATCCGGAAGGATTGGGCTCGGAAACCTCAAGAACCGGGGTCTGATTGTAGGCTGTGGCAGGAGTGTTTTCCATGAATTTTAGTATAGCACACGAACGTATTACTTAGGCTTTAGAAATCCATAATAAATATTCAATGTTTTTACCCTTGTCGCCCACTATCGGGGAAATGGTAATACCTGAAACATGAATATTCATTTTTTCCAGATCAGAGATCACGCCAAAAACGACATTTTCCAATTTGTCGTCTTTCAACCGGCCGTGATCCAGATATTCACGCGGTGATTCATAGTGGGGTTTTAAGAGAGAAATGATATTTCCTTTTGGCTTAAGAAGAGACATGGCCACAGGGAGAATTAGGCGCTGTCTGGTCCAACCAACATCCACAGAGACAAAATCCACTTTCTCAGGGAGCGTGACATGCAGGGCGTTTTGCCGCTCCATTACCTCCACCCGCGGATCATTTCGCAATTTCCAATCGAGAACGCCAAATCCTGTATCTACCGCATAAACTTTTGCGGCACCGTTTTGTAATAAACAATCTGTAAATCCGCCTGTGCTGCAACCCAGATCGGCACAGATGAGAGCGTCTACGTTCAGACGAAAATGGGACAAAGCTGCAGCCAACTTTTTACCTGCGCGTGAGACAAATTCTTTGGAATTCATTTGGACAATTGCCGTATTTCGGCTTCGATAAATTCGTCCAACTCGCCATCGAGTACACTTTCCGCCTGGGACGTTTCGACATTGGTCCGCAGATCTTTGACCATCTTGTAGGGATGCAGAACATAAGAACGGATTTGATTACCCCAGGAAGCGGCCTTGTAATCACCCTTTATTTGTTTCTCCTCTTTCACTCGATCTTCCTGCTGTTTTTGCCATAGTTTTGCCTTAAGAAGCGCTAGGGCGATTTTTCTGTTTTGCTCCTGGAAACGCTGAGTCTGGCAAGCGACAGTAATTCCGGTCGGCCGGTGTGTCAGGCGAACGGCGGTGGAAACTTTGTTTACGTTCTGACCACCATGTCCAGTGGCGCGAAAGGCCTCAAATTCCAAATCGTCGGGTTTAATATCAACCGCATCATCCATCTCCGGCAATTCAGGCAGAACTTCAACTAGGGCAAAAGATGTTTGACGAAGATTGTCAGCATTGAACGGAGATTGACGGACTAAGCGATGAGCGCCACGTTCACCGGTCAGATATCCATATGCGTATTGGCCTGATATGGTGATAGTGATCGATTTAAAGCCAGCTTCATCCCCAGGAGCCTGATCGACTATTTCCACACCCCAGCCACGACGCTCACTGAAGCGTAAATACATGCGAAACAGCATAGCTACCCAATCCATAGCTTCAGTTCCCCCCTGTCCAGCATGAATGGTCAAAATGGCATTATTGTTATCGTACGGACCATTGAGAAAAGTCGATATCTCCAATTTGGACAGTTTTTTGTCCAATTTATTCACATGACGCTCAATCTCTGGGTCGTTTGGCATAAGTTCAGCTAGATTTTTTGCTTCGGATATCTCGTCTCCCAGATGGGACACTTCTTCTAGTTCCTCTTTGAGACCAGCAAGCCGCTTCATACTCAGCTGTGCAGCCTGTGAATCAGACCAGAAATCTGCCGATTGAGTTTTGGCCTCCAGTTCAGCCACCTGACGTTTTAACACCGAGATATCAATTTTAGTCACGACCTGAGCCAAACGGCCCAGAAGCTCATCAAGCTTTGCGGAAATGTCACTCATTACCGATTATTTTACTATTATCTGGAAGCTGATGGAGTAGAAGTGCCTGTGGGGGTGGTTGTGGGCTGTGCACAAAGATAAGTGCGGACCAGGTTGAGTTGGTCAGGTGGCAAGTTTTGCAACGTATCGACCACAGCCTCTAAGCTTTCATTGGTGATCTCAATCCCCATTACCACAGGGGATCTGCCCGGATGTGTTACCAGTGAGTCCAATGCGGAGCTGAAACTTGAAGTGAGAGAAGATAAACTGATTGACGGCAACTTGCCAGAGACGCTTAGAGACGGCAATGTGGGGAGTTTTATGGGAATTGTGCCAGGCAGGCGGGAGGATAAACCAGATCCCAACCCAACAACCAGTGCGACGACCAGAATTAATTTAATTAAAAAACCAATCACAAATACAGGTTACCACAATCAATCTAACTATTTCCAAATACCCGAACAAATGCCTGTTTTGCACGATATAACTTGCCCTCGAGTTGACGCTGGGTCAAATTTAACCTTACACAGATTTCCTTATTGGATAGGTCAAGATAGTATTTGAGATGCAGTAAGCGACGATAGCGCTCAGGAAGCAGATTGAGACAATTGTTCACTTGCGACCGTAATTCGTCCAAGGTAATTTTTTCCTCCACGGAGATTTGCGGATCAACCAGGGAGTTTAACTCATCTAAAGCAGGTGCCACCAGGCGGGAATGTGCATTGATCTGTTGTCTGTAGTAATCAGCCAGCTTGGAGAGGGAAATTTTACATAGCCAGGTGAAATAGGTACTTTTGTGAGCAAATGTGCGGTATGATTTGAATGCCGCGACAAAGGTATCCTGAACGACCTGATCGGCAATTTCCATGTTGCCGCCGGTACGTTTCAGGATAAAGTAGAGGATCCGCCTACCCAGGCTTCGATAAAGAAAGTCGAAAGTTTTATCCGGGGAACCGAGCTTCTGAACTGCCTTGTTATCCCGAGATGTGTTAATTATAGGATTCGTGGTAAAATTCATAGGGCAAAAAACATGTTTGATGATATACGAAATATAGCCATTATCGCACACGTTGACCACGGGAAGACTACTCTGGTGGACGGAATGCTAAAACAGACCCACGTTTTTCGTGACAATCAGGCCGAAATGCAACAGACAACGATTCTGGATAGTAATGACCTAGAACGGGAAAGGGGAATTACCATTTTGTCTAAAAACACAGCGGTGTTCTACAAAGACGTAAAGATAAATATTATTGATACTCCAGGACATGCAGACTTTGGAGGAGAAGTGGAGCGAGTTCTCAATATGGCCGATGCGGCACTGCTTGTGGTGGACGCTGCAGAGGGGCCATTACCGCAAACAAAGTTTGTGCTCCAGAAAGCGATTGAAACGGGACTAAAAGTGATATTAGTGATAAATAAGATTGACAAACGGGATGCCCGGGTGGCGGAAGTCGTGGCAGAAACCGAAGAACTGTTTCTTAAACTGGCACAGAGTGATGCAGATCTGGAATTTCCGATAGTGTATGCGGTAGGCAGAGATGGAAAAGCGTTTGATGAGCTGCCGGAGCAATATCGAAGTGAAGACCACGGCGATTTAACGCCCCTATTTGAAACAATTCTGCGAATCGTGCCAAACGCTGTAGTCGAGAAAGACGGGCCGGTACAAATGCAAGTCTCCACCCTGGATTATGACAACCATTTAGGCAAACTTGGCATAGGAAGAATCCGCAAGGGAAGTCTGAAACTGGGTCAAAAAATCAACCTGGTAACTGAGGAAAAAAACTTTGGTTCATTCTATATTGAAAAACTGTATGTCAGCAAAGGCATTAACCGTGAGAGTGTGGAACAGGCAGGAGCTGGAGATATTGTGGCGCTGGCGGGAGTATCGGACATAGAAATCGGACAAACAATAGTCGACCCCAACAAGCCAGATGCGATGCCAACTATCCGGGTTTCAGAGCCCACATTGCGAGTCACCATAGCGGCAAATACTTCCCCGTTTGCGGGAAGGGAAGGTAAGTTTGTCACCAGCAGACAACTGGGTGAGCGGCTGGCAAAAGAAAAGGAAACCAACTTAGGATTGCGTATTCGAGACATGAGCGGTGGCGAGTTTGAAGTCATCGGACGAGGCGAGCTGCATCTGGCCGTGCTGATTGAAACCATGCGCAGAGAGGGTTATGAAATGCAGGTCTCCAAGCCTGAAGTCGTACTAAAAGATAATACAGAGCCGTATGACGAAGTCACCATTGATGTCCCAGATGAGTATATGGGTGAGATAACTACCGAAATGGGTAAGCGCAGAGGAAAAATGCTGGACATGAAGTCGGATGGGAAAGGCGGAACCAGAATTGTTTATCAAATCTCACAGCGCAACATGATAGGGGCACGGAGCGAGCTGCTGACCCGAACAAGGGGAACGGCAGTGTTTAACACGATGTTTGCCGGATACCATCCGACAGGCCAGATTGCTGAACGATTAAGAAATGGCGTTTTGGTCGCTTTCGAGACAGGCAAAGCTCTAGCCTACTCCCTGGAATCAGCTCAAGAACGGGGGACAACTTTTATAGAACCCGGGGAGGATGTATATGAAGGGATGATTATAGGTCTGAACTCGCGCGAAAACGACATAGATATGAATATCACCAAAGGCAAACATCTGACCAATACCAGATCTGCCAATAAAGACATGAAGATGGTGCTAACGCCAGCTTATAAAATGAGCCTTGAACAGGCGCTGGATTTCATTGAGGATGACGAGCTTCTAGAGGTCACCCCACTCTCTCTCCGACTGCGTAAAAAGATGCTGACCAAACTCAACCGTATTCGTGCACAGCGAAATGCTAAGAGCCAGCAGGGAGAGAATTGAAACGGCTGGAAACTTCTTCCCAGTTTACGACATTCCACCAGGCAGAGAGATAATCGGCACGACGATTCTGGAATTTCAGATAGTAGGAGTGCTCCCAAAGATCCACACCCAATAACGGAACTTGCCCAGCTGAGTAGGGCGAGTCCTGATTTGGAGTGGAGATGATGATGAGTTTACCGGACTCTGAAACCAGCCAAGTCCACCCACTACCAAAAAAACCGACCGCTGAAGCGGAAAAATTGTCTTTGAATTTTTGCACACTGCCAAATGAGGACACCAGAGCAGCCTCCAGTTTTGAGTCCATGATAGATGGTGTCGGAGCCAGGAACTTCCAAAATAATGAGTGGTTCAAATGCCCGCCACCATGGTTTCTCACTTTCAAGCGGATTTCCTCAGGGATTTGAGAAAGATTTGATAGTAACTGGGGAAGATCTTTCGAGTAAAGCTCGGGATATTTTTCCAGTGCCGCATTGAGATTTTTTACATAAGCCGCATGATGTTTTGTGTGATGGATCTCCATTGTGGCAGCGTCCAGGTGGGGTTCTAGACTTTGATATTCATATGGCAAATCAGGAAGCGTAAACATACCAGGGTTTATGTTAGCATATTGAGTAAAGATCTATACTTTTTTCACCGAAAATTCCCGAGGGGACACAGACACCAAGCGAATACGGTCTCCAGACTCGATCTCCCCGCTTAGTATAGCTTTGGCTATGGCGTCACCGATATTCAAATCAACAACCCGACGCATGGGTCTGGCCCCATATTGAGGATCAAAACCAACTTTCGCCACAGCTTCACAAAGAGAGTCATCTATCTCCAAATAGATATTCTGCTGTATTAGTTTGTTTTTAACTTCCTGCAACATCAGTCGTGCCACGGAGATAAGTTGACTGGAAGTAAGCGGAGTGAAAACTATTACCCCATCAAACCTATTTATGAATTCCGGAGAAAACTGACCATCTTTTTGGACTGAGTCAAGCACAAGACGCTGTAGTTCATCCTCAGAGACATTTTTGTTTACAAGATCACGAATGTAATTTGCTGAAGCATTTGATGTGGCTACTACAAATAGATTTTTGCAGGAAACCTGTTTGCCGAATGCGTCGGTGATGACACCCTCATCGAGGAGCGTCAAAAATAAATTGTAGATTTCCTTTGGAGCCTTTTCTATCTCATCAAGCAACAGTAGACCAACAGGGTGCTTGCGTATCGATGAAGTGAGTATGCCGGGCTGATTTTTTGATACGGAGCCGATCAAACGAGCGACACCTTCCTGTCCAACATATTCCGCCATATCAAAACGTAATAAATATTTCTCAGACCCATAGTAGGCCCGACTTAGAGATTTGGCAGCCTCGGTCTTGCCTACTCCGGTAGGACCGAGAAACAGAAATGTCCCCACCGGACGATTCTCGTCTTTTGTACCGACGACACGCGCACGCAAGCTTTGAGAAATTTGCTTTACGGCATTGTCCTGACCGATCAGGCGTTCATGCAATACTGTCTCCAGATTTGATAACAATGATTTACGCGACTCGGTGATTGAGGAGAGAGAGATTCCAGTCTGTTCGGACAGCACTACAAGAACGTCCTCAGCCACCATCAGGTGGCGCCGCTGCTTTTCCAGATAGACAATGACATGGTCTAAAAGCTCCAGCACTTTTTCCGGAAATGGGGTATCTGTGATATAACGATCGGCCCCATCCAACAACTGGCGTATCGCCTGTACGGTGATGGTGATCTTCTTTGATTTCTCCCAGGCTGCGGCAGATTCAAAAAGAATCTTTAACGCATCCGCTTTGGAGACAGGCGGAACTTCAATTGTCTGGAAAAACTTGCGCAACCGGCGATTTGGCAACAGAAACCTCTCGTACTCCTCTGTACCCAATAAGGTGATTATTTTCAACTTACGACTTTCGAGATATTTTTCGAAAACATCGGTGAAATCCACTCCTTCCATGTCCAAAAAAGTCAGCCGGTGAAGGTCTTTGATAACCAAAATGATGTTACCTGCACTCACGGCTTCCTGGAGAATTCTCGCAAGCTTTGTTTTCTTTTGATTCAGATCGGTTGCCTGTGATAAAAGAAAACTGTAATCCAATTCGAGCACTCGCTTGTACAGCAATTCTGGAGATAGCTCTCCCGCCATGGCCCTCCTGGCAAATTCAAGCACCACAGTCTTTTTACCTACACCCGGCTGTCCGCTAAGAATCACTCCCGTACTCCCGACGAGCTCACGGTCAATACGATCCACCAGGGCCTCTCGGCCAATTAAGTGATGAGCAAAGTTGGTGAAGCTAAGATCTGTGGAGTATTGATCCAATATCGGGGTATAGCCGAAAAGCAAATCGAGGCCAATACCTGGGCGGCTCAGATGAAAGGTTTCATCTTCTACGTCCAATGATACCGAGTACACGCTATCCCACCAATTCGCTGCGGTAACCAAATCTGCAAACGCCAGTCCTGTTTTTTTTAGATCAGGTTCGTCCCATACTCCTGCCTGCAGTAAGTGATTTATAAATGACGTAAAACCTTTTGGTGTAAAGCCGGAAAAGTCCACATGATCTTTCCGTGCGTGCTTCCTGAGAAACTCAATATCCGCGTTGATATGTGTGAGCACGAACCGACCTGGCGGGTTATCAAAAACCATGTTTAAGGTATCGGGGGACTTTTTGAGATCGGTCAATATGTCTGAATAAAGACGCCGGTGATCAATATCACTCGTCAAGTAATAAGGAAAGCCAATAGCCGGGATGACGATCCAAAAAATAAGACCGATAAGACCAATAAGAAAAGCCGGGAAGAGAACCAGAGTGCCAAAAATAAAAAGTGTGAGGCGGACGACGGCGCCAATACAGCGAGATACCAAGTTGAACGTAAATTGTTGAAATGACCTTTCAAAGCTGAAACCAGTACCCGCCTCAGTATCTTCAAGACGTTTCCATGGCGCAAATAAAGTAGGAAGCAAAAGAGGAAGTGAAAAATAATGAACTATCCAGGCCATTAGGAAATACCAGCGGCGAAGATACATGTTTAACCCTTCAGAATAATGCCAGCTGAGAAATTTCATGTGAGGTACAACTAATATAGCATAATCTGAGGCTAAACCATGACTATTTTCTGCCAGTCTTGATATGATGTAAACATGAAGACAGGAGAATTGGTCGGGAGAATGTTTATCACCATTGTAATGTTTCTGGTGATGCTTAAAGTTATCGGGCAAAGCAATGCCTGGATTGCCTTTTTCGATGAGGCAAATCTATTTATTCATGAATCAGGGCATACCTTCTTTTCCACTTTGGGGGAATTTGCCGGCATGGCAGGAGGAACTATTATGCAACTGCTGGTTCCGACAATTTCCGGGGTTTATTTTTTGTACAAAAGAGATTTACATAGTCTGGGTTTTGCGATTTTCTGGCTCGGGCAAAATATGACAAATATTTCAATCTACGCAAAGGATGCCAGAACCACCCTATTGCCATTGATTAATGACGGCATCCATGACTGGAATTGGATGCTTACCCAAACCGGAATGCTAAAACAGGATCAACTGATTGGGGGCAGCTTCAGATTTATTGGCATATTACTAATCGCTATTGGAGTAGGGTTGAGCGGATGGGCACTTTTTGATGCACAGAAAAAACGGGCACAAGACAGGTACAGCGCTTTGAATTGACGCCTGGTAATATAATTATTCCTGTAAATGGTCACTATTAGGGTGTTTTTAATGTGGTATAAGAAATTTGATTTGTTGCAAAAGTGCCTGGGTTCTATCCGTAAAGCTGACCCCGATCTTCCGGTGGAGATAATGCAGAATGGAAAAATCGAATCCGGTGTCCCCACAGGATTAAATAGTCAATATAGCGATGACAATTTGGGTTGTGCTTTGGGAAGAAATAAAATGACTGAAAATTTTGACGATGATGTTTTTCTTTTTTTTGATGATGATACAGAACTGACAGGAAATATCGGTCAAAAAATTGCTGCATATTTTGCTGATCCAGCTGTAGCAGCAGTGGGTCATACGGGAATAATGTTTGATCCATCGATGCGGCAATATACTATACAGACTAAAGGCGGAGAAGTTGATGCGGTAACCGGATACTGTTTTGCCATCCGTTCAAAAATATTTAAGGGTCTTGGTGGTTTTGATGGTGCTTATGGATTGTACGGAAACGAAGATTTGGATTTGTGCCTGAGAGTGAAGATGGCAAATTTGGGAAAAATAATTGCCGACTGGTCATTTCCGATAGTACATCTGGAACATGCAACATTTAAACGGCTTGATCAAAACCTGATGAAGAAAACCCTGAGCCGGAATCAGCGATTGATAGAGGAAAGGTATCTGGGTATGCCGAACTTACTAGAGATAGACAGAAAGGGAATAGATTCTTTGGCATGCGCTAATTGTGATGATAGGTGGAACAGAAATGTGCAAGGAACTGCCAGTCTGACACATAGTCATGACAAAATAGGATGACTATATATCTCGTACAGAAATCTGACATTTTGTTTTGTGCTCACTATAATACAAAAGAGTGATTCTAAAACAACAATCGTACTACAAAGAAAGATTTCATAATGTGCAGCTGAGCGGTGAAAAAATTGCTGACGGCGAATTTGAGGAATGTATTTTTGAACAATGTAGTTTTGTAAATTGCTGCATTGAACGTTGTAAATTTATAACCTGCAAATTCAAAGACTGCCTTATCAGTGCAAACAAACTCACTGATAGCCAGTTTTCGGAAATAGTTTTTACCAATACCAAGGCGATAGGACTGGATTGGACAAAAGCCAGAAGGGTACAAGAGCTGAGTTTCAAAGATTGCCAAATAAATTTCTCTAATTTCCGTTTTCTCAAGTTGCCAGGGATAAAAATTATTGATTGTGAAGCAATTGAAGTAGATTTTGGAGGAACACAATTAGAGAGCGGGGAATTTTATGGAACAAACTTTGAGCGAAGTGTATTTTCCAAAACGAATTTGATAAAAGCTGACTTTAGAAGAGCTAAGAATTATGCAATTGATGTACGAGATAACAAGATCGGCTCGGCAAAGTTTTCTGTGCCTGAAGTGCTAGGACTTCTGCAGTATTTTCATGTAGTCATAGAGTGACCCTTAAAGCACACTGGTGATGGGCTTCGTGTTGCGCATGAATTTGATTACCAAGGGATCGACCTGAACATCCTCGAGAAGAATCTGTTTTTTCAGATAGATCCCGTCCAGCGACTTACAACGACTGAGGGCCACATATGTCTGCCCATGCGTAAATGCACCCTGACCAATATCTATGACTACCTGACCATATGTCTGCCCCTGAGCTTTGTGGATAGTCAGCGCCCAGGCCAGTTTGAGTGGATATTGGGTAAAAGAACTAACGACTTCTTCCTTGATAGACCTGGTTTCCCGATCATAAGAGTAACGAATCCGCCGCCAAGTCTCAGGCTCGACACGGTGAATGGTCCCATCGATGTTGACCAATACCTCGTCGGAGGAAAGCTTCTCCACTATCCCCAACGTACCGTTTACCCATCTTTTGTCCCAATCATTTTTAAGAAACATAACCTGGGCCCCAACCTTCAGCTGTAAGTTTTCCTCAGTTGGGAAATAGGATGGGTCCATATCACCTGAAATGGTTGCCCTGAATTCGGAGAAAGGAGTAGATAATCTACTGAGACGAAGCTCATTAATTTCTTTTACAGTGTAGTTTGTTGTTGCCAGGGTGATGATGCCATCTGAGGGGATACTCTTATTTACCCGCTGATTAACAACGGCCAGATGCTCGTCGGTAGCGCTCCCCTCCCTGATTGAATTCAGAATGGCTTTGAATTTCTCATCACTTTGGCGAAAAATACTTGAAAGCTCATACACATCAATTGTTGCATACTGCCACACCTGAGCGTTGAAAAAATAGGACCCTCCGTATATTTCGTAAAAATAATTTTGCAGCTCGCGTCCTTCTACAACCGGGGGCAACTGATACAAATCACCAAAGAGCACCATTTGTACACCCCCAAACGGCAGTCCATTGCGGCGGGATTTTCGCAAAACTACATCAATGGCATCCATTAAATCTGCCCGAACCATGGAAATCTCATCTATGACTATCGTATCTGCGTGCTGCAATAATTCAGCGGTTTTTATACTTGGGGAAAGATCTTCCGTGTTTATAAATCCGGGTTTGATTTTGAATAGTGAATGAATAGTCTGTCCGCCTACATTTAGGGCTGCAACACCTGTCGGCGCACATACCAAAACATTTTTCCGGGAGTTTCTCTTGAAATACTGAAGAAGCACAGACTTGCCGGTACCTGCTTTCCCTGTAATAAATACATTTGCGGTGGTTTTTTCTAAGACATTGAAGAGATTGGCCTGTTCAGGGCTGAGGTTGATCGCCGACAAATCTTTAACCGGCTGATTTAATTTAGGTTTTACTTTCATGCGTGTGGGAGTGAACTAAACACGTCCAGATGGACAGGGTTTTTGGGTTATGACAGATTGGGATAACAGTATAGAGTATTATTCCTTCCACTTTCTGGCACTGATTCCAAGAATCCCCGTAAATTGTCTACTCCGAAATTGATTTTTCAAAAAATAGTCTGGAATTGGGCAGATCTTCTCCAAATTCGAAACCGGTTACTTTATAGCACAGAGACATATTCAGCTCTATCATTGCCCTTCTTCTCAATGCAACATCTGATAGCAATTTTGACAGACCATGATCGTTTGCCCAGTTTAAACAAAAATCGTGCATAGAGTGAAAAGCCCCTTTTCCCCTGTTGGAAGGATCTACACCAGACACCCATCGTTTGAAGTTTTTTCCTTCAATAAAACCCACCATGAATCCGATAGGATTGCCACCCAAACACGCGATTACAATCAACGATTCCCTGTCTTTCAGAAAACTTTCAAAATGCTCTTTTGAAAAATGACTATCCCATTCGGTAATTTTTTCATTTACCTGCAAAACCTCCTCTAACACACCGATTCTTGATTCTACAGACATGGATAGAAATTTTTTGAAGAATAACTGGTTTATGGATTTTACGATAATACTTTCTGAAAACTGAGAGAACTTATGCCCCTGAAAGCTGATTATGTTTGGGATTATTTCTTTACTTTTCGCCGACAACAGCAAAGCTTGGGAGCATACAGTCTCCATGCTTTTTGGCAATATCTCCCGAAGCGGATGTACACCAGGCTAGCCGATCGTGATCATTTTCAGGTTCCGGGCCAGATTTTGCCAGAGGTTTGAGAACTATGTGATCTCCGTTCCTGGATGCACATAAGTCTTTTTTTCTGGGACAGCTGCGACAATATCTGTGGCTGTTTTCGGAGTCCATATTGCCCGGGACTTCTAAATACTTTTCTCTGAATGACGGATCATTCAG
>CAZCXU010000004.1:58554-69454 GCA_964502885.1 uncultured Gammaproteobacteria bacterium
GTCTAATTGGGATAGTGGCAGCGCTTGTACTTCTTGCCACTGCCGCACCAGCAAGGGTCGTTGCGGCCAATATTTTTGCGGGTGTTTTGGGCGCCGGTTTTTTGTAAACCCTGCATGGCAGAGAGAAAATCACCTGAGACAGTTTTGGCTGACGACTTATTGCCTCTCATAAAAGGCAGCTTTTGCAGAGGAGAACCCTGTGATGGAGTTACCTGCTGCATGTCAGGAGTTGGCATATCAAAACCAGGCTTGATTTCGATAGCTGTTGGCTGGCGAACCTGACGCGGATCCCCGATCTGAATTCGGAACAAACGTTTGCCAAATTCGGAATCTATCTGCGACACCAGACGCTCAAACATGGAAAAAGCTTCGGATTTGTATTCCACCAAGGGGTCGCGCTGACCATAACCCCGAAGTCCGATACCGGAACGTAAATCATCAACTGCGTCTAAATGCTCGACCCACAAATGATCGAGAGAGGAAAGATAGGCAAATTTGATGACCTGTTTCCAGTTTTCTTCTCCCAGGTCTTTTCGGCGCTGCTCAAACGCGCTTCTGACAATTTCAGAAGTCATTCTGATGATTTCGTCGGCAACTGCAAGTTTTTTGAACTGTTCTGACAGATTTGCCTGAGAGGCATCATCAAATGGGATAATTTCCACCAGAGCGTTGGTAATTGGCAAAACTTCGGATTCGACAATACCCCTGGGAGCATAGATCTTTACAGTATTGGCGATGGTTTTTTGCAGCTTGGTCAATATCTCCTGATCGGGAACCTCGGCATTGAGAATACGATGCCTGAGACCATAGATAATCTCACGCTGCTTATTCATGACATCGTCATAATCAACAACACTTTTTCTGGCATCAAAATTGAATCCCTCGACTTTGATCTGCGCCTGTTCTATGGCTTTGCTTACCATTCCGTGCTCAATGGGCTCATCCTCAGGAATCTTTAAAAAGCCCATGATCTTGGCCACCTGATCGCCACCGAAGATACGCATGATGTCATCATCCAAGCTCAGGAAGAATTTGGTCATACCCGGATCTCCCTGACGGCCGGAGCGACCACGCAATTGGTTATCGATGCGGCGGGATTCATGACGCTCGGTGCCAATTACGACAAGTCCGCCCAACTCCACAACCTCATCGTGCAGTTTCTGCCATTTATCGAGCTGCTTTTTATACTCGGCCTGAGTAAGCCGGTCTTCTCCCAATACAAATTTTGGATTTTTTGGCGGAGTACCCCCAAGAACAATATCAACTCCGCGACCGGCAATGTTTGTAGCTATGGTGACAGCTCCCTTGCGTCCGGCCTCGGAAATAATGGAAGCTTCTTTTTCGTGATTTTTCGCATTGAGAACCTGATGCGGAACTTTTTTGTGTTCCAAAAGACTTGCGATCATTTCATTTTTTTCAATAGAAGTGGTACCGACCAGCACGGGCTGACCTTTGGCATGTAATTCGCTGATAAAGTTGGCAAGAGCGGTGTATTTGGCCCGGGTAGTTTTGAAAATAATGTCTGGCTGGTCTGAGCGTCTGGTCGGCCGGTGAGTAGGAATAATGACTACTTCAAGTTTGTAAATCTTTTTGAACTCTTCTGCCTCTGTGGCAGCAGTTCCGGTCATGCCGGAAAGCTTTTGGTACATACGGAAATAGTTCTGAAAAGAGATCGTGGCCATCGTCTTTGATTCCTGCTGGATGGTGACATTCTCTTTGGCTTCGACGGCCTGATGAATCCCCTCTGACCAACGGCGACCAGGCATCAAACGACCAGTAAACTCGTCGACAATAACGACCTCATTGTCGCGGATGATGTAGTCTTTGTCCCGCAAGAATAAAGTACGAGCTTTCAATGCATTTTCCATGTGATGAATGGTGTCAAAGTCTTTTTCGTAAAGATTATCTACTCCCAAGAGTTTTTCTACTTTTTTCAGTCCGTGTTCGGTGAGAGTGGCCGAGCGATGCTTTTCATCGATGATGTAATCGGTATCACCGGACAGCCGAGAGACAAGCTTGGCAAAGTCGTAATACTTTTGCGTCGGCTCAGTATCAGGCATAGAAATAATTAGTGGCGTACGGGCTTCATCGATCAGAATTGAGTCAACTTCATCGACAATGGCAAAATGATGGCCGCGCTGGGACAATTCGGAGGTGTCGGACACCATGTTGTCACGCAGGTAGTCAAATCCAAATTCATTGTTGGTCCCATAGGTGATATCGGCGGCATAAGCCTCTTTTCTGGTACATGGGCGCAGATGGGCGAGCCGATCATCTCCGTGGACTGGATCAAAATACTTGGGATCATAAAGAAACGACTGATCGTGGATAATGACTCCCACCGAAAGTCCAAGAAGATGGAAAGTGGGTCCGTTCCAGCCGGCGTCGCGACGAGCAAGATAGTCGTTCACCGTAACCAAATGAGCCCCCTTGCCGGTGAGAGCATTTAAGTAAAGTGCTGGAACAGCTGCCAAAGTTTTACCTTCTCCTGTTTTTTGTTCGGCAATCTTGCCTTCATGAAAACAAATTGAGGCCATCAGCTGGACATCGTATGGGCGAAGACCGAGAGCACGAAAAGAAGCTTCTCTGGCCAGGGCAAAGGCTTCTGGAAGGATGTCATCCAAACCAGCACCCTGCTCCAGACGACTGCGGAATTCAGCGGTTTTGGCGGCGAAGTCCTCCTCCTGAAAATCCGTAAACTGGCCGGAAAGAGCGTTTATCTGGCCTACCCGCGCTGTCAGGCGATTAACCTCTTTTTGATTGAAATCTAAGAATTTGGAGAAGATATTGAGCATGCGATTAGAGATTATAACAGTATTGCGGACAGCTTCTAACTATTTCTTTGGGAACAAATTACAAGTAGGTTGGTTAGCTGGCGGGAGAGCTCTACCGAAAAAAAGATTTTCTGCAAATCGGTAATCAGTTTTTCGGCCAGAAGTTTTTTTTGCGCATCGTAGAAAAGATGATTAAAGATCACCGTACTACCTATTGTGCTCAGTTTTTTTAAGAATTTTTGGTCATAGACAAAGGTCGGCAGTTTGTCGCCCAAATACATGTCCACCAAAACGTAATCATATTTAGCTTTTGTGCGGGAGACATACCTGACAGCGTCTTCGGTAAATATCTCCAGTGTGGGAATTTTGTCCAAATCGAGATACTTTTTACCCAGCCGGACCATCTCAGGATCTATCTCAACACCGGTTATCTGGCGGGGGGATTTTGTATCTGAAACATGTTTGGCAATTGTCCCACCAGCAAGTCCCAACACCAACCAGGTTTTTCCGGATTTGCCATATTTGTCCAGGACAGGCTGCCAGACATCTTTGACAATGCCTCCAGTCTGGGTGAGCGGACCTGTGGTAATGTACCTGTAGCCAAACCCCGACACGACACGCAGATCACCACTATACTTTGATTTGGAAACTTCCAGAGTTCTGGGCTTGAAAAAATCTAATATATTCACGTTTTTTTAACGATAACTTTTGGCCTGAAGATTAAATAACTTGGAATATTCTCCTCCTAATGCCATAAGCTCTTTGTGACTGCCAAGTTCTTTAGCTTTTCCATCCTGCATGAGAATGATTTTATCAGCCTTGCGCACAGTAGAAAAACGATGGGAAATGAAAACTATAATCTTTTTTAGCCCAGTACTTAGTACCTCTTCAAAAATCTTTTCTTCGGCTTCAGGGTCTACGTTGCTGGTCGGCTCATCCAAGACCAGGATCTGCGGATCCTTGAATAAAGTCCTGGCTATTCCCAATCGCTGTGCCTGCCCGGAAGAGGGGTTTACGCCATGCTCAAAATCGCGTGTCAGTGGATTTTGATATTTACGAGGGAGTGATTCTATCCAGCTATCAATGTCTGAGAGCCTGGCGTATTTGCGAATCTTTTCCAGGTCATCGATCTGGGCGATATTGCTTATACCAACACTCTCGCGAGCAGTAAAACCATAGTTTTCAAAATCCTGGAAAAGAATGGACAGGTTTCGCCAGTAATCCGTTTTGTTGAGATCGGCAATTTTTACTCCATCAATAGTGATCTCACCACGAACTGGCTCATAAAATCCACACAGCAACTTCACTAAAGTAGTCTTGCCAGCGCCATTTTTACCAACTATGGCGATGTTTTCGTTTGGCTTTATGTGAAATGACAGCCCCTGCAAAATCCATTTTTCTGAACCGGGATACTTAAACCAAACGTTTTTGAAAGTTATTCCACGAGAGATAGATTGCGGGAATTTGCTGCCGGAATCACTTATGTACGGGCTTTCCAGTCCAAGAAACCAAACAAGATCAGAAATGTAAAGATAGTTTTCGTACAAGTCGAGCACTGCAACGGTAAGGCTGGTAACGTTTTGTTTGAAGTTTGAGATTGCCCGGATAAATGCCTGGGCTGTACCCAAAGTAATCTGTCCGGAAATGGTCTGGAGAGCAAAAATGCCATCCATTCCATATGAAACCGCATCGTCAATCAGGCCGGCGGCATAACCTCCGGTACGACGACCTTTTTCCAGAGCTAATCGCTTGTCACCCACCTGGTCCCATAACCCCCCGATTTTTTCAGCCAGGTAGGAATGGGCATTGAGAAGCCGAGACTCTAGATAAGACCTCGTGCGCCCCAAATAATGAGAGTACATGCCTCGAATGCGATGCAAGAGCGTGATCGCGGTATCCAGATCGTAAGCTTTCTTAATGAAATACCGATCAACCATAATTGATGGGAGTAATGAGGCCAAAGCCAAGGCAGCAATCCACGGCTGACTGATTACGAAAATGGAGAGGGAAGAAATAATACCGATCACATACTGGGGCAGCCGGACAAAACTGTCATAGACCCGCAAAACACGATTAATGCTTTCCCGCTCGACTTTTTGGTATCGATCCTTGAACTTGGGATCTTCAAGTGTGGGTACTGAAATGGTGGCGTATTTGAGCCCTACGTCGATTTCCATTTTTTTACTGAGTTTTATCCACATCATCCGACCGTAAAAACCAGAGAGGCGACCAGAAAGGGTGCGCAGGGCAGCGAGACCAAAGCGCATGGCGATTATAGTAAAGATGGTCTGATAAACTCCCGGAGTGGCATTTCCCAAATTGGCGACCAAAGTATCGATGAACCATTTGTCCAATAAGACATTTGGGAAGATGGTAATACTGTTTACCGAATTGAGAAGAATGTTCAGTATAAAAGCCCGTTTGTCTGTCTGCCAATAAATGCGGCCGCAGTAGCGGATGATAAAAGCAAACTGACTAAAGAGGGAACGATTTTTCATGAACTAGGAGACACTTCCGGGAAGAGAAATGCGGTCCTTACCCAAGAACGGACGAAGAACTTCGGGAACTGTTATTGAGCCATCGGAGTTCTGGTAGTTTTCAAGAATGGCCAGAGGCACGCGGGAAGTGACCAGGGCAGTACCATTCAACATGTGCAGGTACTCTACTTCTCCAGTGCTTCTTTTGAAGCGAATATTTAAGTTTCTGGCCTGATAGTCTGTACAGTTGGAAGTGGATGTAACTTCACCGTAATCATTTCTCCCCGGCATCCATGCTTCAATATCGTATTTGCGAGCAGCCATGGCCCCCAGATCGCCTGTACACATTTCCAAGATTCTATACGGCAACCCCAAAGCCTGGTAGATTTTTTCTTCCATATCCAGAAGATGCTGGTGAAAAGCCTCTGAATCCTCGGGCTTGCAGTAAATAAACATTTCTGACTTTGTGAACTGGTGTACTCTGTATAAACCCTTGGAATATTTGCCATATGCCCCACCTTCCTGACGAAAACAGTGAGAGTAACCAATATATTTGATGGGCAAGGATGACTCGGGGATGATTTCATCAGCATGCTTACCTGCCAACGTAACCTCAGCAGTGGCAATCAATCCCAAGTCCTGCCCCTCGATGGTGTATGTCTGAGCTTCGTCGCCTTTGGGGTTGTATCCTGTACCCAAATAATAACGTGATTTGGCCAGATCGGGAGTAATGACAGGCAGGAAGCCTTCTTTGCTGAGGAAGTTGAAAGCGAACTGGATGAGGGCAAGCTCCAAAAGCGCGCCATCACCGTATAAATAGTAGAACTGCGAACCGACGACTTTTGACCCTGACTCAAAGTCCAGTATTCCCAGTTTTGCACCTAATTCCAAATGATCTTTGAGGGGAAAATCAAATTGGCGGGGAGTTCCCCATTTTTTGATCTCAATATTCTCACTCTCACCTTTGCCAACGGGGGCTTTGGGAGAAGGAAGATTGGGAATAGAACTAAGTTGCTCCTGAAACTTTTTACTCACCTCTTCTAGCTGAGGCTCCAAGTCTTTCATTTGTTCTTTAATGAGCTTACCCTGATCGATCTGATCGCGACCTAACTGATTCCTTTGCGCCCGCAAGGTCTCCACCTGAGTAAGCAGCTGACGATAAGTTTTGTCCGTAGCAAGAATTTCATCGACCATCTGGGCTGCGTATCCTTTGGCGATCACACCGGCGCGTACCAGTTCAGGTTGTTCGCGGATTAATTTGATATCTATCATGGATACAAGAATACTATATATAGTGTTCTTTCGCCCTAGGAGAAGGAGGTGCCAGCGAGAAGAGTACTTGATTTGAAGCTGTTACGGGCATCCCGGCTAAAGTTTTTACCCTCTAGCAGCTCGCTCTGGTTGGAAGCCAGAGATTGTCGAATAACGACAAAGGCTTTTTTAACTGGTGTTTATTATACTACAGTCCAAGTTCGGATGAGATCCGCTGCATCGAGGATAGGGCAATGGAAATAAACTTGTCTAAGGGAATACCAAGTTTATCCTCACACATTTGAATATCATCACGGCGAGTACCGGAAGCGAATGATGGTTGTTTAAACTTTTTCAGAACGCTTTCCACTTTGACATCGGAAAGCTTCCTAGTGGGAAGCACCAGAGCACATGCCGTGATAAGTCCAGTAAGTGAATCGGCACAAAAAATCGACCAGTCCATTTGGTTTTGCGGTGCTACTTGGGTGTTTGACCAATTGTGGGCTGCGGTGGCATGAGCAACCACATGGGGGATATCAAAACCGGCTGATTTGGCCCATTCAATTATTTGAATTCCCTGACGATTGTGTGGAACTTCTTCGGAGTAATCACCATCATGAAGCAATCCGGCAAGCGTCCAGTCATTACGAGTGGTACCATCAGCGACCTGCAAAAAATCAAAAAGTCCCCCCATGACAGCCTCCAAAGCAAACATATGCTTGATGATATTTTCATTTTTGACATGATCTCTAATCAAAGAAATGGCTTGGTCTCGAGTTATTTCCATATCGATTTATATTACTGTAAATTTGTCCCAATCATACACTACCCCCAAAGTCCCACTGATGTGTCTTATCAGGTCGTCCTTTGTCAAAGCGGTTTCGAGGATTATCTCTCCCGTATCTGTCTGTTCGTAAGAAAAGATCAATTTTTCTTCGCGCATAGCGTTTAGTTTTCCGATAAGCTCGGGCAGATCCTTTGCCTCTGGAGTAAATTTAACGGTCATACTACTAATCCCATAAGACAAACTGTTTGGTGAATTCTTTGACTTTATTTTTTGGGCCAAAAATGCCCACACCAATATACTCAATTTCGGTGTCCGGCTTTTGAGAAATCATTCCGGCTAGTTTTTGGTCATTGGTGGTAACCATCATCTCCGGAATGTAGCCGATATACAAAAGGTCGGTTTCACGAAGCTGCGCTATCAGGTTTTTCAATTGGGCTCGGGAGGCTTTGAGAGTGACTATCGGAAATTGCGAGTTTCGGGGTATAGCATGTCCATCCTTGGTCTGGAAATGTTTGCCTGTATCAAATTTTGTCTCCATTTTATTGCCCAGGAAAGCGGCAGCATGTGCGGAAGTATTCATAATCTGCCAACTAGGAAGTTCCGGGTCAATAATAATGGCCAATGAATGATCAAGGTCCTGTTTTGCAGACATATTCCCCGAATCGGGGCGAAGCAGGGGAAAAAGGACACATTCACGAATCGGGCGATCCGCCAAAAAGGAGAATAACCGTTCGGAAACACCAAATCCGGTGACTGGAGGCATACCGTACTCCAGCGCCTCAACAAAATCTTTGTCATACATTTGGGCTTCGGTGTCCCCCTTATCCCGCAGCTCCTGTTGTCTGGAAAAACGCTGGGCCTGATCAATCGGATCATTGAGCTCGGAGTAGCCATTGCCCAATTCGCTGCCGGCCAAAATCACCTGATAGCGTTCAACAAAATTGGGATTTTCAGCAGACCTCTTGGCAAGAGGAGAAACTTCCACCGGATGGCCAATGAGAAACGCTGGGCCGGAAATACCCTTCCGAACAGTCTTCCATAAAAGATCAGTCAGACGGCCGCGATCATCATGGCGACTAAAGACAACCCCAAGCTGGGAAAGTTTTGTCTGTAAATCTTTGATAGTACAGGAGGAGATGTCGATGCCGGTGTGCTCTTTTACTGTCTGGGTATAGTCGATACGGGCCCAGGGTTTGGATAAATCGACAGCATGTCCGGCAATATCGAACTGAAGTTTGCCGAAAGTTTCCTGCGCGACATGCTTGTAAAGCTCCTCCACGAGATTCATAGAATCTTCGTAATTGCCGTATGCCCAATAGAACTCCATCTGGGTGTAGTCCTGCAAATGCTCACGACTCAGGCCTTCGTTTCTAAACTGGCGACCAATTTCGAATGTCTTTTCGAAACCACCAACCATGAGGCGTTTTTGCCAAAGCTCCCCCATAGAAATACGCAGGTAAAGATCAATATCAAGGGCGTTGTGGTGAGTGACGAATGGAGCAGCGTCCGCTCCGCCAAAGATATTTTCCAGCACCGGAGTCTCAACTTCCATAAACGAGTGATCCAACATAAATGAGCGCATACTGTTCCAGAAAATTGCTTTTTTGTTAAACAGATTGCGCAGATCATCATTTAGCAACAAATCGAGGTAACGGCGACGGTAACGCTCTTCTTCATCCTTAAGACCATGCCAATCGTCAGGGAGCGGACGAAGGGATTTGGTAAGCAATTGGAACCCTGAGATACTGATCGTCAACTCACCAGCCTGGGTGGTAATGACTTCGCCAGTAACCCCAAGAAAATCACCGACGTCAAACAACTTGACGATGGAAAATTTATCCTCCAGAACTTTTTTCTGAAACAAGAGCTGGATTTTGCCGGTAGCATCCTTGAGATCGGCAAATATGATGTTGCCATGTTCGCGAAAACGCACCAGCCGACCGGAGACAGACACCGTCTGCCCTGGTGAGGATAATGCTGAGGATACGGAAATGGCAGTTTTATTAAATTTTGCCGGATAAGGGTCGATTCCCAACTCTTTCAATTTGGTTAGTTTAGCCAGACGATTTTGACGAATTTCTTCAAGACGGGATATGGCCATGCTTTTGAATTTTATTTTACACTAATCACCAGCAATATAAGCTTGAAATACGGCCAACAGCTTTTCTAATTCTGATATGGAAACCGATTCTTTAACAGTGTGGGGATGTGAACAGCCATCACCAATGGCAACAATTTTTATCCCGCGAGAAGTAATCGTGTTTGCATCGCTGGCCCCAAAAGCGACTTCGTAGCTCTCTTTTATATCCAGTTTTCTAAACAGATTTACTACGTTAATCACGGCAGGATCTTTCTTGGAGTATTTATAACCCGGGCAGTATAAAGACGACTGAAAGTCTAAATTGGCTGCAAATTTTGTACAGATTTTCTGAAAGATGGCGAGGATTTGATCGCGCACTGCATACAATTTATTTTCGTTGAAACTACGGATTTCACCTACCAGAGTGACTTTTTCGGGAATTGAGTTCATGGCTGAACCCCCAGAAATAAGGCCGATGTTGGAGGTGGTTTGCGAGTCAATACGTCCCCATTTTGCGGAGCTTATGGCCTTGGCTGCAATCGTGAGAGCATTGATACCTGATTCGGGTAAGCTGGAATGTGCCCCTTTGCCTAGAATGGAGATGTTTAAGTTGAGAATCCAGGGAGAAGCGAGCACAAGAGACCCGACTCGCGATGCGCGATCAGCCACCACTCCTGTGCGGCTTTTTAGCGCGGAGAAATCAAATTGACTGACTCCTCCGTCGGTCTCCTCGCGGACAGAAAAAAGTATCTCCAGGGGGCGGACCTGTTTAGAATCAACTGATTCCAGCGCAGTAAGAATTGCTGCTAGAGCACTTTTGTTGTCTGCTCCCAAGATGGTATTGCCATCACTGACCAAAAGACCATTCTGTATCCGCGGCTGAATTCCCCGCCCCGGCTCAACCGTGTCCATGTGGGCATTGAGCAATACCGGCTCTCCGGGAACAGAGTTTCTGGCAAATAAATTGCCGGCAGTATCTATTTGTGTAATAAAACCCAGTTTCTGCAATCTATCCTGTAAAAAGAGTGCCACGCGGGATTCTTCCCCTGACGGAGAATCGATGCGAACCAAATCGAAAAAGTTATTAATCAACAAAGAGTCAGACATATGTTTTTACTTTAGCAAAAAGCTTTGCTGCCCGAGCCATGGAATCAACACTGATCTGACCCGGAATTAAACAGGTTCCGGTAAACTTCAAATCCAAAGCCCGGCAATGTGATTCAAAATTTATAGCCAACTGAGGGTCGGACACAAATAAAGTGCAGTCTGTTTTTTGAGGCGGGTGGTCACGGTTGAGCATGGAGTCAAAATTAATCGGAGTGCTTAGTGTGGGCGGGCGGCGGAATTGACAGCGGGAGAATCCATGGGATTCGGAACAATTGGTGCAGGTGCAAGTCAAATAGGAGAGATAAGGCAGCTCCCAGAATGAAACCGGGGTCATGCCTGACTGGGATAAAACCCGGGCAGTTAGTTCCTGTTTTATAGTGGACAAACAAATTGTATTGTGATTTCTGGCTTTGACATGATCTAT
>CAZCXU010000005.1:0-60467 GCA_964502885.1 uncultured Gammaproteobacteria bacterium
ACTAATCCGGTAAAGATAAAAGCTGTGGAGTTGGGCTTTGCCCAGATGTTTCCAGATGAAGATTTTAAGGTGGAGGGTGTGTCTGCGCCGTCTGGGGTAAGTGACCAGCCGATTGGTGAGGAAGAGACGCTGGCGGGAGCGAATAATAGAGTGGAAAATGTGTCGAGATTGCGGCCGGATGTGGATTTTTGGATTGGAATAGAGGGGGGAGTGAAAAACGTGGGTGATGAGATGGAGGCATTTGCCTGTGTGGTGGTGAAATCACGAGAGGGTGGTAGGGGCAAGGCGCGATCCGGATCTTTTTTTCTGCCGAAGCGGATTGTGGAACTGGTAAAGAAGGGTAAAGAATTGGGAGAGGCGGATGATATTGTGTTTGGGAAAGTTAATTCTAAACAGGCGAATGGTACCGTGGGAAATCTGACCGGTGATGCGGTGACGCGAACAAAATACTATGAACATGCGGTGATATTGGCGCTGGTGGCATTTAAGAACTCAGATTTGTATTGATATGAATTTGGAGCAATATAAATCTGGCTTGACTGAACAGCTGGGACGGGCCACTCTGATGTTTTTGTTGCGGGGGGATGAGATTATGCTGGCAATGAAGAAGCGGGGGTTTGGGGCGAATAAGCCAAATGGTCCGGGGGGAAAATATGATCCCACAAAAGATAAGGATATAAGTGATACGGCTATAAGAGAGACGGAAGAAGAAATTGGTGTGATTCCGGTGGGGGCAAAGCTGGTAGCTGTGTTGAGTTTCTATTTCCCAAACACTAATTTTGGAAAAGAGGTGTGGGTTTATACTTCAGAAAATTGGGAAGGGGAACCAGTTGAGAGCGAAGAAATGAAGCCGAAATGGTATAACAGGGCAGAAATACCTTTTGATCAGATGTGGCCGGATGAGGCAATTTGGCTACCTAGAATACTTGCAGGCGCTATGCTTAGAGGTGAGTTTATGTTTGGGGAGAATGACAAAATTGAGGAGTACCATTTGGATGAAGTAGAGAAGTTGGAGTAGGCGACTATTAGGATTTGGTTGCAATCTCTGAGAATCCTAGCTTCGGGTTATTTTGACAAGACCATAGATGTAGGAGCGCAAGTGTCGGGAATAGTTGGCTCGATGTACGAAACCAGGCAAACAAATGAAGAAGAGAAACCAATTGAGCAAGCGAAAGTGGCGTATCTGGATGTTAAGACGAATACGATTAAAGCAATCACAACTACCTATGGGGACAATTCAACTGTGGATATGCTTGCTGGGTTAAACGAAGCAGCAAATGCGGGAGGATTACCCATGATGTTGGTGCATGAACATCCAAGAGATAGTATGTTTTCTCCCGATGATTATTTCCCGCTGATATTTGGTGATAAGCAAACAAATACGAGAGTGGTTAATGGAATAATGGTGATGACTCCTGGTATGCAAGTAATGGCACTGGCTACTAATGAAACTCCACTATTTAGCACCATGAATGATGCCGACAACTTAATCGAATCACACAATCAGGAGAGGATTGCCGCCAAAACCCAGTTGGAGGATAAAGGGCAGGCAGAAATAGATAGACAGTTGGGAGCGAGGGCGGCGATTGAACAAACAACTAAGGCGATAGAGGATTTTGCTGCAAAAACGGATACCAGTAATGACCCTAAATTACAGCAACTAATAGCCAATATGGTGGAATCCAAAAATAAAGCAGTCGCGGAAACAGAACAAAATATCCTGTCCGCAGATCAAGAAGTAAAAAATGGTGTACCCCGATTAGTTAACGCCTCTTTGATAAGTTTGGCTAGGGAAATGCATGTAAAACTTTATATAAGTACAGATAAAAGAAACTTTAAGGAATTTAGTGCTTAAAAAAATGATATTATTAAATCGTATTAACGATGAAAATGAAGGGTGGTGATATCTGTGGAAGATAATAAATGTGATCATCAGTGGACACAATCAGGTTTGTGGGATGGCAAAGACCCAAATACCGGGGCTAGAACCGGTGGAGCTTTCTATAGGTGTAAATTGTGTGGTAAGAAAGTTACCTCTATGGAGCAAGTAAAAGCTCTGGGAGGAACTTATGATCCAAATACAGATGTAATGGGGAGACCAGTAACAAAGTCAGAATAATAAGACTTGGTCTTGACACAAAGAACCAGGAGTTTTACCTGATTTTTTGTACAAAAAGATATTGCAATTGATTATAAATCAAATGATATACAACTAATCAGTCAAACGATTATCCGGTCGTAGTGGGGATTACAGGAGGCGATAGGCCAATACCAAGATCAGAACTTAAACAACTCGTATAGGTCAACTTTGAGAGCTTTGAAGAATACAAAAAAAGGGGCAGACGAAGATCAATCATTTTTATGAAAAATTATTACTTCTGAAAAACAGGATGCATACAAAGACGGCAAGGCAAATGGCAGAGGAGAGGCATAAATTTATGGAGAAGTTTTTGGAAGAGTTTTTTGCGGAATGGAATGGCGAGAGATAGAAGTGAGAGGACACAAGCTATTTGTGGTAAGATGCTGGTCTGGTGACGAACGAAAGTGAATATCTGACATTTAAGCCGCCGGAATGGATGAAAGGAATGCCGAGTGCCAAAGAGTTGACCGAAGAAAGCAAGTCATTTGCACCGGAAGTTATGATAACGATTATGAGTGCAGCGGTGTGGCAGGTTATTGAGACAGTTGGCCCTAATCAGATGTTTAGGACAAATGCAGTGGCCGGGTGGGTGGAGTGGTGGAGACTTTTTTATGCCGAGCTATGTGAAAGGCCTTGCTTTATGGGGAAAGAAGTGGTGGAAAACCCAAATGTAATGTCGGTAAAGGAAATGGGAGGGCGAATTTTCGAGAAAAACCTGGATGATGGCACCAGTACTGGGGTGTTGTTGATGGCGACTGGTGATGGAACAGCTGGACATAGATATGCGGCTAATTGGATGAAGAGGTTTGTGCAAATACCCATTGTTCTATTGGAGCAAGACGGGTACTTTAAGCAGAATCCAGACAGGAGAAAACCATATTTCCCGCCGGAAGTAAGACTTACAATGTGGGCTCATTTTGGGGTGTGGACCGGACTAATACCGGATCGACCGAAAGAATTAGAAAAAGGGAAGTTTTATGACGACTTGGTGAAAAACCTGGGGGTGGACTATAGTTTTGCCACTGTTGGTGATCCGAATCTGACAACCAAGATTGTGCGCGGTAAAAAACGGGCAAGCTTTACGACAATTCCGAATGATGAAGCGCCACATGGTAGTGATTTAACGCGGCGATTGTTTTGAGATGATTGACAAGATATTGGTGTGGCTATAATGTGTGCATATATGCCGATGGGGAGATTTCCACAAGCAAGTGAATATATCGCTTCACTGCGGGGTGAGGGGGATGCTTTGGACAAGATGGTAAGAAGACTGGTGCAAAGTTATGGCGATGCGAATCGGGTACGGAAAGCGATGGATGAAAGATTTAATAAGGGGGTGCGGGTGGTGCCGGCAATTGATAGAAACGGCCGGGTGACTAAAATACGAAGAGTGGGAGATTTGGGAAAACGCAGATATCAGATTGAGGGCACTGATGGCAGCTGGTATGAACCTGAGGAAAAAGTGTGGGCGTTGGCCATGTTTGAGTTGGGACGACAAAAGTAACCCCGGGTCTTCATACGAATTGCAAAGTTGTGCATATTGTCTATACTATTCTCATGCAAAAACATGAGGACAAGAAACACAACCATGAGGAAGCTAAAGAAAAGTTGGTTTTAGAACCGGAAGTTGAAACAGTACCGGGAGTGGAAGAGGTGGATGCGAGACTAAAAGAGTTTGCGCAGATTTCTGATTCACCCACTTCGAGTATTTCGGAGGTGGCGGAGGTTGGTTCAAAGGTGCGACGAATTCGTCCTCCTGCTGTGGGACCGTGGATAGCGGCTTCTTTTGTGTTGGGGATCAGTCTGGGAGTGGTGAGCGGTTGGGGGATGTGGGAAAAACAGCTGCTTAATAAATTGGTGCCTGCTGCATCCGGTCCAGAACCAACCCGGGTAGTGGAAGGCGGTGTCAGTCCAACACTGGCGCCGACGCCAACAGCTGCAGCGGCTATGAAGCGGGAAGATCTGAAAATAAAAGTCCTGAACGGAACCGGGAAATCTGGGGTGGCAGCAAAGGGAAAGGATTATCTGGAAGGATTGGGGTATAAAGATGTGCAAACTGGTAACGCAAAACGTAGCGATTATGGGAGTACTGAAGTGATTTTTAATAAATCAAAAACTGGATATTGGACACTATTGCAGGAAGACTTGGGGAAGAATTATGAATTGGCTGCCGGGTTTAGTACCGATGATGAGTTAACTGGTGCGGCTGGGGTAGACGCGATAGTAGTGGTTGGTGCAAAGTAGTAAGTTGCCAGATTACTTGAAATTAAATTCTTCAAAGACAATTTGGGAATTGGGAACGCCAATTTCTGTTAGTTGAGTCTCAAAAGATTTGACAAGACTGATGGGGCCACAGAGAAAGAAGTGACATTTTCGGGGATCAATTTTTGATTTGGATAAGACATCTTTGACGGTTATTTTCCCTTTGGTTTGAGTGTCGTGAAGGTAGTAGGAAAATTTTTTGGACTTGGATAACAATTTGAGATTTGTGTGATAATAAGCCGCTTCGGCAGAGCGGACTGAATAAAACAGGTGTGTGGATTTGGGGAATTTGCGTAAATCCGATTGAAGCAAACTGAGAAATGGAGTGATGCCGATGCCGCCGGCGATACAAATAGCGGTGTCAGCATGAGGAAATTTTTCAGAGAAGGTGCCGTAAGGCCCGATAACTTTGGCCTTTGCACCGATCGGGATTTTGGAAAGCAAATTTGTAAAATCTCCGGATTTGGAAATTGCAAATTGCAGTGAGTTGGTTTGCGGCGATGACGCAATAGTGAAGGGGTGCAGTTCGTCGAGTGCGGGGTAATCGGGGAATTTCAGAAATGCAAACTGGCCAGGAAAGAAATTCAATCTATTTGCAGCAGCTCCAAGTGTGATCTCCGTGAAATTTCCTTTTGGGGAAACTTTTTCAACAAAATAAGAATAGACCGGGCCGAATTTTTCGTAGAGGAAACGACGATAAATAAAACACCCAGTACCGAAAATGGCGAGGCCTATGATCCAGACTTTGAGAGGCAAATAAGAACTGACGTCACTACCTATTAACAATGAATGCAGGCCGCCCAGGATGACTACTAGGCCCATAAACTCGTGAGTAGCTTTCCAAGTGCGGTAGGGGAGTTTTATCCAGAGGGTTAGTCCCAATAGGGTGAGCATAGTGATGAAAGCAAGCACTCCCAAATAGTAGCCAAGATTGGGGGAAACAAACAGATAATAAAAAGGGTTTGCTTCGATGGTGAGTTGGTGAATAAAAAGAAAAGTGGGGTGGAGAATGAGGAGGACCAGGGAGGTGATTCCCAACAGTCGGTGTTGTTTGTATATTTTGTCCAGTCCGCCCAATAACTTTTCTAAGAAAGGAAGTCGGCTGCTAAAGAGATAGTTTAGGCTGAGAGAAACAATACCTAGCAGGGCGGTTACTTGGGATCCTGTGAGCAGCAGTTGGTCAGGACGGGCGAAAGAGAGATTTTGATTTGATAGGACATACATCATCAGGGTGATGATGTAGGAGGTAAAAACAATGGTGGAACCAGATGTGGTGATTTGCATTTGATGATTAGTCGCGACTTGCCCAGATAGTATATGGTATGCCACCACTAATACGCCTAACTTCACTGACAACTTCCATATTGTCGTGTGTGGGACAGCCTTCTGCGTCAACAGCAATAGCGTTTTTAATCCTGCGGTCAATCAGCTCCTGAGCCGGGCAACGGAACTGGGTAAAAATGTATTTTCCATACATAAATACTTGAGACTTGGAAGAAGCCAATTCCATATTGAAAGTTTTAGGATTTTGGCGGGTAAGAAACGCGTACCAGGGGTAGGTGTGATCAGGGCGATTGGTGATGTAGATACCGGTGTACTTGTCTTCCAGACCTTTAAGTGTAGAAAAGAGTTCGATTGCTCCCGAGTTTCGGGTAATCGTCAATTCATCGCGCACCGGATTGTGGACCATGTACATGTGAGTGTAGTGGAATAAGTCCAAGATGAGGATGAGCGCGAGAAAAATCAGCGGTAAGCGGGTAAATCTTTTGAGCCAGTAGATGCCTAGACCGACCAGCATGGATAAAAAGGGAGACATAAGCAGGCTGCGGTGGAGATTTGGAGCGTCTTCGGTGGTGATGGCAGCCGGGAGGGGGGCAACCAGGAGAAGGGCAAGCGGTAGAAGGGAAAATTTTTGAGGCCTTTGGGCGAGTGCGATAAGTCCGATGACCAGGAGAAAGAATTCAGTGTAAAGCAGTAGTCCGCGCATAACGGTTTGGTATCGGGCGGGTTTGGCCTCCTCAAAATTCAGGAAGAAGCTTCCTGAGAAATAGCGGGTGTACTCATTTAAGAATCTGGAGGAATAAAGAACCACTTTGTTGTGCAGGGCGCGGGCGAGGAAAACTTTGTTGTTGCCTTCTTCAAAAGGAAGCCGGTCCAGTTCTTTGCGAACCCCGGCATCTGTAAATATGGATACTTGGGATAGGCGGCCGCGGGCGGCCGGGGTGAGAATAAAGCTTAGAGTCAATAAAGAAACGATGATTAAGACGGAAAACGAGGAAATGATGATTTTTTTGGTGACATAAAAATGGTGAACAATGGCTGTGAGCACAAAAAGCGGTACGAGCATGCGGGCTGTATGGTAAAAAAAGAAAGATAAAGTCAATAAAATTGTGGCCAAAAGGAGGGTGGCAAAGTTTCTGGGAAAAGATGAAAAAGACTTGATAAGAAAGACCAGACCGAAAATGATCAAGGTGGTGGCAATAATTCCTTCCGAAGAAGCGCGACTTAGTGTGATATGCCAGGGGGATAAAGCGAGTGCCAGTGCTGAAAAAAGTGAAAGCAACCGATTTTTGGTAAGAAAGTATGAAAGAAAGAAAACTCCAATAACAGTCAGACTGCCGAAAATTGCGGCAGGAAAACGGACTGCATATTGGGTGAGGCCAAAGGCTGCGAGAGATGGAGCGGTGGCATAAAAAATGCCGGTGGGTCGTTGATCCCCAAAAGTGTCGTAATGAAGAGGAAAAGGGTGAAGCCAGTCGTCTGCTCCGGTCTTCCACAATGAATACGCATTCCAGCCGATTTTCACTTCGTCGACATGAAATCCGCCGGGAAGATTTGCCAGTTGGCAAAGACGAAAGAATAGCCCCAGAGTCGTGATGAGAATAAGAGGATGAGTAATAAAGCGTCTGAACATAAGGAGATTATACGAGAAAATTTTTCGAATATAATGTAGGGATATGAAGAAAGGTTTTTGGAATAATTTGATAAAACCGTTTGTGGCACTTGCCCCAATGGAGGGGGTAACGGATAGTGTGTTTCGGCGAATGGTAGGAAAAGCAGGGAAGCCCGATGTGTTTTACACTGAGTTTACAAGCGTGGATGGAATTTGTTCAGAAGGACTCAAAAAAGTTACTGACAGGCTCTTATTCAGTACTAATGAGAGACCTATTGTGGCGCAAATATGGGGAAAAAATCCGGATAATTTTTGCAGGGCGGCGCGGATCATTTCGGAGATGGGGTTTGATGGGATTGATATAAACTTAGGGTGTCCGGTAAGGGAGGTAATGAGGCAGGGTGCGTGTGGTGCGATGATCGGAAAGAATGATCTGGTGAAAGAGATTGTTGAAGCGACTAAAAAGGGCGCAGGAGGTTTACCGGTTTCGGTAAAGACGAGAATCGGGAATAAAAAAATTATGACTGAAGAATGGATAGGCTTTTTGTTGTCGCTGAATTTGGCTGAAATTACTGTTCATGGTCGAACGGTGGCGGAACAGTCCAAAGTTGCTGCGCATTGGGATGAGATTGCCAAAGCGGTTGTTTTGAGAAATCAAATGAAAGTGGAAACATCGATATGTGGAAACGGGGACGTAAAGACGGGAGTGCAAGCGGGTGAATTGTCGGAAAAATATGGAGTGGATGGAATAATGATTGGGCGGGGAATTTTTGAAAGTCCTGCGGCACTAAGTAAAGATAAAAGCGAGATGGGGTTTGCGGAAAAGATTGAACTCATGAATGAACATGCCAGAATGTGGGAAGAAGTGTGGCAGGGGAGACGGCCATTTGTGGAGTTTCGTAAACTCATAAAAATGTATGTGAATGGTTTTGATGGGGCGGCTGGAGTGCGGGCAAAGTTGATGGAAGCTGCAAATGCGAATCAGGTGGAGGAAGTGTGTCGGAATCTTTTAGGTTCGGGTCTTCTGGTACCAGCGAAACAGATTAGCGACTGAAGTGTTGATGGAATCGAGTGCCAATAAGACCTGATCACGGACTTCAAGGGATGAAATTTCGACTTTGTTGAGTGAATTGATCCAGTCAGTAAGTTTGTTTACCAGTCGATCTGTTTCGTCGGGTTCCAGGCCGGCGGCTGTGACGACTCTGGCAATTTTGTCGAGATCAAAAGGCTCTTTTGAGCCATCTCGTTTGATAATTTGCAGATGTTTCATGTGCAGAAAGTATATCATGGAAGAAATTATTCATTTTTTGTTTTAAAATGATGATATGGTTGCAAATTTACTGGGGAAATTTGAGTTGGAGCTTTTGACAAGTCTGGGGTTGGCGCTTTTTTGCGGAATAATAATCGGAGGGGAAAGGGAGCTTCGGCATAAGCCGGCTGGCCTCAGCACACATTCTTTAGTAATCGGGGCGGCGACGATATTTGCGACAATGGCACGGACGATGGGAAATGGAAGTGCGTATGCAATAGCTGCACAGATTGTGTCGGGTGTGGGGTTTTTGGGTGCAGGGGTGATTTTGAAATCGGAAAGAAGTGGGGGAATAACAAATCTGACAACTGCGGCTTCATTGTGGTTTTCGGCTGCGGTGGGGATGATGCTCGGATTTGGTTATCCAATTGCGGGCATTTTGGCAACAGTGTACGCGGTAGTTTCTTCGCGGATACCAAAGATCAATAAGCGCGATGATAAAGACGATTAGTGGGGCATAATCGGCGGGATGTGATGGCAGAACGTGACCGACCGTTTGAATGTGATAGTGATGAGAGGACGTATTTTGCGGATTTTCTGAAGGCTGATTTTGATAATCTGGCGTTTCGTGGTATGCACCAAGCTGCCTGTTTTATGGCTTTGTTTATTCGGGATGTGGCGGGTGAGCCGTGGCCAGTTGTGAAAATGGCTAGTGATGCCGGAATGAACCAGAAATTGCGCACGGGGCTGGTTGACAGAGTAGGTAAGGCCAATAACTTTTTTGAAGAGTCCAAAAATAAACCTGGTTCTGAATATGATGTATTTAATAACCCCGGGGTGATGGATTTGGCTAGACTTTTGTGCAATTTTTTAGTATGTGTGAGAGTTGGCCCCAATAAAGATAATCTGTTGCATGAAGTTTTTGAGAGGATGCATGATGACTACCAATTTAATCCGGCCATTAATAGTCGGCATGCATATGAGAGCTTTCCGGTGGAAGAGATTCAAAAAAAGTGAAGTAATCCTGTAAACTGGTTTGGTATGAAAAGAATTTTTGAGATATTTTTGGTGGGTGTGAGCATTTCAGTTCTGGTCGTGGGATATGAAATGACGGCGAACCGGTTTTCTTTGCTATACAAATGCAATGCCGTGAGATTTGTGTATGGAGCTGCTGGGGTTTTGGAAAAATTTCGTCAGGGTGATGGGGATATGTTTAAGTGTGTTTTTTTGTCTTCCGGTGGTGATAAACCAGTTCAAACTCTTCCAGTGGAATATCCAATTCTTTCGCTGGTTCCAATGCTTTTACCTCTCCTGGCTGGAACGAGCGGTTATGATTTGGCTTATCGGGTGCAAATGGGGCTGGTGTTTGTGGTGATTTACGCAGCGATAAAGAAGTGGAAATCTGAGGGGGCAGCAAAGTATTTTTTGATTTTGGGGGTGCTTGGGGGATTTAGCACTTTGCTGGGGAGAATAGATTTG
The DNA here is from genome assembly GCA_964502885.1 of uncultured Gammaproteobacteria bacterium. Classification (GTDB taxonomy): domain Bacteria; phylum Patescibacteriota; class Microgenomatia; order CAZETR01; family Amesbacteraceae; genus XYB1-FULL-44-23. Next base: position 10,024 of record CAZCXU010000005.1, read on the forward strand.
CTGGTAGGTGGACTGATATTGGCGATCGTGCGGGCAGTAGAAGTGAAAAGATTTAATTTGGCTTATGTGTTGGCAGCTGCGGCAACTCTGATAAAAATTTTTCCGATAATACTTCTGCCCCTGATTTTTATTTTTGAAAATAAAGGGAGACTGCAAAAACTGAAACAAGGGAATTTAAATGGAGTCGGAATTTTCATGCTAATTTGTTTTGCATCTCTGGCCGTGTCGGTATTTATTAATCCGTTTTTGACTGTTTCGCCGCTAATTTATGCATTTAACCGTCCTGTGCAGATAGAATCGATGGTAGCTAGTGTGGCAGGAGTTTTTGAATTTGCGGGATTGGTGAAACTGGAGGTGGTGAATAGTTTTGGCTCGGTAAATATTTTGGCAGTTCGGGGAGAGCTATTTTTGCAAATGGTACAGACGCTGGCGATCGGCATATGGGCGGGGATTTTTATTGTAATTTGCAGGAAGCTGGCGATGGGGAGGATGAGCTTTGGACGGGGAGTACTGATTATTTTGGTGTGGCTGTTATTGACTAGCAAAGTATTCAGTGCACAATATTTGCTCTGGGTAATCCCACTGATTGCATATCTGGGGCGGAAAAATGGAGAGGGGAAATTGTGGTTGTTGGTTGGATTTCTAACGACTTTGGTGTATCCGTTTTTGACTGGGGATTTGTGGATTAACTTGTGGTATAAGCGGGAAGCTTTGGTCGCGGGGGTATTGATACGAAATGCCGTGCTTTTGATTATTGGCATGATGGTTTTGACAAAAAAGACTGATGACAGGATAATTTCGTCAGATGACGGAAAGGGATAGCGGTAATCAGGACGAGAATGCCGGAAAGATCTCGAATGCATATGATTTGATGGTTGAGAATATGCGTCGCAAGTTACCGATTTTTGCCGATCAATTGCCTGTGAGTTCACGATTTCGACAACCGGCTAGTGGGTTTGGGCAAGACAGTGTATATGTGGAGAAGAGTGGATCTTTGGTGGAGATTTCCAGAGAGTGGCAAGGGGGTGGAGTATATACGCAAGCCAGTCTGATCTATCCTGCCACAGCGGATGAGCGAGTGGTGGTACCCAGTGTGGTTTGGCAACAGGTGGGGAGAGGTGTGCAGAGTGGCAGGTCTTTTCAGGTGATACACGATGTGACATTTCAATTTCGGGGAGGTAGCGATGGAAGGGCTGCTTTTTTGGAGCAGCGAGATCAGGTGTGCCAAATAATTGGTCTGGGAATGAGTGGGGTGCAGGAGTTTTCTCTGCACAGAAAGGTCACGAGGGAAAATGGGCAGGAAGTGTATGGCAAGGTTGTTGTCCAGAGTGCTGTTTTAGCGGAGATGGCGAGGACGAAAATAGGCGGGGGACGAACTACGTTGATAATTGCATACGACAAGTCGGCACCCCGGGAAAACTTGCTTCGTTTTCAAAACGCCGATGGGACACTGTCGGATAACTTGAATTCTGGGATTTTGCGGGGGTTGGGAATATCTGTGAAGTTTTCTGAGGATGAGGAGGATGCTTGTCTAGATGTAGCGGTTGATCAGTGGTCGTTTAAACTTGAGATGGGTAAACAACTGGCGCCGAATTATCATGAGCTGATGTTTGCGGATGATCCACAAATAATTACAGAAAGCAGCGATTTAAAAATATATATGGTGGATGGAAGCAGGAAAAATTGATTGCAGTGTGCGGGGCTTGCGGAGGTGTACTACCTGCAGATCGGGTGAGAATGACCAGTACCGGAGCCTATATGTGGGCGAATGTGGAAACATCAGCATGTGCAGCATGTGGGTATCGTGAGATAGAACAGAGAATACAGCCTGTAATTTGATGTGTTTGGTAGAATATGCCCATGATAGTGGGAAAAGCTGAATGTGTATTGAGACGAGATAGTGTCTGGGAGGGTTGGTGGCAGCGAGATGGAGGTGGCAGAAGTGGGCAGGACTGAAATTGAATCTAACTTGTGGGAGAAAGCGGACGAATGGAAATATATGCCAAGAGAAATCAAGTATCTGGTTGATTTGGGATTTGAAGCGGTCACAAGTTGGCAGCAAATCGGAGGAACAGGGTTGTATATATCACAAACTCTTGACTACAACATCGGATATATAGATTTTGGTCCTGGTGGTATCTATGATCCACCAACTGATGACCGCTGTGACCGAATGTTGATAATGGCGAGAAATGTAGGGATGTTTGCAGTCGGGATGTACGAATATATAGAACGAATGGATGCAGATTCGACTTCAGCAAGGAAGCTGATTGGCCTGACGAACTTTAGGATGGCGAACTTTTTGTGCAAGCTGTTTGGTGAAGCTGCGAGCTGTTATAGGTATGAGGTTGATGATTATGACAGTGAAGTTTGGGTGGTTCTCGATTTGGCAGCATTTAAAAGTGATCGTGATTCCATGCGAAGAGTAAAAAAAATCGCTAAAGTGGCTAAGAAAAGATGGGGGTGGGAAATGGGAATTAAACGAAAGTGAGGGCAATGCCAGTTTTGTCAGCGCGTCCGGTGCGGCCGATGCGGTGGATATAGGCGTCCTGACTTTCGGGGAGGTCGTAGTTGATGACGTGACTGACATTGGGGATGTCTAGTCCGCGGGAAGCCACATCTGTAGCTAAAAGAATTTTAATTTCATTGCGTTTGAACTTGTCTAATACTGCCTGTCTTTGACTTTGGCTTTTGTTTCCATGAATTGCACCCGATCTGAAACCGCGCTTACCAAGTTCATCTGAGAGCTTTTGCACTCCCCATTTGGTGCGGCCAAAAATAAGGACTTTTTCGAATTCGGCTTTGACAAGAAGATCGTGAAGTTGGTCGACTTTGCGGCTTTGGTTGGTGACCTTGACTAGCGATTGGTGGATCTTGTCGACGGTATTTTTGACCCGGACGGAAACAGTGACGGGGTTTTTGACAAAGGTATTTAATATTTCACGGACCTTGCCGTCAATGGTGGCTGAGAAGAAGAGGGATTGGCGTGTGGGGGGGAGCTTGGCGATGAGATATTTGATAAGGGGTAAGAATCCAATATCTACCATATGATCTGCCTCATCCAAAACTACGGTATGAAAAGAGGATAGGTTTAGGGTGTTGTCGCTGGCAAAATCTTTGAGGCGACCGGGAGTGCCGACAACAATGTTGTAGTTTCGGCGCAGATTGTATCTTTGAGGACTTTCGTTTACCCCTCCGATGCATAGCACTGAAAGAATTTTGAGCCCGGCGCTGAATGCATAAAATTCCTGTTGGATTTGAGTAGCTAACTCACGGGTGGGACAGATGATAAGGATCTTTTCCTGGCGGTTTTTGAGAATCTTTTGAATCAAAGGGATAAGGAAAGCGGCGGTTTTGCCGGTTCCGGTATTGGCGATACCAATGACATCACGATCTTCCAGAATGGGGGAAATGGCCTGATCCTGGATGGGGGTGGGTTTGGCGTAGCCTTTTTTGACCAAGTTGTTTAAAAGCTCCGGATTGAGATCAAAATCTGAGAATTGGTGAGTGATAGCAATCTGTTGGGGCGTAGATTTATCTTCGGGGGTGTTTTTGATCATGAGGTGGGGATTAAATGACTTAGTTGGCCGCAGGCCACGGGAAGAGAATGACCGTCCGGAATTTGATCTGGACCCACCAAAATGACCACGATGATGAAATTTGTAGCTCATAATACTTTATGAAGGAGTCGATTCAGGAGAGTAGCAGGTTTTACTTTGCTTAATCTTTGGAACAATTCCTCGTATCTGCATTATAGTGGTTAATAGTGATGAAGTCAAAGAAACTATAGGATTATGGGGTCTATAATTGACGGGGACAAACAATTTCATTACAATGAACGTTGTGTTTAAGCTTTATGGGCCAGGGGAATTATTTCGATTGAACAGTGAATATCAGGTGGCAACATATCTTCCCGATGGGCTTCTTTTGGGTAGTGATGGAGGTGGGGAGGGTTTGGTTATGGATTTGAGGCCGGATAGTGACACATTGGGTGAGTTTTATATGGTGCCTTTTGTTCCTATGGGGTGGGCAGACGCTAGGTATGCAGGTAAGTCTTTGGCTGAGGCTAATGAGTTTTTGAAAAATCGGGTAAACAGTTAAGTGCAATGGTTCTTGGATCTGGTCAGGATTTGTTGTTGTGCTTGTAATTTTTAATGACCAGCATGACAGTTGCTGCGGTAAGTGCGGAAACCAGGGTAATCCAAGCCCAGTCCGGGAGATGGCTTTCTCTCATTTCAAGTGTGACTGAGATATTAAATTCCTTTGTAGAGCCTTCGACATTTAATTTTTGCGCGACTTTTTTGTTGTCATGATGAACTATTAGAGTGTGAGTACCTTTTTCGACGTCTGCGAATGTGACTTGCCCATACTGATCGGTTGTCCCGTATTTGGGGTTTGAGTGGAGTTCTACTTGTGCACCCACTACCGGTTTCCCTGACAAAATTATAGTGATGGTTACATCATGGTTGGAAAAAGCCTGAGGTGTTTCCTGTTTTTCGATTTTGGGAGTGGGTGTGTTTTTCTGTGTTGGCACCTCTGTGGTGATTTTTGTAATGACCAAAGAATCGTCGAGTATGGTGTTCATTAAAGTAGGCTTATGGGCGGTGACAGAGGATACAATGGAAGACCAGTTGCCGGTAGCACAACCATTTTGGCCCCTGACTTTGAAATAGTAGCTGGTTTCCGGCTTTAGGAATCCAATCGTGTAGCTCTGCACGCCATCACTTCCAAGAGTTACGTTTACACCATGTTCTTCAGCTGAGGGACTTGGTGAATAGCTGATATAGTATGAGTTGGTGGAAGAGAGGGGGGTAAAAAATATTTTTGCGGTATTTTCAGTTGTACTAATTTGGAATATGTTTGGAGTACCGAAAGGTTTTGAGTCTGTGCAGACGGGTGCTGATCCGCCGGAAGTGTTCGTTGTGCCAACCTGAGATGTGGTGGGCGTTGCAGTGGGGGATGGAGTAGCGGTGGGTGTGGGCGTTGCAGTGGGGGATGGAGTAGCGGTGGGTGTGGGCGTTGCAGTGGGGGATGGAGTAGCGGAGGTTGTAAAACTTTGTGTGGTTGTCCAGTCACTGTAGACTGTGCCATCGTTCACTCTGGCTCGCCAATAATAGGTGATATCGGCATCCAGTTCCTGTTGAGCAGTATATGTTATTTGATTTCCGGCGGTGAATGGACTGGTGTCTGCGCCATTTACGTTATTAGTAAAACCTGCGTCGGTTGGGCTGCCAGCAGATTCAAGAGTAAAAGATTCGTACATGGAAAAATGCAGATCCCATTCTGCATGAGGGCCGCTGTTTTCTACGCTGTACCCGTCATGGTAGAGGTTTCCGTTGTGCAGTGCTCCCGCATTCAGGGCGTCGCCGTACCAGGCCCAAGTATTGTTTTCCAGGTTGTTGTCGGGAATCCAGTCACCACAGACAAGATATTTCTGGCCGGCTCCAAAACGGATTTGATTTGCTCCGGAGGCTGTGAAATTGAAATTTCCGCTTGCGAAACTGGCACCAAGTGAGACGCCATTTGATATCGCCAACCAGTTTGTGGTGGGGGTACCAGAGGTGGTTTGATTGTTGGGAGCCCCCGCATTGATTGGGGCGCTGGATGTACCGAAAGTGCCGCTGTGTTCGTAAATTCGCGCGTAGGAAGTTCCACTGGTGTCTGTACGGGAATCTCCGAGCGGAAATACGGTCTTGGCCCATTTTCCTCCTCTGGCAGTAAAGCTTTGACACATACGATCATCGACTTGAATATTGCCTTGCCATGTCAGCCCTGATGGATGTGGTTGAGGATGGAATGCCGCTCCACCTCCACCGCTGAAATTGTCCGTAAGGACCTCTCCGCCAATAAAATCATTTGGATTGTCGGTGATTTGGATTTCATAGGTCAGATCATCGCTGTCTGCGTCTGTACCAGTCAACGTGAATGTGGGAGTGGTGCTGACACCGGTAGCGGAATTGGCAGGACTGTTTAGGGTAATTGCCGGAACATTGTTGATAGGCGATTCTCCGGGAGCTACTGCCCAGAGGATAGATACATAGGGGCTATTGTTGCCGCTGCCGGTAAAGTTTCCTGTGGCTCCCGCAGTAGTCTGAACACCAGAGTCGGCAGCATATAAATTCAAAGTAGCTGTGTTTGATAAATCAGTATCGGGAGTGTAGACGCTGTCGTTGCTCGTCCAGTTTAAGCAACCAAGGAGGAGTGCGTCGTTGGTGTTGGTGGTGATGGAATTGTAGACACGGGAGGTTGAAGTTCCGCTAACATTTGAGCTGGGTGTGGCGTCGCTGGGTGTGGCGTCTGCGCCGGAAATACGCCACATAACTCCTCTCCTGGCGGCGAGATTATTTGTGGAGCTAATTGTGAAAACTGCTGGACTGCTGTCGCCAGGCTGCCAGAATCGATAAAGCATACCGACTTTGGGACTGATACCGCTGCCGCCAGCTGTAATAACATGTGTCCAACCAGATGCTGACATATTTGAGGTGTCGTTTCCGGTGGCGGCCACACAAGCAACTAAAAGATCTCCGGCAGAAACTCCCGTGGGGAGGTTGACAGATAAGGTGGTACCATTGCCGGTGATTGTGCCGGTGGAAGTGAAGGACTCTATTGTCGGCGATTGGGCTTGTACCGGTGTCGGCAGGTAGGCACTAAACAAAGAGAACAGAAGAGTTATGGCGAGTATCTTTTTGAGAAGCATATCAGCCTTAATGCTAGCATGTCGTAGGGGTCAGGTCTAATTTTTTAAAAGTGTGATAGTGGTGCAGTCTTTCTGAGATACAGAAAATTTGGGGTTCTTTCTTATCTCTCACGCTCAGTTATAAAATTTCGCATGGAGATAGGAATGGCGACTGTGATGACCCAACTTTGATTTCAACTTTCAGTTTCAGCTACCCTATCTAGGGATTGGTAGAAAGCGTTATGATTAAAAGAAAGCTGGTCATGAGGAGATCCAAATGAGTGTGTTTAATTTGACCAAAGTTTCCGAATATATGACGGCCAAAGAACGAGCCAAAACCATAATCGGTATGAAGTTAAACATTTGAATTCATTTCCAAAGATGGTGGGGAAAGTTTCAGGCAGGAGAGGAGTGGGATTTTGTAATACCGGCACAAGCGGAAGAGAAAATGCTGGTAGCTGGCTGCCCGAATACAGACTGGATTAATAACAGCGATTGAGGATAAATATTTTTATGGAATATTAATTATTAATCGGGAATCCGGTCAGCCATACTCACTTGGTAATTGCATGACCCCAATGGCGTATTTTGTCCAAACGCATAATGGGGATCTTAAAAAGATTAAAACTCTATTTAATATTTTGGATTTTGGCTACAGGGAATATCAGCTGGAAGGGAAGGTGGAATTAATTGTTACAGAAGAGAGAAAAGCGGATGAGGAGCGGGTGAGCAGGAATCTGGAAATGGTGGAGATGAGTATTAAGGGGTAGTTCGTGTCCGGTTTTGTATCCGTTTTGACCTTGAAAGAAATATCCAGGGGATTATAATAAAAATATGGTTACGAATGGTGAAGTATTAATTCCCGATGCTGCAGCCGATATTTATAAGGATATGCGGCAACAATAGGATATGTATTTGGGATGGATCAAAGATTACGAAGTGGTGGTGATAAGAGAGGCTATTACTTATATATGTCTTTAGGCCATTCGAATCCTAATATCATTAGGAATGTAAATATTGGGGTTAGCAAATATTGGGACACTCATCCCGCAGCACAGCAAAGAGTGGAAATGTAATGGAAGGTGCTCAAATAGTCGAGGAACAAATTTTTAAGCCTTTGTTGGAAAAAGAGGTAACTGTTAGATTAAGAGGAAAAACTGAAACTTTTATTTTTAGGTTTGACTATCCGCAGGTCAAAACGGACATTAGTAATCGAGTAAAAGAAAATGGTACAGAACCAAATCTGTCATTTGATAACGCCTTGAAAAAATTGGAGGTAAGTTTTGACTCAGACGACACAGAAGATAGAAATGCTTCAATCGATCAAAAGCTAGTGGCAGCAATAACAAAAGCGGTAGCTAAACCATTTCACAGTTTGGTGAAGCCAACTGAAGATTTTCCGGGAGGGTTAATCCGGGTGGGGATTGGAGGGGGGTATTTGAATCCAGATGGATCTATCTATTCTTTAGGTATGGCAATTGACATAGGTCATCTATCTCATATGGCTCAAACCTTTTTAGGTCCTAATGCAACAGCGGAAGAGTACAGTTTTATGATGGAAAACATGATAAGGATTACTTATGACCATGAAGCGGAACATGTAGCTCAAATGGCTGATCCAAGTGTGAAATCAAATGTTGAAGATCCTGGTTTGATAAAAAAAGTTCTTACTCCTCAAAATGCGGGGAGGGCTGGAGTGGTAATTACAGTGGTTGGAGCATTAATACCTGATCCAAATCAAAAGATGCTTGCGGTAGGTTTAGGTTTATCTTTGGCAGCTGCTGGGTATTCCATGGACTATGGAGTTGGTACTGGCACTTTATCTGAAGCTGAGGCAGTAGAGAAACAAGTCAATAGAAACCCGCTATCGTTTTCCAAAGTGTGTACAGTGATTCATAAACAAGAGTAATTTCAAGGTGAAGCTGGGTTGGTGTTGGTTTCTTGTCTTCAGGGTACAGGTTGGGTGATGACTATAAAGCCAAACGGATTCTATTCAAACAAATTATTCAAAAAAACAACGGGTAGAAAAATTACAGGATGGATTGAAAGATGAAGAAGATAGAAATGCTAAAGCATATGGTGCAGGCTTGATGGAATATGACCAATTTCAGGAAATGGCTAAAGATGTGCGGAGGGAACGGAAGCTGTGCGAATCGCATGTGGGGGAAATCAGTGGAAAGAACCTAGAAGTGCCTGTTGTAAGAAATAAAGAGACGGACAAATTAATCTCGGCAACAATAACGGTATTAAAGGAATGGGCTGGGGTAACAAAAAGCAGTTTGTTGGCGATATAATTGAACGTGTTAATTGTGGTGAAGGAGTCAAACTTGAAGTAAGGGGACTCCTCCATTTATTTATCTAAAAGTGGGGATATGAACCTATCAGTGGGAATAGTGGGGTTGCCAAACGTGGGTAAGTCGACACTTTTTAATGCGTTGCTGAAAAAACAGGCAGCGCTAGCTGCTAATTATCCGTTTGCTACCATTGAGCCAAACCTGGGGGTAGTGGGCGTGCCGGATGAGCGATTGCCGGTATTGGCAAGAGTGGTTAAGACAGAAAAGATAGTGCCGGCAACCGTTCGGTTTGTAGATATTGCCGGATTGGTAAAAGGGGCCAGCCAGGGGGAGGGGCTGGGGAATAAATTTTTGCAGCATATCCGAGAGGTGGATGCCATTGCTTTGGTGCTTCGCGACTTTTCGGATGAGAATGTGATACGGGCGGGTTCAGAGAACCCCGATGCTGACAGAGAAGTGTTGGAAGCTGAGCTGATTCTTTCTGATGTGCAGACGGCTGAGAAGATTGTCGGTAGTAAGGATAAGACCAGGCAGATATTGGCAGGCAAGATTCTGGATGGACTAAACAAAGGGATTGCGGTGAGGGAAATGACTTTTTCTGATGAGGAGTATCTGGAGGTGCGGCAAATGGGTTTTTTGACTATCAAACCGGAGATAGTGGTGCTCAATACCGACGAGAACAATTTGGAAGATACTGGAGATGGATGTGTACGGATTTGTGCGAAGATGGAAGCGGAGCTGGCAGAATTGAGTGAAGATGAACAAAAGGCATATTTGGCTGATCTGGGAATAGTGAGTAGCGGTCTGGAAAGACTGATCAAAAGAGGGTTTGAAATACTGGGGCTGCAAACCTTTCTGACCGCGGGGGAAATTGAAGCGAGGGCGTGGACTATTAAGAGGGGTACAAAAGCTCCACAGGCTGCCGGGGTAATTCACACGGATTTTGAAAAGCATTTTATTAAAGCGGATGTGGCTGATTATGGTGATTTTGTGGCTTTAGGTGGGTGGGTAAAATGTCGTGAGGTTGGAAAGGTCAGAACAGAAGGAAAAGAGTATGTTATGCGGGAGGGAGATGTGGTTGAATTTAAGATCGGGGCGTAGCGGCCTTGCTAAATGAACAGTCAGCTATTAAAATTAGGCGATAATATGATGGGCAAATACAATTTAACCCTAGTGCTGCGACCGGAAGTAAAGGACGAAGCAAGGGACAAATTTGTGACAAAAATCGAAAAAACTCTCAAAGGGTTGGATGGTTCAGTGACAAAAACTGTGGATATGGGACGTAAACAGCTGGCCTATAAAATCCAAAACCTGACAGAGGGAATTTATGTGAATATGAACCTTGAGGCGCCAAAATCCGCTGTGGTAGAATTGGCTAAGAAGTTAGCAGTTGATAAAGATATTTTGAGACATCTGCTGGTGAAATCGGAAGTGTAGTTATATGAAAAGTAACTTCCTTTCGCTGACGCTCAAGGGTCTTTTCATGTATCTCGCTTAACAAGTTAAGCTCATTATGGCGACACGCTCACTAAATAAAGTAATGTTGATCGGGAATCTTACCCGTGATCCTGAGTTGCGTTATACCCCACAGGGGACTGCCGTATGTACCATGGGACTTGCTACTAACCGCACATGGGTGACAGATAATGGCGATAAAAAAGAAGAAACAGAGTTTCATCGGATAGTTGCTTGGAACAAGTTGGCGGAACTTTGTTCGCAATTGTTGTTTAAAGGGAGACGGGTGTATGTAGAAGGACGTTTGCAGACCAGACAGTGGACAGGTCAGGATGGAGCTGCCAGACAAGCAACTGAAATTGTCATTGAGGATATGCTGGTTTTGGATTCGAAGCGACAGGAGGAAGGGAATATGGAATCTGTTGATATGGGGGTAATGCCGGCCGCGGCTATGGAAGATGCGGGTACTGCCGCGACTGATGATGCTGTTGCGGCCCCTGTTGCGAAAAAAACTGTTAAAAAAGCTGACGCTACCGAAGTGGCCGAAGATATTCCATTCTAATCCTTTAAACTTATGGTACAAAAGAAACGCAAAATTAAGGTTCCAAGAAATTGTTTTTTCTGCAACGAAAAAGTCGACCCGACTTTTCGTGAAGTGGCAAATCTGTCCCGTTTTGTCAGTGATAGGGGAAGAATCATAGGGCGAGATCGCAGCGGAACATGCGCGTCGCACCAGCGAAAATTGACCATGGAAGTGAAGAGAGCCCGCCATCTGGCACTGTTGTCTTTTGTGTCGGGGGTGTAACAAAAGTCTTTTGATACTTGTTGGGCGGATTGTTTTTGGTAAACTTGGGAAGATATTTGTTATGAAAACGCGCAGCACTTTCCTAATTTTGGTTCTGATGATTTTTTCGATGTGGGTAGGGGTGTTTATCGGGCAGCAGAGATTGAAACTGGAGTTTCAAAATTGGAAACCAGCGCTAATTGTTAATAAAAACCCGCTTACCTCACAGGTTTCTGAGGAGGATTTCGCTATTTTTTGGAAAGCTTGGGAAAGAGTGTCTGATTTGTATGTAGATAAAACTCAATTGGATGCAAAGAAGATGGTGGATGGGGCTGTGTCGGGTATGGTTGCTGCTATTGGCGATCCATATACGGTGTATCTGCCGGTGCGACAGAATACTGAATCCAAGGAGGATTTGGGTGGGGAATTCGAGGGGGTGGGGATTCAATTAGGTTTCAAAGAAAAAAGATTGGCAGCAATAATGGCTTTAGATGGATCTCCGGCTAAAAAGGCTGATGTGAGGGCCGGTGATTTGATTTTACGGATTAAAGATGAAAAGAATAATGTGGATCGGCTTACAGACGGGATGTCCATAACAGAGGCTGTGAAGCTAATCAGGGGCAAAAAGGGAACTGAAGTAATTTTGACGATGTACAGAGAAGGAGTAGAAAAGCCTTTTGATGTGAGGCTGATACGGGCGACTGTGACGGTAAAGAGCGTGACTTTGAAATATGTGCTGGTAAATAAAGATGATGCAAATGGTAAAAAAGTTGCCTGGATTGAACTGTCGCGATTTGGTGATAAGACGCAAGAGGAATGGATGGCGGCCGTCAATGATGTGGCACGAACTTGCGGGAAGAAGAGTTTTGAATGTCCAGGAATGGTGCTGGATGTGCGTAATAACCCCGGAGGTTATCTGGATATGGCTGTGCAGATTTCGGGTGAATTTTTGAAGGCAGGAAAACTGGTGGTGACGCAAAGATATGGTGACGCAAGTGAGGAAAAGCTGTCTGTGAATAAAAACGGGAAGCTTTTGGATATGCCGGTAGTTGTATTAATCAATGAAGGGAGTGCGTCGGCTTCGGAAATTGTGGCAGGGGCGCTTTCTGACCATTCCCGAGCTAAACTAGTGGGTCAGAAGTCGTTTGGTAAAGGCAGCGTGCAAAAACCGGAGGACTTTGAGGACGGTTCCGGTATTCATGTGACGGTAGCCAAATGGCTGAGGCCTTCGGGTGAGTGGATAGATAAACAGGGAATAACTCCGGATGTGGTAGTAGCTCAGGATGAGTCCAAGAAAGACAGTGCGAGCGAATACGATGACAAGCAGCTGATGACTGCCATAGGACTATTGGCGCAGTAGTAGCGCTTTTGATTTTCAGTTGCTTTTCAGACTAGATGTGTAGTAATAATTAACTATGAAGAAGAAAATAGCGGTGATTGCGGCAGTCCTACTGGTTGCGGCCGGGTCGGTGTTTGGCGGCGCTGTATCGGACAGGATGTATGGGTTTCGGTTGTTGGACAATTGGTTTCCGAGAAGCAGTGGCGGGGCAGTGACGGTGGAGGGAGGGGTTAAGCTTTTGAAAGAGGAAAGCGTGGTCATAGACGTGGCAGAGAAGGCTAGTCCGTCTGTTGTGACGGTGGCAATTTCCAAGGTGCAGCGGTTTCGAACTTCCCCAAGATTTGATCCGGCTGACCCCTTCGGTTTTTTCCGCCAGCAGCAAGGCTTATTACAGGAAAAGAAGATAGAACAGGATATTGGCACCGGTTTCGTAATTTCGAAAGACGGTCTGATTGCGACAAACAAGCATGTGGTGGAAGATATGGAAGCCTCGTACAGAATTGTCATGAAAGACGATAAAGAATACGAGGTACAGCGGATTTATCGTGATCCCACCAATGATTTGGCAATTTTGAAGATTGATGCCAATGACTTGCCGCCAGTGGCTATGGGGGATTCGAGCAAGCTTAAAGTTGGACAGTTTGTGGTGGCTATAGGAACGGCTTTGGGGGAATTTCGACATACTGTTACCACCGGAGTGGTTTCAGGTTTGGGTCGCGGAATAACTGCGGGAAGTCCTTATGAGGGGAAGGTGGAACAACTGGATAATGTGATTCAAACAGACGCAGCTATAAATCCTGGCAATTCGGGAGGACCATTGTTAAACTCAGCCGGTGAAGTGATCGGAGTGAACACTGCGGTATCTGCGGCTGGTCAGAATATAGGTTTTGCCATTCCGATAAATGTTATTAAAGAGGCTATAGATTCCTTTAATAAGACCGGACAGTTTAGTAGGCCTTGGCTTGGGATTCGCTATCAAATGCTGCCAATGAAGACAGCAATGCAGTATGACGTGCCTACCGGGGCGTATGTGCAGGAAGTGATATCTGGATCTCCGGCTGAAAAATCCGGCCTGAAAGAAGGGGATATTGTGACTAAGATCGATGGTAAAAAGATTACTGGCGAAGATGAATTGGTCCTGACAAAAGAGATTTCCGGACACAAAGTCGGGGATAGAGTTGAATTGGAGTATTATCGTGGCGGGGATACTAAAAACTTAACAATAACTCTTGAAGAGGCTAAATAGCAGGTTTTGCCCCAGGGTGATTGTGAAGGAGGCGATGATTTGGTAAAATAGTCGGACATGAAGGCACAGATTCACCCGAAATATACAGATATCACCATAAGTTGCGCTTGCGGGAACACTTTTGTGGCCGGGTCCACAAAGGATAAAATTGATGTGGAAATTTGCGGAAAGTGTCACCCTTTCTTTACAGGGGAGATGAAGTTTGTGGATACGATGGGAAGAGTTGAGAAGTTTCAACAAAAACAAGCTGCGACTCCCACCGGGACTATGGGGATGTCCAAAAAAGTTCGTAAAGCGTTGAAGAAGAAAGAAGAAGAGGCTGTTGAGGCTGCAAAGCCCAAGAATCTTAAAGAGATGTTTGATCGGGTGAAGACTTTGGTAAATTAGATTTCCAGGAGCAGAATGGATGAGGCTAAGAAATATTTGCAAGAGGAGCTATTGCGTTTGGAGGCGCAGCTTTCAGAAGCACAAAAGATGGCAAATGAGCCGGGTATGGTGGAGCTGGCAACTGAGGAGGCGGCAAGAATCCGCATGGAGATGGACAATGTGCAGAAAGCTATTGACGGCGATGATAGATCTGAAGAAAAATCCGGTGAGGTAGAAAGCTTTAAAAGTGTATTGGTTGAGGCGCGACAGGGTGTGGGGGGGGATGAAGCCAAGATCTGGGCGGACGACTTGCTTCGTATGTATTCACGATTTGCGGGGATCCGGGGATGGAATGTGGAAGCTATGGATGAGGGGGTCATAAAAGTTACAGGCAAGGGCGTATTTGAGGCGCTGCAGTTTGAGACCGGCGTTCATAGAGTTCAGCGGGTACCAGAGACAGAAGCCGCCGGAAGAATTCATACTTCGACAGCATCAATCGTAGTTTTGCCGGTGGTTCCTGAGAATAGGATAGATGTAAAGGAGGATGATCTGGTGTGGGAGTTTACCCGCGGCGGTGGACATGGGGGGCAAAATGTAAACAAAGTGGCGACGGCGGTTAGATTGACACATAAGCCGTCCGGGCTGATCATAAACTGCCGACAGGAACGATCGCAGGAGCAAAACCGAAAAGTGGCGTTGTCGATGCTTAGATCTCAGTTGTGGGAGATAGAGCAGGAAAAGAAGCTGGCGTTGGTTGCCGGGCAGCGGGCGGCTATTGGCCGGGGTATGCGTGCGGAGAAAATTCGCACCTACAATTACCCGCAAAATCGGGTAACAGACCACCGATTAGGTAAGAGCTGGCACAAGCTGGAGAGTATCGTGGAGGGGGACTTGGATGATGTGGTGGAGGCCACAGCAAGTTTGAAGAATGGTGGAGGGGTTGGGATTGTGATGAATGAGGAGTAAGATCAGGAGGTTTTGGTGTGACGCCGTGGGTAGATTTCAGAGATTGTTATACCGGCCAGGATTATGAGACTTCCGATTATGAATGGGAGAGTAATCTGCTCGCCTAGCCAGAGGTGTGAAATAGGAACGGAAAAGACGGGGGAAAGATACAGAAAGATATTTGCTTCGGAGACCTCTATCAATTTTTGGGCTTTTTGATACAAATAATAGGCGATTGTTCCGGAGAAGACGGCCATATAAAAAATGCTGAGATGTGCGGATAATGGAGCTGAGGTGAGGTGGTCAATTATTTCGACTGAGGGCATTCGGTAAAACAACAGGATCGATTCGGCAATGAAGCCAATAATGAACATGTTTGTGGTAAGGAAAAGAGGGGTAATGTTATGTTTGAGCTGTTTTTTTGTGAGAATAACGTAAAAAACCCAGGCAAATGTGCCGCTTAAAACAAGCAGATTGCCCTGCAAACTTCCGGATAGAAGCGACTGTCCTTCGAGTAGGGGTTGGATGGTAATAATGAAAGTGCCAGCCGCTGCGGTAAGCAAGCCGATAACTTCATTTTTGGATAAGTGTTCGCGGAGAAAGAAGTATCCGGCAATAGCTACAAAGACCGGGGAGGTGGCGTTGATGACAGCGCCATCTATTGCTGTAGTAAGATCCAATCCCATGAACAGCAAGGTGAGCTGTACGGTGGAACCGAGGAAACCGGCCAAAATGAGCCAAAACCAGGTGGCTGGAGTCAGGCGAGAGAGAAGTGCGGCGGTGCGGGGCTCCAGGTGAAACAGTAGGGGGACCATGATGACGATTGAGATTAAGAATCGATAGGAAAGATAAAGTAGTGGAGGAAAATGGGGCAGCGAGAACTTGATGATCGGGGAGGCTAGTCCCCAGATGAGGGCGACGCCCAAAAGCATGAGATAAGCGCGATGGCGGGCAGACATTTATCAAGTTTACTATAGCGAACACAAAATGAAATGTCCGATTTTTGTGTGAGATATATAGTCATCTTGTGTTTTGACATGACTATATAATAAGTAGGTGGATGAGCAGCAGTTGGAGGCCTGGGGAAAGCGAAAGATGTCCCGGCGGGATCTTTTGAAGTTGGGGGGTGTAAGTTTGGCCGCACTGTTTCTGGCTGGCTGTCTGCCAGAGCAGAGCCGGAATACACGAACGGAAATGAATGAAAAAGAGCTGGCTGTGATAAAGAAATCAGTGATTCTCTTGGAAGTGGAGCGGGAGGATATCAAGTTGGGGATTACCGGATGGGTAGCGGAAATGGATGATCTGGATGCTTATGTGGTGTTGTCGCAGCATGTAAAGACGAGGATGCCGGATGGGTCGATTGGCCCAGCCAAGGATTTGAAACGAATAAAGTTTATGATGGCAGATGGGCAGAGCGCTGAGTGCAACAATATGCAAATGGTAAGAAGTGTGGAAGATGTGGAGCGGGATATCATGATGATGAAAATACCGAAAATATTGCTGGGTGATTTGGGGCTTCAGGCTGCGCCGTGGAACTATTCGGCGGTAACTGAAGGGGAAATAGTCACAGTGATTGGATTTCCAGCAAAGGATCAGGATTTTTCGGCCGGAAAAGCTAATCTTCAGGTTGATAAAGCTTTGGTGGCCAGTGTGAGCTCAAAAAGGCCGCGGTTTGAAATTGTCGAGGCGGAAAAAGTGGGTGAGGGGTCGAGCTCTTCGGTGGTGGTCAGAATAAACCCGAATTTGGATAGGATGGAGGTAGTGGGACAGGTTTCAACTCAGGGAGAGAAAGAAATGAAAGTAGAGGTGGGGGGCAAAGAATACAGTGGGAAAATTGTGGGGGCTGTCTTTTTGGACATCAGAGGGATGATCGGTCAGCTGAAGAATGCTTAGGTAGTTTTGATTTGATTTGCCAGTTCGGATAGGCTTGTTTGTGTTTGAGTGCCGCCTCGCATGTTTTTGAGATTGATACTATTTTGAGCGGCTTCATCGGGGCCGATGATTACAACAAAAGGAATGTTTTTGCGAGATGCATATTTGAGTTGCTTATCGAGGCGGGTATTAGGGTCGGGATAGACTTCTGTATTTATTCCAGAAGTGCGAAGTGCGGAGGCTGTCTCGAGAGATTTGGGGAGGAGTTCGGGGGAGAAGATGGTGACCAGGACTTGGGTATCGGTGTCGAAGCCTGGGACTAGATTTAAGGATTCACAGGCTTCCAGTGTGCGGTCAAAACCTAATCCAAATCCCGTAGCGGGGATTTTTTGACCGGAAACTTTTTCAGCCAGAAGATCGTAGCGTTCACCGCCTAAGACGGAGCTGGCGCTTTGGGTTTCGGGAAGTTTAATTTCCCAGATGGGTCCGGTGGAATAGGAAAAGGAGCGGGCGAGAGTGGGCTCAAACTTGTACATTTCTTCGGAAAAACCGCAGGATTTGAGATAGTCGAAGATGGCAGTGAGTGTGGCATTTGGTTTAATATTTTTGACATAGTTGAAATATATTTCGGCCTGGGCTTTCATGATGCCTTTTTTGACCATGTCGGCAATGACACCGTTCTCGCCAATCTTGTCGAGTTTGTCGATTGAGGCGATGGCGGTGTAGGGGACACTTTGCAATAAAGACCGGTCGTTTATAAGAACCAGAGGTTTTTGGAAACCCAGTCGGCGATAGATATCTAGAGATAGGGCGATGACTTCAGCGTCGGCGATGGGAGAACTGGAGCCGAATATGTCTGCGTCTGCCTGGAGGAATTCGCGATAGCGACCCTTTTGGGTGTTTTCAGCACGGAATGCAGCTTGAATCTGGAAACGGCGGAAGGGATTTGTGAGAATTTGCCAATTTGCGCCTACTACTCGGCAAGTGGGGACTGTCTGATCGTAGCGAAGGGCGACTTGGCGGCCACCGTTGTCCTCGAATTTATAGAAAAGTTTTTCGTCTTCACCGATTTGGCCGGCAAAAAGTTCTAGAGGCTCGAGGGTGGGGGTTTCCATGGGGTCAAAACCCCAGAGGGCAAAAATTTCTTCGAGACGGTTTTTCAGCCAGCGGCGTTTGAGAGCCTGGGTCGGCAAAAAATCGCGGAAGCCTTTGAGTGGTTGGATTATTTTGGTCATAGATCAATTTAAACACAAAAAAAGGAACCTTGCGGTTCCAGCCATTATTAGCGCTTTTTGACTATTTCGGCAGTCTATCCGGTTAGTATTTGGCTAACTCCTTTGGGGTCGTGACTCCCATGCAAGCGGATTTATAAATTGTGTGGGAAGTGTAGCACCAGTGTCCTGTAGTTGTCAAGAAAGCTTAGATTTTGTGGATGTTTAGGGCGGAGGTGGTTGATCCGGAAGTGCGGTAAATGATGACGACTTTATCTCCAGCTTTGAGGGTGGCGGCTTTGACTTTTTCTGCCTTGCCGTCGACAGTTGCGCTTACTCCGGTTCCGGAAGTGATTTTGGCTGTTATGCTGGCTTTTGATGCAGTTTCGACTGTGATAGTAGAAGTTGTGATAGTGGTGATGATGCCCACAGTCGATGATCTGCGGTCTTCGACAGGCTGATCAATGACGAGAAGGCGGGAAGTGGTCATGGTGTTTTGGCTGTCCACATCACCCATTACTAAAACATATTGACCGGAAGACAAGTCTTTGAGGGTACCGTCTTTACCGTTTTTCAGCTTGATGGTGGTATCGGTGCTGACCAGAGCGGTGCGAGTCTGGTTGTGATAATTGGTAATGGTAATTTGCGCTTCGCTTTTGGAATTGATAGATCCTAAGAAGGCTTTTTTGGAAACAGCCTGTTTGATGGCGGCCAGCTCCATGGCAACTTTCTCTTTGACTGAATCACGGAGTGCCTGGGCACTGGGGGAAGCTGACTGGGCTAATACGGATGTAGCTGAAAACAGAGATAGTGATATGACGGCAATTGATATGGTGAGCAGTTTTTTAGTAGTCATTTATATTTTTGACGTGGTGTAGGTAACTATCAGATCTGTCGATTTGGAATTGCCGTTTTGGTCAAAAGCTGTGATGGTAATGCGATTGTATCCGCCCTCAAGTTTGATAACCTGAGAAAAAGTACCAGTGGAGTCTGAAAGAGTGATAGTTTCGCTGGATTCGTAGGAGATGGCAACGGGAATTAGAGGGGCGGTTTTTCCGGTAAGCGTAATGCTGGATTCAGAGGAAATAGATTCATATTCAGGAGATGAGATTGTCAGGGGAATTGCTGATGTGGGGGTCGGGCTTGTGGTGGCAGCGGGAGCTGGGGAGGGAGAGGTATTCGTGCTGTCGCTGATGGTCCCTAGTGAACCGGAGTCTGGTTTTTTGAGAGTTTTATTTGCGGTCCAGATGCCGAAAGTAATGACCAGCCCCAGTGCAAAACCAATAAATACGGCAAAAAATACTTCCTTTTTCATATGTAAATCTTCCAGAAGATTAATTGACGTATCAAATCTTGTCAAGACAATCGATCTGGTGTATGTTGTTACGGTATGGAAATAGTATATTTGGGCCATGCATCTTTCCGACTAAAGGGTAAACAGAAAACTGTGGTTACTGACCCATATGGAGAAGATGTGGGGAAATTTCCTAAGGATGTGGAAGCGGATGTGATGACGGTTTCTCATGGCCATTTTGACCACAACGCAAAAGAAAAAGTGAAAGGTACTCCGTTTGTAATTGATGGGCCGGGTGAATTTGAAGTTGGGGGTGTGTCTGTAGTGGGGATTCCGTTGTTTCATGACGACAAACACGGAGAAGATCGTGGAGCTAATACTGCATTCGTAATAGAGATGGATGGTCTGAGAGTTGCGCACCTGGGAGATTTGGGGCATAAGCTGAGTGAATCTGAATTGGAGGAGATTGGATCTATTGACATCGCGCTGGTACCAGTCGGGGGAACATATACTATTGGTGCAAAACAGGCAAAAGAAGTGGTTTCACAAATTGATCCAAGTTATGTAATTCCTATGCACTACAAGCAAGAAGGAATAACTATTGAGGGCCTGGCAGGTCTGGATGAATTCCTGAAAGAGATGGGGAAGCCGGATATTGTTCCAGTGGCGAAATTGAGTGTAGTGGCCGATAAGGTACCAGAGGAACTAACTGTGGTAGTATTGGAGCCAAAGTAGAATACTTTTGGTATGTCTAAGATATTGGTACCTCCCCATTCGGATGTGGCTGAAAGATCAGTGCTAGGTGCACTTCTAATGGACAAGGACGCGCTGATTTCGGTTGTGGAGTTTTTGCGTCCGGAGCATTTTTATGATGAGAGACATCAAAAAATCTTTGAAGTGATTCTGGATCTGTATCAGGAAAGAGATCCGGTGGATGTGGTTTCGGTGATGGAGCGACTAAAAAAGAATAAAACCCTGAAGAATATCGGAGGCGGAGAGTATCTGACTGAGTTGGTATCCAATGTACCAACGGCAGCTCATTCGGAACATTACGGGAAACTGGTAAAAGATGACTATACCAAAAGGCAGCTGATCGGGGCGGCGGCGCGAATTTCAGAATCGTCATTTGACGATAGTGGGGATGTGCGACAGATATTGGATATGGCAGAGTCCACGGTATTTTCGCTGGCACAACAGCATTTACGGCAGGTTTTTACTCCGGTAAAAAGTATTTTGGCTGAGTCGTTTGACCGATTGGATGAGCTACACAAGTCAGCCGGAAGCATGAGGGGGGTACCGACAGGTTTTGTGGATCTGGATGACACCTTGGCGGGTATGCAGGATTCAAACCTGATAATTCTTGCGGCGCGTCCGGGAGTGGGTAAAACGGCTTTAGCACTAAATATCGCTCAGAATGCGGCGTTTAAGCATAAAATGCCGGTGGGATTTTTCTCTCTGGAAATGAGCAAGGAAGAACTGATGGACCGTCTTCTAGTGTCGCAGGCGGAGATTGACGCCTGGAAAATGAAAACGGGCAGATTGGACGAGGACGAATTTGCAAAATTGTCAGATGCGATGGGGGAATTATATGAAACGCCACTATATATAGATGACACTCCGGGGATGTCTGTATTGGAAATGCGTACCAAAGCACGGAGATTGAAAGCAGAGCATGGATTGAAACTGGTGGTGGTGGACTATCTACAACTTGCCCGGCCAAGCAGAAATATGGATAGCCGGGTGCAGGAGGTTTCTGAAGTGTCTCAGGGGCTGAAGAATCTGGCCCGAGAGTTGAAAGTGCCAGTTCTGGCTTTGTCACAGCTGTCACGTCAGGTGGAACAGCGAGGGATAAAGCGGCCGCAACTGGCAGATTTGCGTGAGTCGGGGGCGATTGAGCAGGATGCTGATGTGGTTATGTTTTTATGGCGAGAGAATGACGATGATCTTGAAAATATGAAGCTGGATATAGCGAAACATCGTAATGGAGCACTGCGGTCAATAGACTTGCGGTTCAGGGGAGACAAAGTGAAGTTTTATTCGGTGGAAAAGAGGCACGGAAAAAACTAATTTTGCCTAAACTGCAGGTTTCTCTCAAAAGAGAAGAGGTGTTGGTTATTTGTATCTGCTGACTTCAACACTTTTTGCCGAAGCTTTGGTGGAAGTGGATTGGGCAATGGACATGAAAGTGACACCCACTGCCAGGCAGATGACAAAAACCAAGAGGAACAACAGTTCGAGGAACTGGGGTTTTTCTTTGGCTTTGGCCATGGTTTGAATAAATAAATTAACGAATAACTGTATCAATAGCAGCACGGGCAACCTGTTCATCAATCAGCAGAATGGCGAAAGATACTACAAACAGGGTGGCGACGATGATCATGATTCCATAAACTCGATACTTGGCTACTGAACGATTTTGTTTGGTCACATATTCAGTATGCGGAGAGGGGGCAACTATTGTCAAGAGGGGAGAAACGGGGGGACTGTTACTTATAGGTTTTTGGTAACTCTGCCATCAAATACCTGAAAGCCATTGTTTTCGTAGAATTTCCGGAGGGCTTTGGGGTCGATGGAAGAATCGGGAGAAAAATCGCCGGACTGTTGAACTATTTTAGCCATTTGGATTGGCAGAGGGAAAGATCCTGACTGCACTTGTTCAGTTGTAGGATTGTGCTATCGAATGACATCTCTGTAAGGAGAAAGCTGGTGAAATTGGAAATGATGGCAACACCTAAAATGAGAATAGTGATGAGCAAGGGGTAAATGGTAATCAGGGCGGAGAGTTTGTTTTTCACTGAAAGCCAGAGAGAAACTAGTGCAAGGAGAGGGGTAATAATTATGGCGGTGAGATAGAGTAAGCTGAGCACATTTGCCACCTCAGGACTCACAGATGAGAATTCGGGAGGATTTATCAGACGGGGGAGAGATTGAAGAGTAAAAGTCTGATGATTGGTAAAAAAAATATAAAAAGCGAGGAAAAAGGGAAAGAGAATCAGTATGTGGCGAAGAAGTGAAATGTTTTTTAATATCATTTTGTGCCGAGGGACGGACTCGAACCGTCATGAGCTTTTAGGCTCACAGGTTTTTGAGACCTGCGTGTCTACCATTCCACCACCCCGGCTTGTAGCTCTAATTATCTCACGGAGGAGGGGAGTTTTGAAGTTTGAGCCTGAGCAGGGAAAGCAGGAGGAAATATATGAGGTAAAATGGTGGAGTGTCTAATTTTTATGTATATGGTTTTACTATGGTGCTCGTGTGGTTCGGGCTAAGTTTTTCTTTGTGGAGGAAGCTGCGTGAGGAGTATCACAATGAGGAGATACTTACTTTTACTCTGATAATTACTTTGGCAGTGGTTACGGGTTTGGGACTTAGTGGAGTAATTGAGACGGGGAAATTGGGGGGAGTATCGGGTTGGGGAATGGTGCTTGGGTTGCTGTATGCGGTAAGAAAGTGGTCTGAAGGAAGAAATTGGGATGTCTGGGAAATCGCTGATCTGTTGGGAATATATGGTATGCGAGCCTGGGTGATTATTTCTGCTGTCAGATTTGTGCTGGGGTGGGGTATGTGGGAACTGGTATTTGCTTTGGGCGGGTGGGCAACTGTGGAGTTGGTCAGCCGGGGTTACCGAAAGTTTTTTTGGTATCCCAGCGGTAAGGCGGGATTGGCTGGTTTGACGGCACTTCTGGTGTATTGTGTGTATGAAATAGTCGTTGCCTTTTTGACGAATGCGCCTGTATACTGGTGGGGTTTGACGGGAGGACAAACTGTCGCAGGATGGTTGGCTGGATTTACCCTGATAACAATATACGTCCGAGGGGGCCAAAAACTCTTTGGAAGTGTTAAAATGTACAGGAGGAAACGCTAAATGAGTAATAAACAAAATAAACCGGAAAAAATTGAAAAAAGCAGATCACCGTTTTTGTATCCGCAGGAAGTTTTACGACCGGTGAAAGAGTATTTGTCGAGTAAGTTGTTTGGTCTGGAAAAAAGAAAACGAGAGCTTTCGAAGGAGGACCCGTTTGAGGATAGAAGCAGACTTAATGACAATGCAGCCATTGATGCTGATGCCGCTGAGAGAGTCGGACATATGCAGGTTTCGGCTTTGAAATCTACCATGGATAGAAGCATGATTCAGGTGAGAAAAGCTTTGTCGATGATTAAAATCGGCAAATATGGATTGTGTGAGAGATGCGGAAAAATGATTGACACTGACAGGTTGATGATTGTTCCGGAATCGACTTTGTGTGTGGAGTGTGAGAAGAGCAGAGAAAAATAATTATGATGCCGGGAGTAATTTTTGAGGATGATTCTATCTTGATCATCGATAAACCAGCGGGCATGGTGGTGAATGATGCAGCAACGACGGCAGGGGATTTGACTGTCCAGAAGTGGTTTAGAGAGAGATACAAATTGGATCTTTCGGGTGTATCAGAGTTTGCTGCAAAAGGTGGAGTGGTGCACCGGTTGGACAAAGATACCAGTGGGCTTTTGGTGCTAGCCAAGACGGAAGCTGCCTATGAAAAATTGAAGGAACAGTTTTTGACAAGAACTACTGAAAAAGTCTATCTGGCTCTGGTGCATGGATGGATTGATCCAGAGAAAGGTCTGATTAGTGCTGCAATTGTCAGACATCCTAAAGTCTGGGGCAAATTTATGGTGGGTGAGGACCTGTCGCGAACTGCCGTGACTGAGTGGGAGACTGAAAAAAGGTACACCAGACCTGAGAAATTGACTCTTCTGCGCCTTTATCCGAGAACGGGAAGAACACACCAGTTGCGGGTGCATTTGAAACATCTGGGTCATGCGATTGTTTCTGATCCAATTTATGCGGGAGAAAAAGTAAGTCGTGCGGACAGGAGATGGTGTCCGCGGTTATTTCTGCATGCTACTAAATTGAAGTTTGCGCATCCAATAACTGAAAAAGAGGTCAGTTTTGACTCTCCGCTGCCGGCTGATTTGATGTCGGTAGCCCTATCATAAAGTTTGCTGCCTGTTTGATATGAAGAAGATTTACCAATACAAACCCCCCTGGCGGTTTGCAGTGTGGATATTGCTGTTGATCAGTTTAAC
This sequence comes from uncultured Gammaproteobacteria bacterium, assembly GCA_964502885.1. Taxonomy (GTDB): domain Bacteria; phylum Patescibacteriota; class Microgenomatia; order CAZETR01; family Amesbacteraceae; genus XYB1-FULL-44-23. Next base: position 34,576 of record CAZCXU010000005.1, read on the forward strand.
TGTGGCCGGATATGAGGTATGGCAGGCAGTAAGAATGAGCAAATGGGATGGAAAGACAAGGTTTACAGTTTTGGACTTCCGTGATAGCGGAGTTCGGTTGGTGAGCAGTGAGCCGGATGGGGAGGCCCTGGAGATGGAGCTGCCTAAAAATATGGAAATTGTGACGATCGGTAGGGGTATATGGACGGCAGGAGCCATGCGAAGTCTGGCAGAGAAATATGGGTTTGAATGGGCGGCAGAGTCGGTTGCTTCCCATCTCGGAGTACCGTATACAGCTGTATGGCAGAAAATGTCAGTAATTGATCGGGCAAAATGGGAGATTCTGGTCTGGAAAAAAGAAATTCGAATATTGCAACTGATAAATAGCGTATTTTTGGTAGAAAAAACGGCCACAGATGGGGAAAAGACACTCAGTCTGTCAGCTTTGTGGAATAAGCGGGCAGGGGAGCTATTTTATTCTTCAGCTATAGCGCAGAATACTTGGCAGCTTTCTGTGATAAACGGGACTTCGGTGGATGGTCTGGCGGCAAAAGTGAGCAGGATTGCCGAAACACAGGGATTTAAGGTGGTAAGCCTGGTTCGTGATGAATCAGATTTGGAGGGGTGTCTGGTTTTGGGAAAAGAAGAGTGGCAAAAAGAATCAGCCCTTGTGTGGTTGGTTGGCTACTTTGGCTGCGATTATGTGACGGGGGACTCCGAAAGTGATGTGATTGAACTTAGGATAGGGAAAAAATTTGTGGAATGGATGGGGAATGGAGATTAGTCGTCATCTATTGGTGAAAGGGGGAGGTTGTCATTATCGTCGTCCATTTTATCTTCGCGGATGCGGTTGTCACCAGTGTCTTCTTCGGGAGTGGAGATATCCGGTTTTTCGGTGTGAACTAGTTCCGGGGGCGTAAAGGCGGCGTAGGATAAGCGCTCGACTGACGGGAATGACGGGGTATTTTTATATTTGGGGGCACGATGTATTTCCCGTATAAAAACCCGAACAACTTGTTTGCTGGGGTTTTTGGGGTTGGCCTCGGCCGCTTTTATCCAAAGACGATAAGAGTTTCCTGCTTTGAGCAATGGATGCAAACGAGAGGCTAAATCGTCAGGTAGACGGCCTATTGTATCTCCGGTAGAGGTAGTGATGGATACACAATGTTCCCTGGCTACCATAAAGACTTCGTCCCCGGGTTGTAGATGGGAAATGAGTGTAGCATCACTGATCCGGGTGAGTGTGACTGTTTTGGTGGTACCTGGTTCTTCGATAAAGGCGGTGGTAAATTCTATTTTTCTGGTTGGTCTGGAGTGGCCGCTGCGTTCAACTTTGTATGATTTCAGTGCTTCAAGAGCTTTGGTAGCGATAGGGTTGAACTTGTCGAGTTTGAGGACTTTTTTATAGGTAAGTTCTGATTTGGTCTTTAAACCCATTTGAAGATACGCTTTGGCGAGGCGATTGTGAGCATCAACGTTATCGGGATCCTCTTTGATAACCTTTTGGTTGAGGCTTACAGCGAGTTTCCAGTCATGCTTGAGGGCGGCATTGATGGCCTGATTGGCGAGCGAACTATCCATACAATTACAAGTGGAAAGTATACGGGGTGCAAACCGGATGTCAACAGGGGATTTTTGGGGTAGAATTAGCGCATGTCCGGTCATTCAAAGTGGGCGACAATTCATAGGGCGAAAGAGGCAAAAGACGCTAAAAAAGGGGCAATTTTCACCAAAGTGGCGATGGCAATATCCGTGGCTGTAAAGCAGGGGGGCGGAATAGGCGATCCGGATAAAAACTTCAGACTAAGGTTGGCTATGGACAAAGCCAGGACTGTAAATATGCCCAAAGAAAACATTTCCAGAGCTATCGAAAAGGGTATGGGTGGGGGAGGTGGGGCAGCTTTGGAGGAGCTTAGTTATGAGGGATTTTTGCCAGGGGGTGCGGCAGTCATTGTCGAGGTGGTGACTGATAATCGGGCCAGGACCTCACAGCAGGTGCGGAACGTATTGGAAAAGGGGGGAGGGACTATGGGAAATTCCGGATCGGTGAGCTATATGTTTTCTCCGGTGGGGGTGATAGTGGCTGACTTGTCCGGTAAATCAATTGATGAGGCAGAGATGATTTCGATTGATGCCGGAGCGACAGATTTTGAGGCTGATGAAGCGAAATTGATAGTCTATTGCAATAAAGATGATACCTTTACGGTGAAAGAGAAGCTGGAACAGGCTGGCCTACGGGTAGAGTCTGCTGAGATGGTGATGAAGCCGTCTACGGAAGTGGAAATTGCAGATGCGGCAGTACGGCAGAAAGCAGATGAGATAGTTGATGCTTTGGATGAGCTTGATGATGTGTCGAAAGTTTGGACTAACCTAATATGAGGAAACGGCAAAAGATGGTAATTACGGCCCTGGTTCTGTCGGTCGGATTACTTCTGGTCCAGTCAATGGGATTGGAGCTTCGGTATATTCTGATTGCCGGTATGGCACTACTCTCATGGGTGCTTTCGGCATGGTCGCTGCGGGAAGGTCTTTCGGGAATTGAGTGGTTGACCGTTCCCTTGCCTGCGTCATTGTTTACGGCTTCAGTAGGACTTTTTTATATACTTTTACCTCAGGAGTGGTGGGCTAGGGCCGTAATTGCTCTGGTGTTTGCGGTGGGACAATATGCACTGCTTTTGACCGGGAATATCTTTTCGGTCGCAGCTATCCGGACTATCGCGTTGTTTCGTGCGGCATCGGCAGTAGGGTTTGTGATGACACTGGTTACGGGTTTTTTTCTGTTTGATACCATTTACTCGTTTAAACTGCATGCGCCGTTTGTGGGGCTTTTGGTGATGGTGGTGAGCTTTGCTCTAATCCTGCCTGCTTTGTGGTCAGTCGAGCTTTTGACACGAATATCCAAGCGGGTGTGGGCATATACGATGGGAATCTCTTTTTCTCTGGGTGTAATGGCGATGGCGGTGACATTTTGGCCGGTAAGCATAGCTGTGGCTTCGCTTTTCCTGTCTACAATCATGTATGCGCTTTTGGGAATATCACAGCATCATTTTGCGGATAGACTATTTGGCAGGACAGTATGGGAATATGTGACAGTGGGGTTGGTGGTGACGGTCACGATGATGTTGACGGCGGGGTGGGGGGTGTAGAGATGTATTCTCGTTGGACAGCGGTACCTTGTTCATCGTCGTATTCGGTAACAACTACACGGTGACCCTGTCGGGCCATTTCTTCTGCAAACTGATCAGCTAAAGATTTTTCTTTAGCATCGGGGGGTGTAGGTTTGGGTGCTCGTTCATTTTTCATAAAGTCGATTGTAGCACAAGGGGAGAGGGGACGGACCTTACTCATTTTAGCCTCACACGTAGAATTATAGGCTCTTTTCACACGGGGAGAGGAGTAGTTTTCACAAAATTACACCCTATAGGATGCACTTTTCTTAAGTAATTAGCCTCAAATGATACAGTTTGATGCATAAATTATTACACTATCGGATATCAGTGGCTGTGGATAAGTGCTAACGGGTTGGAGCAGGAGGTGCCGGGTGCCTCTGGAAGAGATTGGAAATAGCCGGAGAAGGGGCAGGAATGAGTGCGGAATAGAGTGCTATGAGTGTTACTTATTTGGAAATTGTTTCTGAAAATAGAAAAGAGAATAGATATCCCTTCCCCGGTTGTTTTGGTGTCTCTTTTTTAAGGATAAAGAAACTGAGTATAATATCTCTAACGCTCAGTTTGGTGCCGTGGGAGAAGTGGTTGGTTAGGCTTTGTGGATGCTTCTTATCTTGTTCGGGGCCTGTCAGTCCAGGCATGGTTTTTAAACATCTAATACTTCCCTGTTTGTGTGTGCATGGTATTTTTATCCATTCCCAAACAAACCCGAATGCATTTTTTGATTATTATCAGTTGTGATAACTACTGGTCTATAAAATTCGCCGTTGTGGTCTTTTGGGCTTAGCGAAGACCTTATTTGAGGTCCAACTAACCGTCCGGGTGTGCAAATAGCCGTTGTAGAGGCTTACAGCGGGTCGCAGCTTTGACTTAGGCTCGGATTAGGATTAAAATTGGCGGGATGAAAGAGAACGACAGAGCTCTTCGTTGGAAAGAACTTCCATTGGGAACCAAGGTGATTATTTTGACGGGAGTAGTATTGAGCATGTTGGCTTGTGTGGGGCCGGTTGTTGGCGGTGAAGGTACAGATGGACCAAAGACTACCGGTGTACCCCGAGCTCCGGAAATTGTGCCGACTCAAGATACCCATAATGATATTAAGCCGGTTAAGGCAGAACAGCCACATGTTACGCCGATACCTATAGCTCCTAGATAAATTGACATGAAAGAAAAAGCCGGTTGCTGTTTGAGTGTTGTTGGCGGGGCATTTGTGGTGGCTGGGCTGATTTATGGCTTTGTGAGTGAATTTTCCGGTCAGCTGGATAGAATGAGGCAGGAAAGACTTCAGGAGATGCAGAATCGGCCGAATGTCCACCAGCTTCATGATCAGAAATTGCCTGGGTCTCCCCATAAGATTCCGTAGTCTATAATCAAAACAATGAGCAGGCTGCCCAAGGTGGACGATTTTTTGCTTTTTCTAAAGACGCAGAATTACAGCCAGGAAACGGTGTATAACTATGAACGGGATTTGCAACAGTTTGAGGTTTTTTTAGAAGACGAGAAGTTGAGCTTTGCGAAGCTGAATAAAGAGGGATTTATCAGATACAAAGCGTATTTGATCAGCCGTGACCGGAAACTGCCGGTAAAGCTGACTATAGCTACCGGGAAGTTGGATCCGGCAAGTATAAATAGAAACCTGTCGTCAGTGCGAAATTATCTTAAGTATCTGATTGATATGGACCAAAAGGTGCCGGTGCCGCCGGAAGCGATAAAAATGGTGAAAACCGACAAGAAACATGGTCAGGTGGCAGAACTTCCGGAATTGGTAAAACTGGTAGAATCCCCTACCCGACTGGAAAAAGACGAAATGATTGGGCTAAGAAACCGGGCAATGCTTGAAGTGTTGATGTCCACCGGCATGCGTATTTCAGAATTGATGTCTTTGAATCGGGCTCAGCTTGATGGTTCAGGAAGACTGTTTATTCGGGGAAAGGGCAAGAAAGAGCGATTTGTGTATTTGACTGAGCGGGCGACTAAGATTCTGGAGGATTATTTGGGCAAGCGGGATGATTCGGCTCCGGCCATGTTTGTCCCCTACCGTGGGCCGAATGGAGGAAAAACTACCAGACGGATCTCTACGAACTATTTACAGGCAAAAATAAAGCAGTATAGGGAAAAATTGCGCATAAATGTTCCGACTTCAGCTCATTCGCTGCGACACGGATTTGCGACATATCTGGCGGAATCAGGGGCTAATCCGGCTGCAATTCAGGTACTTTTGGGGCACGAATCACTGGATACGACTACTCGTTATGTACACGCCTCTGACAAATTTGCTGAGGAGACGCATCGGAAGTTTCATCCGGTGAGAGACTAGGAGGAAACGGTAAGTTCAGCTTGTGGCAGCTGGATTTTGCGCGGAGTGATAAATAAAGAAATCAGGGAGTATGCGGCGAGTATGATTCCTAGAACAGCAAATGATTGACGATTGCCTACCAGAGAGGCCAGAAGTCCTGCCAGAATCGGTCCTAATATGTATGAAAGACTGCTTGCTGAACTCTGGAGGCCGATCATGGAAGATCCTGATTTGCCGAGTCGATCGATGTAGTCTTCAAATACTGCAGAGATTTCCGGGAATGAGATGGCCATAAAAGATGAGGATAGAAATACTGCTATTAGCAGCACGGGGGTGGAGTGAGAAAAGGCGGTGAGGGCAAGAAAAATACCGGCAAAGAGGCCGGCTGTAAATGCAACCTGTTTTTTTCGATAGGGTGGGAAAAGTCGTCCCAGAAAAAATCCTACAAACATAGAGGGCAGCGAGAAAACAGGCAAGAATAAAATGCCGAGGCTGCTTTGCTGGCGTAATTCTTCTGATACGAGAGTGCCGATTGTCCAGAATGAGGCGTCTATCAGAAAAAGCAGGAAGAGAAAAGTGTAGACGGGCCAGATGCGTCTGATTAATATCAGCCAGACTTTGAGCTCACTTCCCCAATCGAAACTTATGTCTGCAGTTTCGTTTGGTGCGTAAGATTTTCGATGGGGTAAAGTAAACCAGTAAATGGCGAGTATGATTCCTGCTACCATGTAGATTAGTATTGTGGACCAGAATGCAGGAAAATAACTGGTGCCAATCAAATTTCCGGCGATAAGGGGGCCTAAAAAATATGCCAAAGACTTGAAAGAACCGATAATCCCCCACCCTGCATGATAGCTGTCATGAGGAAGAACATTTTTGATGAAGTTGAAGTCGGAAAACAGGAGAAGTTCATAGTAAATGCCCCAAATGGCCATGCCAAGCAGGAAAATGCCGAGTATCGGGGGCAGAACTATATATGTGAGCGGGAATAGTCCGGCGGTGAGCAGGGCTGACCAAAGAAAAAAAGTAAACCTGCGGTTTTTAAAAATTTTGGAGAATGTCAGATCACATGCAATGCCGACTACTGAGGAGCTGGAAATAACCATACCCATAAGTGTCTGATTTTTGATGTGATCTTCAAGATAAACTGGAGCGACATAGGACATGATGGCGTCACCGAAGCTGATGAAAAAGTAAATGAGTGAATATGGCAGAACCAAACGAAAAACTCCGGACAGTGAAAAAAAGTGTGAGTGAGAGATGTGAGGATGGCGACGAGACATGGACTTTTCCCCTTTGATTATGACATATCAAAAGTTACCCAAGAAGTTCATGATTTCATCGCTGACGCTGGTGGTGAAATATTTCGGAACATCTGCGGCAGGTACCCATTTGATTTCGGAAAAATCGTGACCGGGTCTGGCTGTGCCGCTCAAAATTTTGCAATGATAGTAAATAGCAATTATCTTTATTTTGCGTTTTGGAGAGTCCGGGATAACTCTGGCGTGAACCAGACGGAGAACTTTGGCTTGAAAACCAGTTTCAATACGAATAGTTTTTTCCATATCATTTTCAAAGTCCAGTGAAGAAAATTTTCCTGAAGGAAATGTCCAGGAAAGATTGCGAATGAGATTATCTTTTTGTTTGCGAAGTCCCACAAGAACACGATCTTTTCTGTTTATGACAGCAATGCCAATAACCAGCACTGGCGAGTGGGGTGATGACTGAATCAGTTCAAAATATTTTTTGAGAACATAGTTTTCTGAAAACATGTTTTCAGAAATATTTGAGGATTGTTTAACAGAAGAAATGGGAACTGGAGTATTTTTTGCATATAAATTCACTATGTCGCGAATTAATTGTGAACGGTTTTTCTGAAATTTGTTCTGAAGTTTTGATAAAAGATTTAACGTATCTTGGGACAGTGAAATGGCTGTAATGTTTGGTTTTTTGTTCACTCTTATTAATTATTAATAATTCTTATTAATACTAACATGTTTTATGGATTATTGAAATATTATTTAATTTTTTGTAGCTAAATTGCATGTATTTTGTCTATTTACAGCTGTTTTATTTCTTGACAACGAATGTACAAATAATTCAGACTCAGTATTATCTATATAGATGCAGTTTGATTTCTATGCTGAAAGATGAAATGTTTTCCTATCCGATTAGCATTGCAATACTTTATTATTCGAGTGATGCAAAGGACACTAAAGACACTGAAATATTTGTAAAAAGTCTTTCCGACACTTTGAAGAAACTCGGTCACATGGTTCGAGTTGTGCAAGTTACTCACAGAAATTGGCTAAAAACAGTGGGTACTCCGGGAGATGTGGTGTTTAATCTGGTGGAAGACGAAAAATATGAATTGTATGTAAAAGTTGCGAATAAGTTGTCTATGATGGGAAGGACTCAAGTTGGAATGGGCCCGGAAGGAATGAAGTATATAGTTCGCAAGGCACAGATTAAAAGGAAAATGCATTCTGAAAATATTTCCACTCCAAAATTCAGAATTCTAAATAAACGAAGTAATCCAGAGACTATCAAGTCGATGAAATTTCCACTAATAGTAAAACCGTCCGGTCAACATGCTGGTGTGGGTATAAATCAGGACTCGGTAGTCATTGATAAAAATGAACTGCGAGAACGAGTAAATTTTTTGAGAAAAAATTACCCAGGTGAGGTGTTGGTGGAAGAGTACATCGACGGACGCGAAATTCAGGTGACTGTGATGGGAAACGGCAGGAAGATTTTGATGCTGCCCCCGGCCGAAGTAGTGTTTTCAGGAGAATTTCAGGATAACTGGAATGTTTATACTTATGAAGCAAAATGGGAAAAGACTTCATGGGAATATTGGGATGCTAGAATAGCTTGTCCCGCCAGGATGAGTATAAAACTGGAAAAGCGAATCGAAAGTCTGGTGACCAAAGCGTATCGTGCATTTGAGTGCCGGGATATCGCTAGGTTTGATCTGCGGGTAGATGAGAAGGACAGAGTTTTTATTATTGATGTGAATATGAGCCCGGGGCTCAATGGTTTGGATGATGAAGAGGCGGCGGTGAGGTCAGCAAAAGCGATGGGTTGGACGTATCCGCAGCTTTTGGAGAGATTGGTTGCCATTGCTTATAAACGAAGTTATGGTTCTCTCCCCGATCGGATACGCGAGAGGCAGTTTTTACTTAATGCCCCCGAAATATAGATTTATGATAATGCAAGATGGAACGACGACAGATGATTTTGGGCAGGAACTGGTTTTGAATCTGTATGAGTGTGATTTACAGAAGATCTCTGATGGAGATCATATAAAGGAGTTTGTAGTAAAACTTTGTGATGAGGTGATTTTTATGAAAAGGTACGGTGAAGCACTGGTGCCACACTTTGGGCATGAGAGTCCAATAACCTCAGGATATTCTCTGGTGCAGCTGATCGAAACCAGTTCAATTACGGGGCACTTTTCTGAATACAAGCGGTCGGTGTATTTGAATATCTTTTCCTGTAAGTGGTTTGATACTAAAAAGGCTAGGGCATTTTGTAAAAGATGGTTTGGCGCAAAGAAAGTGACAGCCAAGTTTATCCAGAGAATATAAAGATAGTGTTGAATAAGATTCTGGTCATCTATAACGCAGCTGACCGAAGTGATCCAACCGAGGAAGAAACTAAGATTGGAGCGGAAAAGATATTCAATTATTTGAGGGGGGGAGGTTGCGATGTAAGTATTCGGAAAGTCTTTAAGAACAGAATTTCTGAATTTGTGCGGGAGGTAGATAGGAATACTCTAGTGTTTAATTATTGTGAGTGGACAGGAAAGAAATGTAAATATGAAATTGAATTGCTGGAAAGAATGGCGAAACGCGGAATTAGTTTTACCGGCTGTAATGCCAGACAACATGAAATTCTTTTGGATAAGACTTTGATGGTAGAAAAGTTTAGAAGTTTTGGTGTACCCATGCTTGGTTCGGTAATGATGAATGCGAATGATGATGCGGCAAAATTGGCGCATATAAAATATCCGGCGATTGTAAAGACTACACTGGAGCATTGTAGTATAGGACTGACAAAAAACTGTGTGGTGTACGATGGGGTCAGCGCTGTGCGACAGGTCAGAAGACTATATAAAAAGTTTCGACAGCCGATAATGGTGGAAGAATTTGCGAATGGTAATGAATATCAAGTATTCGTATTTCGGACCAGAAGAGGAGTGAGGACACTGCCAGTCTACGAGACGCAATATAGGAAGCTGCACGAGCCGGTGCTGATTACTTATGCCGAAAATTGGCTGGGAAAGTCGATAAGCAAAAAAGTGAAGAGAATAGGTGTGACAATGAACCAGATGATGGATAGGAAAATTCGTCGGATGGGGGTGGAATTGTTTAAAAAGTTGGGCAGTATCGGATATATCAGGATGGACTTGCGGGTACGGGATAGCAGGCTGTATGTACTGGAAGCAAATCCAAACCCGTCTATTGCCTGGACCGAGGATCTGGACTTTATTAAGGTTTGTGCCGAAGCTGCCGGTAAAGATTTTGGACAAATAATTGAGTGGATAATTTCAGGATCAGCTTCGAGAGCTCAAGTAGTGTTTGGTGGTCGGGATACGATAGCGGGGTAAATGTTTCGGATCTTTTGCCAGAACTAACATCAGACGATTGTGCCAGCGACGGTATAGTTTGTACCTACGGATGGCAGTTTTGTTTTTTATGCGTTTATAATCGTAGTCATACCAACGGTCCAGAAAGTCTGTCCATAAATAGGATTTTTTCTTTCCGGAATATGAGTCAAAAAGAACAATGCGGCTATTTCTGGCAGAGTATTTGGCCACAACTGCGTAGTGGCCCGTTTCTTCAGGCGGTTCGGTGTCTTTGTAAAGATAGTCGACTATCACGGCTCTGGGCTGGCCGGGCCTAAACTTGATGGCGTTTTGGATATGGGTGAGAGTGGCCCATTGGACGCTGAGGACGGAAATACCCAGCTTGTTGGCAGCACGAATCAGGTTGGTGACGCTAGTGCCGTTTTTGTTGGTTTTACATAGAGAATATAACTCCTCATAAGATCGGCTGTCCCCTAAAATTCTCAGTGCTGTTTTGAGGGCAGCTGGTCCACATGCTTCCTCGTCCGGCTGGGTAAAAGTTTTGGTTTTTGAGCGTGACATGAGGGTATTTTACCGCTCTGGAGGTGTTTTGGCTAATCTAAAACGAATAAAACCCGAAGTATCATTTTTTTCCAAAAAGTGTAAAGTTGGAAACGGAATTTGAATAGACAGGGTAAAAATTGTCAGGAATTTTTAATGTACTGTCGGGACGACGAACAATTATCCAGCCGAATGTATCATGTGGTTTTGCATAACTGTCATGGATAAAACGAAAATCGGCGTAATAAAGATTGTTGATTCCGGATACAAGGACGGTATCGTCTGGTCCAATATATTTTGGCAGCTCCTCTGTCGTATCGAAAAAATCGCCGAACTGAAAGTTGAGGTGAGCTTTGAGAAATTGTGTCTGGGATATATCCCCGGTGATAACGGGCAGGTATTTAAAATTGGCAGCCAGTCGGTATAGGATAGAAAAAATTGCAAGGAGAAGAACGAGACAAAATAAGGTTTTGCGGATAAGCTGGTCTGATAACTTTACAAATGTATATACGGAAATTATTGACAGGGCTGGTAAATATGGCAATACAAAACGACTGGTGCCTGAGTGAGGCAGTATGAACCAGAAAGAAAGAGATAGAAGTGTATAAAGAAAAATTTCTCTCACTCCCCTACTCTGTTTTTCAAATACGGCTTTGAAGATTAGCGGTGCGGAAATTAAATATATGGGATTTACAGGATCGGGATTGCGAGAGAAAAAGAAAAAAAGATCGAGTGGGTTTAGGGAAATTGGGAAAGGCTCCAGAACGGGAGAAAAAATGGGATAGAGGGGGTTTGCGGTAGTGAGATAAGCAAAAATAAACCAGGGAGCTGGGACCATTAGAGCTAGAAACGCAAAACGGAAGGCGGGCAATAATCCCCGTGTGGGCTTGTTGAGAAACTGGAGAATTAAAAAAACCGGTAATGATGTTAGAGAGAGAATTTTGGTAGTAATTGCCAGGCCTAGTGTAAGCGCGCTTTGTGGGTATTTTCGCTCAATAAATAATAGTAATGCCAACACCTCAAAAAACGTCCTGGCGAGGTCTACATAGGCGCTGCCGGACAGCCAGGAAAAAACTAAGTTTGAAGAAAAGATAAGAACAGCAAATAGCGAGTACTTTGTGTTTAAGAATTTGCGGGCGAGTTGATATGTAAGAATGAGTGAGAGTTGGCCGAAAATAAAATGCATTAGCTTGGGGAGAAAGGCCAGGCCGGCTGAGAGCACTGCGGCATATAGCGTTTCAATGAGTTTCGGCATGACAGAATAGCGAAAGGTGGCGCCGGGCAGAAAACGGATTAGCTCTTCCTGAAGCCAGATTTTTGGGAGAGAGAGATGGTACCAGAGGGCATCAAATCCCAATTCGGGGGCAAAGACCGGAAGAAGATTGACCAATTGCTGGATTATCAATACCCCCAAAATTGTTTGGGCAGTTCGTGATAAATTAACCCGGGGAATTTGGGGGAAATGCAGGTGGGCGAGGAGGGCAATGAGGAGAAAAGAAAGTGAAAACCCGGCGATATTTAAGGGAGTGAGAATTCCTAATAAACCTAAGGCGAAAATTCCGTAAGAATAAATGCCGATAAGAATAGCTACTGTAAACATTACAGGCGAACTATTAACGAGGAAAAGTAAATACAGAGAATGACAATGGTCCAGATTAAAAATAGAGCCCGGTGCATCGAAAAGATTTTATCAGAAGGTGGTGATATTATTGGATGATGCTGGAGATTTATTTGGCACGGCATGGGCAAGATTTAGATAATGTAAATGGAATTTTGAATGGGAGAAGAGACATGCCGTTGTCTGAAAAGGGACTTGTTCAGGCTAATGAAGCTGCCGAAATGATGGTGGCAACAGGTCTGAAGTTTGATCGAATATTTACCTCGCCATTGCAGCGGGCTAAACGTACTGCGGAGATAATGGCGGAAAGATTGGGGATGCCAGAGCCGGAAGTTATTCCCGATCTAATAGAAAGAGATTTTGGAGTGTTAACGGGTGAGCCTAAGAGCAAGATAGCAGAACTGTCTGGCGGAAGATTTTTGAAGACGGAAACGGTGGATTATTTTTTGGATCCAGAAGGGGCAGAAACATTTGATGAGTTGGTGATAAGGGGAAGGAGAGTTCTGGATAAGGTAAAGGCATCGCATCCATCCGGGTCAGTGTTACTGGTAACACACGGAGATTTTGGAAAGATGATTTATGCGGCTTATTACAATCTGGATTGGAAGAAGGTTTTGGAGCAGTTTCATTTTGGCAATTCGGAAGTATTGAAATTGTCACCAAACTCCCCTGCCGAAGAAGCTCATGTTTTCAAAATACGGCAGTTCAATAATTAAAAAGTAGAGGGATTCTTCCGTTTTGGCCGGAATGACAGGCCAGAGGTGATAACTGTACTTTATTTGGTTTCGAAGAAGAGGGTGACTGAGGAGTTGATGTCTGTGGAACCGGCTTCGATGTTAGTGTCTGCAGCTGCGCCTCCCCCGCCCATACCGCGGGCTTCGGCAACCTTGTACATCATGGGAACTGGCGTGTTCATACCGGATTCCTGTACATTGACGATACGGCCAAGTGAAATACCTGCAGCAGCGGCTAGGCTTTCGGCTTTGGTTTTGGCTTCTTTGATGGCTAACTCGCGGGCTTGTTGTAACAGCTGTTTTTGTCGGTCGTCATCGACGGTTAATTGAATGCCAGAAACGGTGTTGGCGCCATTGGCGGTAGCAGCATCTACAACTTCATTGATTTTTTCAAGATTGCGGACTTTGAGGGTAAGTGAAGCAGAGACACGATATCCGGTAATGCGGCCAGTGCCAGTGCGATAGTCGTATTCAGGATAGATGGAATAATCGCTGGTTTTGATATCTTTGGCTTCAACAGTAAGTTTTTTGGCGGCTTCGGAAATCTTATTGATGATGGTGTTGACTTCGGTCTGTGCGGATTTTACTGAGGGGCGGGTAAGATTGATGCCTACATTGATGATGCCGGTGTCGGGGACAACGGTGACTTTACCTTCGCCGGAAACAGCGAAAAGCTCAGTCTTTTGGGTGACTACGGAAGATACGGGAATGGGAGGCGAAAAACGAGTGACTCCCAGAACAGCGAGAGAGATAATTATTGTGGCGAAGAGAAATTTAACCGGCCATGACATAAAAATTAATATACAATATATGTGCAAGTGGAGGCAAGGGGTGAATGGTATCCCAAAAGAAAAAATTATTGGCTGGAGTAGCGGGATTTGTGATGGTTTCTACGGCGGGAGCATTCTGGAAACTGAATGCTGCGGTTCCGGCGTATGAAGTATTGAGGGTGATTGATGGGGATACTTTTGAGACTAAAGAAAGACAACTTATTCGTCTGGATGGGGTGGATGCGCCAGAACTGGGACTCTGCGGCGGTGAAGAGGCCAAAAAGGAATTGAAAAAAATGGTAATGGGAAAGCCGGTATATCTAAAAGTGAATTATCGGGATAAATATATGCGGCTTCTGAGTCTGGTATATACACCTGATGGTTTTGTGAATGAAAGAATGGTGGAAAAGGGCGTGGCGGTGTATCGGCAATCCGGGATAAAAAATGACACTACTCCCCTACTTCAATCAGCACATGCCAGGGCGACTAGTAACAAGCTGGGTATATATGGTAAAGAATGTACACAAATTACTAATTTGGAAAAGCCAAAATGTTTAATAAAGGGGAATATTCGTGAGGGAGGAAGCGCTAAGATATATTCATTGCCGGGATGCGAGTCGTACGCGGCTACCAAGGTACAGTTGTACTATGGAGATCGATGGTTTTGCAGCGAAAATGATGCTAAAAAGGCGGGTTTTGTGAAGGCAGGCGGGTGCAATGGAAAATAGTTGTTTATTTTTTATCTGGGGTGCTATTCTGAATCCGGAATGCAAAAAAGAGTGGTATCCAAATGGTTTTGGGTTGTGTTGGGATTATGTGTTGCAATTTTTTCTTCGGCGTTTTTTTATCAGCTGCGATTGTTTTTCTTTTTGGATTACTATGGCGTTGGTCTTTTTGATATGAGCATTAAAGGGAGTGAATCTGTATTGTCATGGTATGGAATGCATATCTGTCAACTACTGACCCTCATTGCCCCAACGGGAGTTTGGTGGCTTTTGAAGAAGGCGGGAGTATTTAGGTATACAGGCAGATTATTTTATGTAATTTCGATCCTTTATATTACTTCGCCGCTGTGGTTTTATCTGATTCTGTATTTTTGGGGTAGGTAGTGAACTTCTTCAGAAGTGCCAGGTGTGAGTTGATTTAATCTATTATCTGGATGGCTAAGTTTAATGTGTCTTGGCGGGTGCACTCATTATTCCAGCTGCCAAAGCTCGTAGTATTTGGTCGGAAGTTACGCAGTGGAATCGTGATGCATCAGGAGTATCGGTTGCTTTTGTGAATTTTTGCATATATTCGGTACCAACCAGTAGTTGGGCGTCGTTTGCCAGGTCGGTGAGATAGCGTTGTTGTTCAGAAATAGCCATATTTAGATCAATTTTTGCTGGGGAGAAGTTTCGATTTCCTTTTCCAGACAGGTGACAGAGGCGACGCTGTCCCCTTTCTTGCTAAAGCGCATGAGGATAACTCCCTGGGTGTCGCGGCCGAGCTGGGGAATATTTTTGAGCGGAAGCTTGATTATTTGAGCGGATCTACTTGTCAGAACTACCTGATCAACAGTTTCGTCTACGCCGACACAGGAAATCAGTTTTCCGGTCTTGTCGGTAAGCTGGGCGGCTTTTACACCTTGACCGCCACGTTTTTGGAGCGGCCAATTGCGAACCGAAGTGCGCTTACCCATGCCATTTTCGGTGATGATGAGAACATCTTCGAAAGTTTTGCGGCGTTTGTCGGTGGGAGCTTCTTTGCTGCTGGGGAAAATTTCCATGCCGACAACATAATCCCCTGCCTTGAGTTCGATGCCGCGGACCCCCATGGTGTCTCTGGCGGTGGGGCGAACATCTTCTTCATTGAAGCGAATGGATTTGCCTTCGCAGGATACTAAGAGCGTCTGGTCTGAGCCGGTGGTGGGTTTGACCCATTCCAAACTGTCCCCTGCTTCGAGTTTGATAGCAATAATTCCGGATGTCCTGATATTGTCATAGTCTGAGAGCTTGGTTTTTTTGATGGTGCCTCTTTTAGTTACCATGAGCAGGTATTTGGTGGGGTCGGCCTTGTTTAACGTGACGACAGTTTGCAGTTTTTCGTCCTGATTGATATTGATGAGATTGACTACTGCCTGGCCTTTGGACTGACGAGAACCCTCAGGGAGATCGTAAACTTTGAGCTTGAATACTCTGCCGGTACTGGTAAAGAAAAGAATGTCGTCATGAGTATTTGCGGCGATGATCTGGGCGATGTCATCTTCTTCTTTTGTGGACATGCCCGTGACGCCTTTGCCTCCTCTGTGCTGAGTGCGGAAGACGGACGGATTTTGTCTTTTGATGTAGCCGGTGGCAGTGATGGTGATAACGGTTTCTTCGGATGGGATAAGGTCTTCTTCGGAGAATTCTCCCAAAGGCATTTTGTAAACTTTGGTGCGGCGGGGATCGCCAAATTTTTCTTTGAGTTCGGCCAGTTCGGTTTTTATGACAGTAAGAATTTTTACCGGATGAGCCAGCAGATCCTCCAATTCGGAAATCAACTGCATGACCGCTTTGTATTCATCTTCGATCTTTTTACGCTCCAGGGCGGCAAGTCTTCGCAGCTGCATATCCAGAATGGCGGTGGCTTGAAGCTCGGAAAGACCAAATCGCTCCATGAGGTTTTTCTTGGCGACATCGGAATCCGGAGATTCACGGATTGTCTTGATGATGGCATCCAGATGATCGAGGGCGATTTTTAACCCTTCTAAAATGTGAGCCCGAGCTTTGGCGACTTTGAGTTCGTATTCGGTACGACGGGTAACAATCAATTGACGATGTTTGATGTATTCGTGCAAGATGGTTTTGAGATCGAGAGTCTGGGGCGTACCATCTACCAAAGCGACAAAGTTTGCCGGAAAAGACGTCTGCAGAGCGGTGTGCTTGTAGATGTTGTTTAGCAGGGCTTTAGGTTTGGCATCCCGTTTGAGTTCAACGGCGATACGAATACCGTGACGGTCAGATTCATCGCGCAGGTCTGAGATGCCTTCAATCTTTTTTTCGTGAACCAGATCGGCGATGCGGGAAACTAATTCAGCTTTGTTTACCTGGTACGGCAATTCGGTAATGATGATTTGGGATTTGCCGGATTTGGTTTCCTCGATTTCGGCTTTGCCGCGAACAATTATGCGGCCGCGGCCGGTGGCATACACTTCGGCAATTGCCTTGGCATCGTAAATGCTGCCGTAGGTGGGGAAATCCGGGCCTTTGACAAACTGCATGAGGTCGGTCACTGTGGCTTCGGGGTTGTCGATGAGGTGGGAAACGGCGTCGATAACTTCTCCGAGGTTGTGTGGGGGAATCTTTGTGGCCATGCCGACGGCGATACCTTCACTGCCCATGAGAAGTAAATTGGGAAGTTTGGCGGGGAGGAAAACGGGCTCTTTAAGGGTGGCGTCGAAATTGTCTACAGTATCTACTGTTTCTTTATCTATGTCTGTCATCATCTCATCGGAAATTTTGGCTAACTTGGCCTCGGTATAACGCATGGCGGCGGGAGAGTCTCCGTCGATGGAGCCAAAATTTCCCTGGCCATCAACGAGCGGGTAGCGCATGGAGAACTCCTGAGCAAGACGAACCAGGGCATCGTAGACAGAAGAATCGCCGTGAGGGTGGTATTTACCTAAGACTTCACCGACGATTTTTGCGGATTTGGTGTGTTTGCTATTCGAGCGCAAACCCATGTCGTGCATGGCAAACAGGATGCGTCTGTGTACCGGTTTCAGTCCGTCACGAACGTCCGGAAGCGCGCGGGCGACGATGACTGACATGGCGTAATCCAGGAAGTTCTTCTGCATTTCTGCAGTGATTTCAATGGGAAAAATTCGACCGATATCGTTTGTTTCTGGTACTTCTGGCACTGCGCTATATTACGCTTTTTTTGAGGTCAAGACAAGGGGAATTGGAGGTGGCGATGCAATAAATAATTTCAATATGTTAATATAATTAGACCTTGAAGGATGTAAAAATATTGACTCAAATAATTATTGATTATGTCTGCACATCATCATAGTTTGCGGCCATTATTTCTCCCATAATAAAAGAACTATCTGAGAAGCTGACTAAGGGGTTTTCTCCCTTTCTTCCGGTTGTTGCGGCAGGTACACTTTTTTTGTAAAGGCCACTTTGCTGATCAGGATAATGCTCTAGGGTGATTTTCTCATACCTCTCATCAACAAATTTAGTATCTTTTTTCACAGGTATTCCCCTGTCTAACTCAACGATAACTTTCAATTTTCCGTCAGCTGTTATATCCTTTTTAACGATTACTTCAGATCTGACAAATCTTATGGGGGGACCTTGTCTTGATGGTAAATAAGTGAAATATCTCAAACTATTTTTTTTCTGATCATTTGGATCAAATTGAAAAACTTCCTGAAAACTTAACGGGTTGTTACTCTGATAAATGTGTTGAATCTGTTCTGCTGATATACATGTTGACTTATCTCTATTCAATACCCCGCTTAAAATTTCAATGTCAGAGAGATAATCCCATGGTTCTGTCAAATATTGTTTGATCCATAGGTAATCATTGCCCAAATTCATAAAAAAGTTCAGCATTTCTATTCCCAGTTTTTGCAGTTCGGCGGCATTCAACTCATTGCTATATTCAATATCGGGGGTTATTATTTTGTTCAGTTCAGTAATCTCTCCAACGCAGAGGCATTGCGATGTATGTTCCCGAACTTCAGTTAAGGAGCCATCGGGTGTGTGCGGAAAGTGTTGGTAGTGTGTCAAATAGAAAAAACCAAACTTTGAACCTGGATTATAAGTGAGTGTGGTTTTATCTCCTTGAGATGTGGAAATATTAAAGCTATCAAATACTAGAAAGCGAGTTTGTGATTGTGGATCGCTTTGATTTTCTCTGAGAAATGTCGAAACATTTACAATTGTAAGACTTCCATGGTCATCTTTTGTTGTAAAGCGAATTGCTTGTGCATCCCCATGCTTCTCCATTATGAAATTTTCAAATAAAAAGTTTTCGTCAGGAGTTTGCTGTAGTCCAACTAGGTGTGAAAGAAGTTCGAGGCGTGAATATCTATTCGCAGAGATTGGTTTTCTCAGATGTCCACCTACTTCCTCATCATAATTTGAAGGTAGCGTTTTGAAAAAATTTATGACGCTAATTCCATTACTAAGAGCACCTTTGGTTTCCTGAGTTTTTTTTCAATGTTTTTACTATTATTTGGACTGTCGACTAGTTCAGTCATGGTTGATAGATGTAATGTGTCGACTTTGGATAATTCCAAAAAGAATATTGTTTTTCTGTCAAAAAGTTTATTTTAAATTTAACTAATTTTTGAAAAGTGGTTCTGGTAGCGTTTGATGGATTCTTCCACTGTCTTAATGGATTCGGCGCGAGGTAAAAATCCGGTAACTTTTACCCATTTGCCGGGCTCGATACTCTTGTAGTTTTCGTAGAAGTGCTTGATCTTGTTTCGTAAGAATTCGGGCAACTGGTCAATATCTTCGACGTCTTTGAATGAGGGGTCAACTTTTACTTTGGGAAGAGCAATAAGCTTGGCGTCTACCCCTTCTTCGTCTTCGGTGGCCAGCATACCAATAAGACGGCATTCAATGAGAGTACCTGTGGAGACGGGAACGCTACTTACCACAACGATATCTATCGGATCCTCATCTTCACTCCAGGTGCCCGGGATGAAGCCATAGTTGAAAGGATAAGTGAAAGCGGTGTAAAGAAAACGGTCAGCTTTGATGATCTGCAGATCTTTATCGTATTCGTATTTGATCTGAGAACCAACCGGGATTTCGACTATGACATTGAGGTGTTTGTTGGCGTCGCCAGCAGGTATGTCGTGAAGAAGATTCATGCTAGGTTAGGATTTTAGTCTACCAGAAGGGATTGATGCAAGCAGCAACCTTGTTTATCCCCTTTCGCATAGAGCTGGGGTGTGAGCCCGGGGAGATCATGAGCATTTTAGGTAAATTCCCTGTCCGCGGCGGACACAAAGATTTTCTTTGCCAATTTTTTGGCGCAGGCGGGATATTTGTTTGTCCAGAGCCCAATCAGACGGTACGGTTTCAGCGTCCCAGATGGTGTCCATAATTTCTTCGCGACTGAGGACTTTTCCCGGATTAGTTATTAACAATTTAAGGATTCTGAACTCTTTATTGGCCAGTGTTTTTTTGAGTCCGTATCCAAGGTGGTATATTTCGTCCAGTTCTCCGTCGTAGCAAAGAGTGGGAACGAATAGGGTGTTGCGGTCCAGATAATTTTTCAGGAGAGAGGAAAATATCTGAACCTTATTTTCCTTGATGCGAACCTGGATACCTAGATTTTGGAGTAAGGAGTCGGCATGGTTGGCCTTTAGTTTGGCTTTTTCCAAGTCAGTAAATTGTGACAGAATGCGGTGACATTGAAAGTCCAGGTTTTCTGCCGGATTAGTTTTGGCGGATGAAGCCAGGTTTTGTACCAGAAATTTGATGGTACCGGCGTGTCCTCCGGATAAACTGACGATTTCGTCTCTTTGTTTTTGTGTCAGATTGATGTGGTAGCCACTTTCGTGGCGTGAGACTAACTCTGTGGCATCGATTCCGGAGAATGGTGTCATCCAGACAATTTTTTGAAACAGAAAGTGCGGAGAGGTGAATGGTCTGGTGCCGGAAAATATATATTGGACTGGGAGTGGGGCCGATTGTCTAATAGCTACGAGATGGTGGTAAATAATTTCCAGATCCAATTTCCTGACCAGATCGAAATTATTGAACGCGAATACCAGGGTCTGGTGGGAATTTGAAATAATTTCCTGAATATCTGCCTCCACCGCCTTGATCAGCATGGCTGGTGACATTTGAGCTTGGTTAGACAGGTAGTGCCAATCCCCTACCTGTCTCGGAAAATGTTTTGCGAGATTAGCTCCGATAAGATGATAAAAACCCGAGAGTGAAATTTCGGTAATCTCATCAACATTTATAAAGATCCAGCGGAAATTCTGAACTTTTGAGCCCAGGTAGAGTTTTTGAATATCGGGGCGGGTACAGATAAAACGCAGTGTGTTGATTTTGCAGTTGTCTTTGACGCCGATCAGCGAAATGGATTCGCCATTTTCAACACCTGTACAGATTTTTGAGACGATATCCTGACGGTAGGTCTGCGGATAGTTTTGTTCTGAGACAAAACCGGAGCTGTCCATTAGGACATTATCGCATTATGAGGCAATATATACTAACATGAGTATGTCAGGGAATGTCAGGTTTCCGACAAGCAGTGTCGGATGGCACGGTGTTTAATGTGGAACACGATGACAAGTTTTTTCGAGTGCGAAAATGGTATGGCAATCCGAGCGGTGGCTACTTATCCGGAATGTAGCGGGTGCAGACTGCAAGCAAGTGCGGCGAAACTTTTAGATAACAGATTGAAAGCAGAGGGGGTTGAGTCTGTATTAGCAGAGCAAATGAGGTTGGTATGTGTGACGCTGGTGTCTATGAATTTTTTGCATATGGTAAGCGGTAGATATTCAAAACATGGAGATTTGGGTGAGGAGATAAGGGTGTCTGGGGCTTCGGGAATATGTGCACACTTTGCTGACGAACTGGAAAATTATCAGTAGCGGGAAGCGTTTGTTTGCCAATTTTTATCAAGATATCAACAGATAGCCTGTGCCGCGGTGGGCCTGGATGACTTTGCGGGGAATGCCCTGATTAGCCAACTTACGGCGCAGTCGTTCAACCTTTTTGGTAATGGCGGAATTGGTGATTTCCGGCTGATTTGGCCAGAGATGGTTGGCAATGGTGTCGTAGGATAAAGATTGGTCTTTGTGATCGACTAGGAAGTTGAGGAGCTGAGATTCGGACAGGGAAAGATTGTTAATGGGTTGATTTGCATAATAAATGGTGTGACCAGAGATGGACCAATGCTGGTTGGGATTGGGCATGTGGAGTTTTTTTATAAAACGCTGACTGGCGAGGCGGAGATCCGCGGGGTATGGAGAGTCAAGGCATTGCATTACGGAAGAGGTATATTTAATGCCACAGTTCAGGTTTGTAAAGTGCAGAAGAAAATCGATGGAAATTTGGCAATCACGCCAGGAAAACCCGGCAGATTCCATATGCGGCCGGAAAATACAGGTAAGTATTGACCAGATAAGATCGCTGATTGCCGCGTCGCTTCTGAGGTAAATAGTGATGTCTGTGGTGCCTGGTTTGGCGAGGCTGAAGGTAGAAAGCGGACCGTAGTCGCTGGTGTAGACATTGATAGTTTTTAGGTGGTTGGGAAATATTGGAGAGATGTTTTTGAGCGTTGACCAAAAAGTTGGTTCCACTCTCCCCCACTCTTTTTGTAATTTGTGAGTTAAAAGACTGTGTTTTTTGAAATCTGCTTTTGGGCGGAGCAAACTGGCGACTTGGGATATGAGTTTGGGTGGCGCCTGGATTGGGGTTTCCCATTTGAGTTTTCCTGTTTCCGGCCAGAAGTTGGGAATGGTGTGGTAGGCCAGATCTGGGAAATAAATAACCGGAGTGGAAGATTTCTTGGGCAAAAACGGAAGGATGATAAAGCCACGTTCCTGAAGAGCATTTGAAGGTAAACGCGAAGCCAAATAGATAATTCGGCGAGCTTCCATTTCCAGGGAATAGTTAAAGGTGACAAGAGGATGGGTCGAGAATGACGTCATAATTTGTCATGCTATTTTACCTTTTAGGATTACTATTGAGTAGACGTATGCCAAAAGAGGCCGAAAATACAGGCGTAAACGAGGACTTATTTTTTGTTGGTCGGGAATTTGAAATCGGAAATGCATTGGGGATAGTTCGGCGCTTTGGCGAGAGAAATACTGCTGCAGGAGTTTTGTTTTTTACGGGATGTGCCGGGTCAGGAAAAACCACTCTAGTAAGAGAGATCGACAAACGATTGGAGGGTCAGAAGCGGAATCATGTCTTGGTAGACTTTGTAGATGAGGATAAAGAGGCTGTGGAGCGAATGGATGCTGATAAGCTGTTGGTAGTAGAAAAAATAATATATGGAATGGAAAAGGGTGAGACGAGGGAGAAAGCGCTAGAGATGTTGACGGAGGCAAAAGTAATTACAAAAGATTACTCGAGTGAGGAAAAAGCGGACTGGGCAAATAGACTGTTTGAGGAAATCGTGAGCATGGAATCCGGGAGGGGTAAGAAATTGGTTTTGGGAATTTGCGGTTTGGATAACTTGACGCAAAAGACACGAGAGTGGATTTTTGAAGGGATGGCAGGTAACGCTATAGTATCGAGAGATTTACTGATTATTGCCGAAGGCTCGGCCGGTGTGTATATGAAGCCTCCGGTAAGAAGAAGATTGGAAACAGTGCGGATAGGCAATTTGGATAAGAAAGCAGCGCAGGAAATTTTTACTGATAAAGAGGTGTTTGAGGAGGTATACAACCTGACTGCTGGACATGTGGGGATGCTGGGGTTTGCGGCGGATATTGTGAAGAAGTGGAGAATTGCAGGAGTGGAATATTCTCTGGGCAAATTGGCTGGGGAGATAAAGAGGCAGTATATCGATGGGGTGATACTGGATGGATTGGGGGTGGAAGCTGCGGGAAAATCATTAATTGGAGTGGCCGGAGTGGGACGGAGTTTTGGTCCCAGGAGCCTCCAGGATAATTTGAAGATTTTCGGAGTGGAGTTGGGTGGGGATTTTCGATGGATAATGCGTGTGGGAAACATTTTTCATGATGCCGGGATTACTTTGCGAGGAATGACGTTTAATGATAACTCTTTGGCTTTGGCTTATAGGCAAGTGTTGCAATTGTGGATGAAAACTGAGTATCCAGAACAGTGGCTAGAGTGTCATCGCGCGGCAATATCCAGAATAGAATCTCAGCCAACGAGTGATACCCGCTGTTTGTCGGCCGAAGTTGCTAGGGAATGCTGGTATCTGGAAATGCAATTGCCGGTTCAGGAAAGGAAAACTTTTGCGCAAAGAAAGCAGTGGCTCGTAGATGGTGGAAAGACTGATATGTCAAAGCTGGTGAAGCATCAGCCGGAGGAATATTATAACTATCTGTTCTACTTAGGGCTTGGTTGGGATGATGATAAAGAACTGACTGATCTGTTGGGGGTTGCGGAAGCTAAAGATGTAGCCGAAGCCATTAGAATCCGCAAACTTGAAGTAATGAAAAGGCTGGATGAAATGAATGAATAGTCTTGTGCTACAGCGTAATTTAGATGTCTAGCGTTGCGGTTTTGGCGTGGGTGGTGATGAACTTCTTCCGTGGGGGGACTTCGTTGCCCATAAGCATGGAGAAAACGCGATCGGCATTGGCGGCGTCAGCAATTTCAACTTTTTTGAGAGTACGGTTGACGGGGTTCATGGTGGTTTCCCATAACTGTTCGGGGTTCATTTCACCTAAACCCTTGTAGCGCTGGATGGAGAATTTTTCGCCCGAATGCTTTGACAGCAACTCGTCTTTTTCGGAATCAGTGTAGACATAATAGGCTTTGCGGGCGATTTCGATTTTGTATAACGGGGGCATGGCAACATACAGATGCCCATTTTCAATAATGTATGGCAGGTGGCGGAAGAAGAATGTCATCAAGAGGGTGCTGATGTGAGCACCGTCTACGTCGGCATCGGTCATGATGATAACGCGGTGGTAGCGGAGTTTTTCAGGATTGATGGTGTCGCCTATTCCCATGCCCAAAGCAATTGTCAGAGCTTTGAGTTCTTCATAGGAAATAATTTTGTCGAGTTGGGCTCTTTCGGTGTTTAGGACTTTTCCGCGAAGTGGAAGGATGGCTTGGAACTTGCGGTCTCTCCCCTGCTTTGCCGAACCACCGGCGGAGTCACCCTCAACAATGTATATTTCGGAAAGCGTGGCGTCACGGCTCTGGCAGTCAGCCAATTTTCCAGGTAATGTCATGCCCTCAAGTGCGCCTTTTCGGAGAACTGCATCTTTGGCGGCGCGGGCGGCCAAACGGGCACGGGCTGCTAGCAAGACTTTTTCTACTATGCGACGACCCTCTGAGGGATTTTCCTCAAAGAAAGTATCCAGACCCTCTTTGACCACGGTGTTTACATAGCCCTGTACTTCGGGGTTGTTTAGTTTGGCCTTGGTCTGTGATTCAAATTGGATTGTCTGGGTGGGAAGTTTGGCGTATACGATTGCTGTCAAACCTTCGCGCATGTCTTCCCCAGTAAGACCAGAATCATTTTCTTTGATAGCGCCAATTTTTCGCGCGTAGTCGTTGATACTTCTGGTCAAAGCCATTTTGAAGCCAGTTTCATGGGTACCGCCGTCGGTAGTGGCAACTACATTTACAAATGACTGAAGATTTTCTGTGAAGCCGTCATTGTATTGAACGGCAACTTCGATCTGGGCGTGTTCGATGTCCTTTTTTATGTAGATGGGTTCGTGCAAAACCTTTTTGTCACGATTTAAATGAGTAACTAGGGAACGAATACCGCCTTCAAAGTAATATTGACGGGTGACGCCGGTGCGCTCATCGGTCATGTAAAAATGGAGTCCGGCGATAAGATATGCCCGGTTTCGAATGGAACTTTCGACAGTTTTGGGGTCAAATTCGACAGTGGTGAACATGGTCGGATCTGGTTGGAAAATGGTGAAAGTGCCTGTTTCAGAAAGATCTTTGGAGAGTGGGGTTTTGGTGATTGCTACTGGGGCTTGGGGTACGCCGCGGCGGTATTCCTGGAAATGCACTTTGTGATCACGGCGGACTTCGACGCGGACATAGTCGGATAGGGCGTTGACGACTGAGGCACCGACTCCGTGCAGACCGCCGGAGACTTTGTAGGCGCTTTCGGAGAATTTTCCACCTGCATGTAGTTTGGTCATGGTGAGTTCAAGTGCAGAAACTTTGGCAACGGGGTGGATATCTACCGGGATGCCGCGGCCATCGTCCTGAATTGAAACTGAGCCGTTTTTGTAAAGAGTAACCCAAATGTGTTTGGCATATCCGGCAAGAGCTTCATCAACAGAGTTGTCGACGATTTCGGTAACCAGGTGGTGCAAGCCTTTGGTGTCGGTGGAGCCGATGTACATCCCCGGGCGTTTGCGAACTGGTTCTAACCCTTCGAGGATTTGGATTGAAGAAGCTGTGTAGTCAGATTTTGTCGCCATGCTGCGAAATATTAACAGTTAATCTGAGGTGGTTCAAGGCTCACAGCCTTTCCTGGATAGTGATGCGGCGTAAGCCCACCCGCTGCAGGATGCTTGT